>JAUUSJ010000254.1 GCA_030841965.1 Blautia sp.
AGAAAAGTGGTGCTGGAGAAAAACTCCAGCACCAACTTTGTCTACAGTCTGAGGGGCAAAATATATTTTGCCCCTAATATAAATTTTGGGAGGATTTGGTTTAGAATGCTGGAAATTAGGGATTTGACAGTTCAATATGGAAAAGCAGAGCCGACAATCGAGCATTTTAATCTTTCTATAAAAAAGGGAGAGATTATCAGTGTCGTAGGTGAGAGTGGAAGTGGAAAGACGACAGTAATCCGTGCTGTACTTGGAGCTTTGCCAGGAGCAGGCAAGGTGACAGCGGGAACGATTTCTTTTCATGGGGAATCGTTGCTTGAGAAGAAGAGGGAGGATTGGAGAAAGATTCGAGGGACAAAGATGTCTATGATATTTCAAGATTGTGGAGGTACCTTAAATCCAATCCGCAAAATTGGAAATCAATACGTAGAGTATATTTTGACCCATAGTAAAATGTCCAAGAAAGAAGCTTGGGATAAGGGAAAAAGGATGCTTGAGAGAATGCGGCTTCCAGACAGTGAGAATATTATGAAAAGTTATCCCCATCAGTTATCTGGCGGTATGAGACAGAGAGTGGGAATTGCGATGGCGATGACCTTTGAGCCTGAATTGCTCTTGGCGGATGAGCCTACGAGTGCTCTTGATGTTACGACACAGGCGCAGATTGTGAGACAGATGATGGAACTTCGAGAACAGTATCATACGTCGATTATTCTTGTCACCCATAATCTTGGAGTGGCAGCTTATATGGCGGATAAGTTGATTGTTATGCAATATGGCAAGATTGTAGACCAGGGGACGAGAGATGAGGTTATGAATCATCCAAAAAGTGAATACACGAAGGAATTATTAAGAGCAGTTCCAGAAATGGAGGGGGAGCGTTTTGTTTAATAAGGAAGATATTATTTTAAAGACAGAGCATATTGTAAAGCAATTTCCAGCTTCGGGCGGACGTGTATTGACGGCTTGTCATGATATTAGTTTGAATGTCTATAAGGGGAAGACACTTGGAATTGTCGGAGAGAGTGGATGTGGAAAGTCCACATTTGTCCGTATGCTGACCCAGATGGAGGTTCCGACATCTGGAAGTATTTACTATAGAGGAAAGGATATGCTCGCATTTTCTAAGAGGGAGAAATGGCTTAATCGCCAGAATATGCAGATGGTATTTCAAGACCCTCTGGCATCTTTTAATCCGAGGATGAAGATTATTGATATTTTGACAGAACCGTTGATGAATTTTGGAAGATTAAAGAAAAGCGAGAAGGAAGAAAAAGCAAAAGAGCTATTAGAGATGGTGGAGTTGCCAGCTGATTTTATGTATCGTTATCCACATAATATGAGTGGTGGTCAAAGACAGAGAGTCGGCATTGCGAGGGCACTCTCATTAGAACCCGAGATTTTAGTCTGTGATGAGGCGACGTCAGCTCTCGATGTGTCGATTCAAAGGAGTATGATAGAGCTTTTGGTGAAGTTGCAAAGGGAGAAAGGGATTAGTATTGTCTTTATCTGCCATGATTTAGCATTGATTCAGTCATTTGCACATCAGATTGCGGTTATGTATCTTGGACATATTGTGGAGGTTATTCCAGGGGAGATGGTTGGCAGGGAGGCTAGGCATCCGTATACGCAGGCACTCCTTGGAGCATTGTTTTCCATTCATATGGATTCTAGTAAGAAGATAGAGAGCATTGACAGTGAGGCGCCGAGTCCGCTTGAGATTCCAATGGGATGTCCGTTTCAGAATCGATGTGAGTATTGTATGGAAAAATGCAAGAGCGAAAAGCCAGAGCTAAGAGAGATTGGAGAGGGGCATGAGGTGGCTTGCTACTATGTTTGTGATGCCGAAAAATAAAAAGGTTTTGATATAAGCTTTATACTAGGGCTAATTCGCTCTATAAAATGACTGGCAGTAATATCAGTAGATTTTGGTTGCAGAAAAAAGAAGAGTCTGATAGAATATTGGATAGTTTATTGGATTATTTTTTATGAAGGAAAGAGTGGGAAAGTTTTATGTATAAACAAGTATCGAGGGAATTAATCGATTTTATCGATAAAAGTTATAGTTGTTATCATGTGGTGCATAATATAAGAGAATTATTAATAGAAAAAGGATATGAGGAGCTTTTAGAGTCCCAAAATTGGGATATCAAAGTAGGTGGGAAGTATTTTGTCACACGAAATGCTTCTTCTTTGATTGCTTTTTCGGTGCCAAAGAGAGAGTTTTGTGGGTTTCAGATTATGGCAAGCCATAGTGATTCTCCGACTTTTAAGATAAAAGAAAATGCAGAGATTTCTGTGCAGAATCAGTATGTAAAGTTAAACGTGGAGAAATATGGCGGAATGTTGATGGCTTCTTGGTTTGACAGACCGCTCTCTGTTGCGGGAAAGATTGTAGTAGAGACGGAAAATGGGATTCAATCGAGACTTGTAAATGTAGATAGAGATTTACTTTTAATTCCAAACCTGGCGATTCATATGAACCGAAAGGTAAATGATGGATATGTATATAATGCCCAGAATGATATGCTTCCATTATATGGCGGAGGAGAGGCGAAAAATACATTCCTTTCTGTCATTGCAGAAGCTGCAAAGATAGAAAAAGAAAAAATCATAGATACAGATTTATTTTTGTATGCGAGAACTCCTGGAACTATTTGGGGAGCGAAAGAGGAATTTATTTCCAGTCCTAGATTGGATGATTTACAATGCGCATTCTCTACTTTGAAGGGATTCTTGGAGAGTGAGAATAAAAATAGTGTACCAGTGTATTGCCTTTTTGACAATGAGGAGGTTGGAAGTACGACCAAACAGGGAGCTGCATCTACTTTTTTGAGAGATACTTTAACTCGTATGAATATGGCATTGGGCAAGACGAGAGAAGAATATCTTATGGAAATCTCTTCTAGTATGATGGTTTCTGCTGATAATGCCCATGCGGTACATCCAAATCATGAGGGAAAGGCAGACCCGACTCATCATCCATATATGAATGAAGGAATTGTGATTAAGTACCATGCGAATCAAAAGTATACGACGGATTCTGTGTCAGGAGCTTTGTTTAAAGAGATATGTAAAAGAGCAAATGTGCCGTATCAGATATTTTTTAATCGCTCAGATATGCAGGGAGGTTCGACGCTTGGGAATATATCCAATACTCAGGTTTCACTAAATACTGTGGATATTGGACTTCCACAACTTTCTATGCATTCTACTTATGAGACTGCTGGTGTAAAAGATACTTATTATTTGGTACAGGCGGCAAGGGAGGTATTCTCATCGAGTGTTTTTATGGAGAAAGATGGGGAGTTCCGAATCTTTAAATAAAAATTAGTGGATGTTTTTAAGGTCCAGTGGTAAGACAAAGGTTAAAAATAATTTGTCTGCACTGGGCTTATGTTTTGTGAATAGGTTAGGTGGGACTAACTAGTGTGGTGGAATCAGACGTGAAGGGAGGTGGAAGGAGACGTGAAGGGAGGTGGAAAGAGACGCGAAGAGAGGCAGTCGATATGTCCTCGAAAAACACGTTCGTTCCCACGGT
>JAUUSJ010000255.1 GCA_030841965.1 Blautia sp.
GATAATACCCAATTATCTGGCAAAGGAGATTTACTATGAAAATACAAATCAACAATATCCATAGCGTAAATTCGTTGTCTTTAATTAAGTTATTACGAGATGTAAAGAAATATGATATCGAGATAATTGGTTCGGATATTCTTGATTATGGAGAGTATGCGGGTAGCTTATTAGTAGATAAATATTACAAAGCACCACCTATTTCAGAAGAACAAAATTATTTGAATTTTCTAAATCATTTATATGAAATAGAAAAAATTGATTTACTAATTCCGGCATCTGACGCAGAGGCACTTTTTCTTTCAAAGTATAAATCCGTTATTAAAGTTCTATTTTATTTGGCAGATTTTGAAACTGTACGACTTTTTAAAGATAAACTTGTAGCAACTGAAGAATTACAGAAACAAGGAATAGATGTGCCACCTGTTATCTACGATTTACGCAATGAAAAAAAAGTCATTTTTAGGAAAAGAGAGTCTGTAAATAGCCAAGGAATTTATGTTGTTGATTTATCCAAAGAAAAATATATCAAGAATTATTTTAACCAAGACTACTTCATCCAGCCTTTTATCGAAGGAGAAACTTACATTGTAGATATTTTATCTGATAAAGACGGTATTCCTAAATTAATAATACCAAGAAAAACTCTGGAAATAAAGGATGGCACAGCATATAGGAGCCAAATTGTATATGATAAAGAACTTATAGCATTAAGTAAAAAAATATGTGCCCTATATAAATTACCTGGATTTTGCAATATTGATTTTAGAAAAAGAGATGGAATATATTATTTTATTGAGACAAATGTCAGATTTGCTGGATCTGGAATTTTTTCAGCAATAGCTTCATTTAATTTTATGGAAATGTACATATCTCATTTTTTAATGAATGAACCTTTAAAATGTTTAGAGTATTATACAAGTAAAGTTGCATGGGACTCCATAATTACTCGATACTTTGAGGAATTAAAATATATCCCGGAACATTAGTTTTCCGGGATATTTTCATCAAAATATTCTACATCATGATTCCAAAAAGACAAATAACAAATGAACCAAGGGTTCTTTAGACGTTCTTTTTCTTCTTTTGTTTTGGGTCCATCCACTCTCGCTTTTATATATCGAGACTTTTCTTTTAGAGATATTGATTTTTCATAATATCTGTTTGCTTCATCGTTATTTCCCTCGAGTTTGTATATAGCATATACATTATAATAAAACAATGCATGTATATGATAATCCGGTTCCTGTTTTACTAATTCTTCCCCCTCACAAACTAATATTGCAAGACTCTTGAATTCTTTATTTTCATAACACCATGCAAGTTTCACTATAATTATCGCTAATTTATCATAAGTGGTTACTGCTGTATAATCAGATTTGCAAAGCAGTTCCCATACAAAATTACTATGTACTCCCATCATCAATAACATAGACGCTCTATTCACCCATAATACATTATTACGAATTCCATTTTCAGCCAATAATTGATCCGCTTTTGACAACTCCTTTAATGCTTTTTTGTTTTTACCAAGTCCAGCCAAAAGTTTTGAATATGTAATTTGGGATTTTC
The DNA here is from genome assembly GCA_030841965.1 of Blautia sp. Lineage (GTDB taxonomy): Bacteria > Bacillota > Clostridia > Lachnospirales > Lachnospiraceae > JAUUSJ01. The sequence continues at coordinate 1,573 of JAUUSJ010000255.1, forward strand.
CTTCTTGATACTTGTTCCCCTGTTTGCGGAACATCTTGATACTTGCTTTTGAGTAACCGATTGATTTTCTGTTAGGCAAATAAATATTGGTTAACCGCAGAAAATATGCATATTCTGGATAATTTTTATATATGGATTTATACCGAATAATTTCTTCATGAATCTCTATACATTTTTCCGTATTTCCCGTATATCGGTAACTACATAATACACTAAGCATCAGATTAAGCCCTGCTCTGGATTGACGGTTTACCGTTTGTATTGCGTTTTCAAAATGCTGAACGGCCTGAATATGTCTATCAATTGCTGCCAAATATAAAACTTCATGAATTTTTAAAAGATAATTATCGATATATGAAGGTATTGCTCCTAAAAATTCAACAATTTGAAAGCCCTCATCATATAACTCGAGCTTAAAACAAATCTCAAGCAAGCGGAAAAAAATTTCTTCGTGCTCATCTGGAGATATTTTAATTACATAAAAAACTTCCTTAATATAATCCCACACACTTTCGGGAGAAATAGAAATTATTATTTTTTCTTCTAAATGAGTTAGTAAAGACTTAATCAAAAAAGGTTCACGTAAAGCGTACAATTTGAGCAACATGACCCAAGCTTCATTTTGGATATCAAATATGGGATTTTCCATCCTTTTTTTATAATGTTTCTTTAATTTGTCATAGGCAAGATTATCAACATCTTGAAATTCGTCTATATTTTTCTCCCATTGATCTCTTATACTTGCATGTTCAAATTCTACATTTTGCATAAATACACGAATTAGATTTTGATTAATTAAAATCTTAAGCTCCTTTTGTATATCCATCTGATTTGCAATAAGGCTTTTTAATAAATTAATATCCATTCTTCCTTCATGCAAATTTAAAAATGCAAGTATATATTGACCATTTGGATAAGATGCTCTGCGAATATTCAATAATGTACCATTTAATGTCTCGCTTTCTTTGGAAAAGTTTTTATACTCTTCACTATATGTAAAAGAATAATCAATAATCTCTTTTATATTTCCGGCTGATACAGTTCTATAATGTTTTAATACATTTATGTTAAAATCCAACTCGCTAGGAATAAAATCCATTCTCCTACTAATTATGTCTACAATATATTTAGAATCTGTTTCTGGGACTGGAGATGTTTCGACAACAGCATATGAAGATAGCAAATCAGCGAGTTTATATAACGAATCTGTATTCCCGGCTTCATCCAATGTATATTCAAATAAAAAATAGTGCGTTTGATTTGAACACTCAGCCAACCATTCAATCAAACATTGTAAAGAATACTTGTCAATGTTTTGTAGATTATCAATTATCAGTAAAATAGGGCGTTTAGATAATACATATTTAATATAATTACTGTGTATTCTCTTTCCAGAAAAAGAATCATTATATTTATAAGAACTAACACTAAATTCGTCCAATTTTATATATCTTTTTAGAAAAGAATGAAGTAATTTTTTAATAAGTCCTGCCTTCTTTTCTGCAGATAACCATTCTCTAGCCGTCGTTGATATACGTAACTCATTTATTTCCGAATCTTTGTTTTCAGATAAATAGTCATCAAAACTCAAGCCGCAGTAATCAATTTCTGATATTTTATCAAAATAATCAGATATACCTTTAAAAATTGATTCAAGATACTCCCAAGCATTATCCTTTGAATTATTGTTAGGGACAGATTTTATTCTAATAACATCGTATTTGACACCATCATATTTTTCTAAAACTTTTGTAATTACAGCGCTTTTTCCTATGGCTGTCTTTGAATACAAAATATGAATTTTATTTATTACATTCTGCTCAATTTTTTTAATAATATCATCAGATTCTTCCTCTCTATCAACAATATCATCCGACTTTGACCAAATAAGCGATTTCATATTGACTTTCCTTATCATATGTAATAGATTAAGGATAATTGGGTATTATC
>JAUUSJ010000256.1 GCA_030841965.1 Blautia sp.
ATAAGGAGGGATAAAATGCCAGTATTTAATCATATACCCAAAATAGAAGATGATATGCAGGGAGCCACAACAGAAAATGCGGGAAAGGCTGGATTAGTGCCAGCTCCAACGGCGGGAGAAGGGGATAGAGCTTTAATGGCAGACGGAACGTGGCAAGTGCCGCCTAAAGCAAAAAATGCAGACAAGATAAATGGACTTCCTCTATATGATAATAATCCTATCAATACAGATGTAGATGGATTTAATAAAAAGATAGCTATTCCAGTATTGGTCTCAGTATATGGAAGTGAGAATACGGAGCAATTGCCAGTTCCTAAAATCGCTATTATCGGATATAAAAAAGATGGAGTTGTAGATAATCTTTTTGGAACACTGGGAGTTGTTCATACTTCAATTACAAATGATGATGGAACTATTACAGAGAAGCATCAATTGGCGTTGCAATCGTTTAACGATAATGAATATAATAGTGCAGATATGCTTGTCTCAGCAAGTGAACTAGAAATTGAAGCAAGTAATAATATAAAGATTCATAAGCGTTCTGGCCGCGATGATGACCAAAAAGTTAACATAGAATTAATAGGAAGTATGTCTGTATCTGATGAATTCAATGTTTCACAAATTGATGCTAGTACAGAGTACCTTAATCTTTTTGGAAAAAATAGTGGAGTAATTCTTGCTAATATAGTAAGAACAGGAAGTGCAGATGCAGGTCCATATTTTGCCCCAATTACAACCGAAAATACTCGACTTGGACATGGAAACTCAAAGTGGAGTGCTGTATATGCCGTAACATCGAGCATTGTCACCTCCGACAGGAATCTGAAAAAAGATATTAATCCGTTTACCGAAGCCTACGAGAAATTATTCTTTGACCTAAATCCATCTATCTTTAAGCTCAAAAGCGGAGAATCTAACAGAACACATACTGGATTTATCTCTCAGGACGTAGAGGAAGCGTTGGAGAAGAATGGCTTATCTGCTTTAGATTTTGCAGGATTTTGTAAAGACCAAAAAACAGAAATTATTACAGACGAGAACGGCGAAGAAAAAGAGGTACCTATAGAGGGAGAATATATATACTCTCTTCGCTATGAGGAGTTTATCGCTCTTAATACACATATGATTCAGAAGCTCTATTCTAAAGTTAAAAGTCTTGAGCAAAAGTTAAGAGAGAATGGCATCGAGGTTTAGGAGGTGAGTAAAAGAAGAATGATTAAACAAGGGATATGCACAACAGTAGGTATTATTGGTAGCTTTATTGTGTCTTTACTTGGTGGTTGGGATAACGGACTGATTACGTTGGTTTTATTTATGGCTATCGATTATATCACAGGTCTTATTGTAGCTGGTGTGTTTCACCAGAGCAAAAAAACGCAAACAGGAGCATTAGAGAGTCGAGCTGGATTCAAAGGATTATGCCGTAAAGGTGTAGTCCTTTTATTTGTATTGATTGCCAACAGGCTCGATATCGTACTTGATGTGAGTTATATTAGAGATGCAGTGATTATCGGATGCATGGCAAATGAATTGATTAGTATTGTAGAAAATGCAGGGCTTATGGGGTTACCGCTCCCATCGGTGATTAACAATGCAGTAGACATATTAGTAAATAAAGAAAAAGAGGGCGAGTAATCGCTCTCTTTTTTGTACGAAAAGGAAGGAGCAGGGAGATGAAGAATTTTAGTGCAGAAGATGCTATAAAAGAGCTCGAAAAATGGTATTTATACTACGAAAAGAAAGCGGGAAATTATACAGATGCGCAACTAAAAGATAAAAACTATGCGAAAGGCGCAGGTAATTACACATATTTTTGGCGATATTTGCAAGAGCATGGACTTTGTGGAAATATGCAAGGACAACCTTGGTGCCAAGCTGTGCCTGTCTACATCTTTGCAGTATTGGGAGGAGATGATGCTCCAAAGAAATGTCTCGGCGGTGTAACTTATTCCACGATAGAGCAAATTACTCTTGCTAAAAAGGCAGGTCAGTGGGTATCCAAGTATGGTCAGTTGTCCAGAGGAGATTGGGCATATTTTAAGCACACCGAAACAACTGGACATGTAGAGGCGGTATTAGATTTTAATGACACTTACATTTGGACAACGGGCGGTAATACCACGGATGATAGTTATAACAGAGAAGGAAACTGTATTGGAAAACATAAAATATTAAGAAGTAAATCTACATTGCAAGGATATTTAAGACCTCTATACTCTGGCAGAGTGAAGGCGAGCCGTGGAATGACTGGTAAATATGTCAAAGAAGCGCAAGAGTTGTTAGAAAGAAAAGGTTTTAGCGTTGGAAAATCTGGCATTGATAGTGACTTTGGAAATGATACGGTAAAAGCAGTAAAAACAGCTCAAAAAGCCCTTGGATTAAATCAATCTGGCACAATGAATAAAGAGACATATAATGCATTATTAAAATTACCAGATGTATCTGATACACCATTTAGAAAATACAACTTAAACACCACGCAAATCAAAGGCTTAGCTTCTCTTTGCCTTCAGGAGCAAGGAACATTAAAAGGCGTGATGTTTGAAGCGTCATTAATGGCAAACTTATTCGAGAAACAGACTAAGTATAAAACTTTAGTAGATTATGTATTAAAGTCTGGATGGTTTGCGAAAGCGAATACATATTACAACAAAATGAATGCAGGAAGTAAATATCAAAATGCTGTTAAAAAAGTCTTATGTGAAGGACTTAGAGTTTTGCCAGTTTGGGTAGACGAGCATGATTGCTTTAGCGATATTAAGAGTGCATCTAATAGTGGTGGAGCTATTAATATAAAAAATAGAGCTGCATACAAAAAAGGTGTAACGAAAATAAAAAATGCTTACGGAAGCACCTATACTTTTTATGGTTTTGCAGATTCTACTTCAGACCCATTCGGGGCGACAAAATGGGGTAAGAGCGATACGCACTACGATTTTGATGGAAAATTGATTAAGGGAGTAGCTGGTGAAGAGGTTAATACAAAAGTTGAGAAAAAACCAAATAAAACATCAAAATGGACAGGTAAGGTTATGACAACTTTAAATGTCCGTGCTGGAGCAGGAGCAGAAAATGGTTTGTGTTCTTTTAGTCCGTTAAAGAAAAATGCAAAAGTATCCGTATGTGACACAGTCAAGGACTCTAAAGGAGCAGACTGGTATTATATCAAGTACAATGGTAAGTACGGCTTTGTAAGTGCTAAGTATGTTGTAAAAGCTTAACTTGCGAAAAAAAAGGGAATTTATTACATACTTTCTCTTGCAAGGGTGAAAGAAAAATTGTATCCTGTAGTTAGAGAAGAAGATAGAAAAATAAAAAAGAACCATGTTACTGTGTTGGTGGTAGCATGGCTCTTTTTCCTTCGGGGCATGAGGGGCAAAAAAGGGGCAAATTGATGTCTTGATATGTCTTTTTAACGCTACATTATAATAGGTAAAGACTGATTTTTGCAGGGTTTTTCCGTGTATGTCGTCTTGAGCTCAAATCTAATAATTCCTGT
>JAUUSJ010000257.1 GCA_030841965.1 Blautia sp.
ATATCGGTGATAAACAAGAAAGAAGGTGCATCGTGCATTACGACACACCTTCTTTTTTCTCAAAAGAAATGTTTATTAAATAGGAACCCAAAGGTTTATACTGCACAATGCAATCGAAACCATTCCCTTTAACAACTCTTTTTTCACCCCTGGTAAAGAGTCTATTTTTGTATATATTTTTTCCGTAAAAGTAATCATTTCTTCTCTATCTTCCAACAAAAGAACAGAATCTAAATATTCATCCAAAAACTGATAGTCCAAAGTTGGTGAGCTTGAAATTCCTGCAATAAAAACATTATTCAAATCTGAAGACGTGTTAAGTGCATTTTTCAAATTTCTTATAAGAATTATTATATTTCCCCATTCTAAAGAAGATATACCAACATCACTATACCCCATCTGCTTAAGTTTCGTTTCAATCATCGATGACAAAGCAGAATCACTGATATTACTGCCATATCTAAGGGTTGGATTCTCCCGACAAAGTTCATAGATAGCCCTATTATGACTATTACCCAACTCTTTATGTTGCCTTGAAGAGTTAGAATACACTTTCCATTCATCATTTATCTTCCAGGCAGTTCGAGCATCCCCCCATTTATTGCCGTTACCAAAGATGTTGTTAAAGAAACACGAAGTCCTCTCCAAAAATTCATTCCATTATCACGTCCCCATCTATAGCCACCGGCATCAGCTTTTCCTAGATTTTTAAACCAGCTTCTAAAAGAACTCCAAAAGCCACGAGTGTGCACATCAAGCGGAGCAGGCACATAAGGTTTTATATCTTCCACATATTGAATTAGTTCTTCCATTTGAACTTGTTCAACACTTGACTTTAAGACTTGCTCCTCTATTTCACTTTGCGAACAAGAACCGATTACAAGTCCTACAACAACAAACAGGATTTTCACTAACAAGTTTTTCATAATTGATTATTTTTAATTATATTTGCCTAAGATATAAAAAATTATTTAAAAACACCATGAAAGAAGGCCTGTTTTTTTATTTTTATTTAATTTTATTCCTATCAGTGCCCAATATTGCTGTACAGAGATAGGAAAAGTACTTCATTACACCACTATCGACAAGAAACAAGAGAAAACCCTGAAAGATTCAGCCTTAGTAAGAGACGTCATTCACGAGAACGAACGCATTGTAGTAGACTTACGGTGGTATGGCGACAGCTACAGCCCGACTCAGATTATAGACGGTACGAACCGGGAAACATTCATATACCGCAAAAAGACCGGCATCACAGAATTCATCGCACTGGATGCAGAGATAGAGAATACAGAGGCAAAACTGGACTACCTTTCCAAGTACCCTCAAAAAGACTGTTCCAGAGCCGAAAAGGAGTATGACGAGTACAGCAAATACATGCATGCCGAAGGACGCATAAGCATCCCTATCAAAGAAAATGCTGGCATGGACGAAGAACTTCCTCCCTGCAAGTATACGCAAAAAATAGGACCTATGAGAATGAAAGCTTCCCTCGAAGGGAAATACAAGGGAAAGGAGAGAGTGCATACTCCGGCAGGAGACTTCGACTGCATTAAAATCTATACAGAATCCAAAGCCAAATTCATGCTTTTCTCCGAAAAAGAATACAGCATGAGCTGGTATGCCAAAGGCGTAGGTATCGTAAAGGAAGAAAGATACAACAAACGGGGGAAATTACAGGAGAGCATGACGCTGGAAGCCATACGGAAGCAGGGAAATAATTGACTACATGGAACTACAAGTTTTAAAGGGGCAAACCAATAGTTTCTCCTGCTGAAACAAAGCTATTTGTTGTAATTTGCTATAAATCAGAAGACAACTACAGTATTTAAAAGATGCAGGTAACGATTTAGTGATGAAAGTTTAGCTTCGCGTTACATTGCTTTGCATAGTTTCAAATAACTCATATACAAATGTAGGCAATATTTGGAATATAACAAAATATACAGTCATTTATTTTTGCATAAATCTGATTATTAATATCTTAAAAAATATAAGGTATAACTTATTTATGTATTTGTTATAGAATAGTCGTGAAGAGTATTCTATCTGTTTATTATCTCAATTTTGCGTTTTCTGCCTTTTGGGGGTGACTGCTCAACGGTTGAGTAGCCAATGTTATAATATCTCCGTAATATGTGCCATAAATAATAAGGTCAATATACTGTATCGGGTGAACAGACACCTTCAGGGACTCACTCCCAGACTTTTTACTTCTTGCTTATACTCTACCTTTCAGAGCTTAGAGTGCTGGTTTCTAATGCTTTTCATCATTATTCACACCGTTGTCACTGATTTTAGTTATAAACTGATACAGTTTTATTTTGATTTTACAAGTAGAAAATAGATTTTTTCGAACTCATATATATAGCTATTCATTTGCCCATTGGAGTTTCACAAAAAACAAAAGACATTGAATATCAATGAACTTTTTTTGCTATATACAGATTACTCTATATTTATAATCCCATGAATTTATCTTCGTCTTATTTGTTATCAATAAATTATAGAAATCTGTTTTAATGTAAATGATTCTAATCAAATGGAGATCCTTCAGGTTCTTTTATCTGTTTGACAAAGAAATCTTTATTCATCGTTTTTGTCATAAAATCCTTGGCTGTAGCATTGACTACAATCAGTTGTTCCAAATTTTTTAATTTTAGGCGCTCGGCTATCCTTTTTTTTTCAGCATCTTCACTTATATTAAAAGGAGCGACATTGATAACCCTCAATTCACTTCTCATATTAAGTGCTTGGGAAATAATAATATTTACATATTCATCAGCATAAGAATAACCTATGACAACTATTAATTTTGCTTCATCATGACAAGCTATTCTTAAAATAGATGAATAGTAAAAATAGGGGTCAACCGATGTCATTTTGTGTTGAATACCAAATATTAATTCTGGATCCTCTTCTATTTTCTCACTTTGATGTAATTTATCATTAACTATATACCAATTAATAGAACCGTGCAGTTTATACAAATTATAATGTTTACCAGATGTGTTGTCAAAATTAGAAGAATGCCATTCATGTGTTTCTTGAGTAAAGCCTCGTTCAATAATTTTCTCTTTTCCAACAATATTCTCAAAACATAAATCATAATTCAGTGTAAAAACTTTCATGAGTTGTCCAATATCAGTTGATAGAGATATGAAAGACTGCCAATAACTGGCTGCATCATAATTTCTTAATCCTACCCATTTATTGAGCTGTCTTCTTATCAACTTATGAAAGCGTTTAATACAATCAAAATTATTTCCAGCTAGATCAAGTAATCTAATATTCCATGTTCCGATAAATGGATACATTATATTACTCTCTCTCTTTTCAATTTCTGTAATAACAACTAATAATCTTTCAACATTAAATGGCTCATCAAATCGTCCTAATATGCCATCTGAATAGTTAATACTACTTTTTAAATAGTAACTAAAGTTTCCCACCCAAATAAATAGATAGAAAAATAACAGTTTGTCGA
>JAUUSJ010000258.1 GCA_030841965.1 Blautia sp.
TTCTTATGCCAACAAATTTATTATGCAAAGTGACTTAAACTAAATCACAGCTACAAAAGTAATTATAAAAAGATTTATCTCCATCACTTTGCATAATATTTTCATCAGAAAGACTTTAAAAAATCCATTAACTTTTCATTTCCTTGCCACATAGGTTTAGTATCCACCTCCTGAACAACTTTAATATAAGCTTTTTCTATAGCCTCCCGTTTCACTTTTGAGTCCGCTCTTGCATAAATTTCTGTAGTTTGCACATTCACGTGCCCCAAAATATCTCTAATATAAACTAAGTTAACCCCAGCTTGTAACAGATGCATTGCCTTACTATGCCTAAGACTATGACAGCTTATTTTCCCCTTCATTAACGTGGGATGAAGTAGCTTTGCCTTTTTGATGTATCTATCCAGTATATTCGCCACCCCTGCTCTTGTCAGCTTTTCGCCCCAACAGTTTGTAAATAGCGGATGTTGTAGACATTCTGATCTCAACAATCCATTCTCTTTCATATATATTTTCAGTATATCCAACTGTTCTTCAAGCATTGGTACAACTCTATTTTTATTCCCTTTTCCCGTGATTATTACAGTATATGGTTCATCTAATCGAACACATTGCGGAGTTAGGCTTATTACTTCTGACACTCTACACGCTGTATCATACATAAGTGACAATAACGCCAGATCCCTACGACCTTTAGGTTTGGTCGTATCTGGTTGTTGCAGAAGAATCTTCATCTCTTCTACCGTTAGATAGTTCATAATAGGCTTGACACTCTTTTTATTATTTATAGCCATTATTTCTTGATATTCGTATAGATGGTCTGAACTCTGATATTGGAGGTACTTAAAAAATGATTGTATGGCAGCAAGGCGAAGATTACGTGTTGATGTACAGCAACTTCTTTTTGTTTCCAACCAATCAAGGAAGGACAAGATATTCTCTTTTGTTATACTTTCCATTGTCAGTTTTTCAGCTTTTACACCTTTACTTTCCATGTATACCAGATATAAGGTAAATGTGTCCCTGTATGAATGGATCGTATTAGTACTTGCTCCTCTTTCATGGGGCAAATACCGGAGAAGGAAGTCTGTTAGATATTTTGAAAAATTTGTAGGTTTCATAAATGTCACATTTTAGGGAAAATATCAAAACCAATGATATCTATTTTTCTAATTAATTCGGGATACATCTCTGACGTAAGCCGAACATAGTTATTCGTCGCCCGCAAAGATTGATGTCCAAGGTAAGTTGATAGGATCGGCAAAGAACAATATAAATCCATACCTTCTTCAGCCATTTTAGCAAGAGAGTGAACGGCAAATGTATGTCTCAAGTCATGCAGACGTATGCGGTCTTTGGGAATGTTTGCTTGAATGAGTATTTTGCAAAATCGACGATATATGCTATCCCTGTCACAAGCCCTTCCTTTAAGTGTGATAAAAAAGGGAGTAGTATCTGATATCTTTACGGGTAATCTGTTTCTATGTACAACATAATCTTTAAGAACCTCTGCTAAAGAAGTGGAAAATGGGACAATCCTGTCTTTGCCGTTTTTTGTATCTCGTAAAATGAAGTATTCTTCCTCAAGATTAATATCTTCATTGAGCAGAGACAAGGCTTCACCTATGCGTATTCCTGTTCCGTATAACATGCGAAGCAGTGAAGGCATTATAAAAAAAGAGGATCTCATATCATTATTTCCACTTTGCATATTATCACATGTCGTAAAAATTCGTTCTATCTCTTTTGATGAAAAGATATGAGGGATAAAGGTATTTCTCAATGACGGGGTTCTTGGTATATATGAGCGGATTCCTTTTTTGTTAAGAAACGAAGAGAAAGCACCTAAAATATAGCACCTACGATAATGGTAACTATTGGATTCATTGTCACGTTCCTTGCACCATGCATCTGACAACTCCTTGGTAATACCTATTGCAGTCTCATTTCTTTCAATAGTAAATCTATCAAATAAAGTCAGGACAAACTCTCCCCCAATATACTTAAATCCCATACTGCGCTTCAAGCTCACAAACTCTCTTATCAATGAGGCGTAAATGCCTTTAAAATTTCTATTCATAAAAATAGCCTCCTTTCTGGGTATAAAAGTTTTCACATACAGGTGATACATCAAGGGAGCATTTTTTCAGTGATTGGATATCTATTCTTAGATAATAACTTGTTGATTCCGTGTTCTCATGCCCTAAAACTTCGCTTATAACAGGGAGCTTTACCTGCTCTTCTAAAAGAAGTGTCGCTAAGGAATGTCGAAGGGCATGTGCGCCATGATGCTTGTTCTTTATATTTACGTTGGCTTTAAGAAAATATTTCTTGGCTATCTGGGATATGACCGGTTGGTTTATGTGAGTATAGGGAGAACGTGCCAAGAGAAATATATATGATGACTGGGACTTTGGACGTCCATACCGTAGATATTCAATAATAGCATTGCCTATTTCCGGTAGAAGTGGCAGTTCTAATTCCTTATTTGTTTTATGCTGGATTAAACGTATGGCATTATCCTCCCACAATATATTTTCAAACTTTAAATTTGCTATATCAGAAGCCCTCAAACCAAGCATTGTGGCTAATAGAATAATTGAGTAATTACGTTTTCCTGTAGTCGTACTTCTATCCACAGAAGACACTATCTTTTTTATTTCTTCAGAAGTGTAAGCTGACGGTAGCTTAGGCTGTTTCTTATAATTATCTTTTGGAATAAATGCCGCTAAATCCATATCTATAATTTTGTGTTCATATAGATATCGGAAAAAGTTACGTAGAATATGGATGGATATACTTGCTACAGATTTATATTTAGTACCAATGGTATTAAGATATTTAATGATGTGGGTAATCTCAACTTGTTCTATGGAGGCTACTTTTGCAGATGTTAGAAAATCAAGGAAACGATGGAATATTTGTTTGTGATTGTAGATAGTGTGTCCGGACAAGCGTTCTTGACTTCGAGATAATATATATTGCATCATCAAACTGCCAATCTCTCCTTTCAATTCTACCGGAACTTTTCTTGGAATAACTTGGCCTGTAATGAGGTAATTTTTCAGGAGTAAGATAGCGGATAAAAATTTCTTGTCACCAGATTTTAATGAAGTTAAATCTTTAGAACCATAAAGAGAAGATAAAAAATCATCGCAGACTTTAGGGGTGAGGGAATGCAAATCATTGTTCTCCATGAACTGCCTTAATTGATTCCATTTCCATGCATAGCCTTCCAATGTACTATCTGTACGAGAAAAATCCTCTTTTAAGATTTTCAGCATAGAGGATGTGACTGCTTCAAAAGTTGTTGAGTGATCATTCATACGTCATTAATTTAAGTTGTGGCAATATCACCGCACTTAAATTAATGAAATTCTTATGTAAAGAAATAAATGATTATATTTTTATAATTACTTTTGTAGCTGCGATTTAGTTTAAGTCACTTTGCATAATAAATTTGTTGGCATAAGAA
>JAUUSJ010000259.1 GCA_030841965.1 Blautia sp.
TATCGTTTTTCGAGGACATATCGACGGACTCTCTTGGCTGTGTATTGGCAAAACATAGATAGAACTCTATTTTGTTGTGCATTGGCAGAACATAATAAGATTCTGTTTTGATTGGGTACTGGCAGAATATGAAGAGACTCTGCCTTGATTGGGCGCTGACAGAATATGAGGAGACTCTAATTTGATTGGACACTGGTAGAATCTAAGGAAACTCTGCTTTGATTGGGCACTGGCAGAATATAATAAGGTTCTGTTTATAAGGATAGGTGCTATATCGATGTGAGTTTCTTGCTTTTTTGGCTTACAAAAATTTTAGGATAGTTCCCACTGTCACAAGATTTGATTTTTTTACATATACTTCTAGTATAATGAGGAAAAATAGGTGAGTTTTATGGATTTAAAGAAAGAAAATACTCCTTTTTCGCTTCCTAGTTTCTTGCAAATTGAGGAGGAATTACAAAAAGTAGATAATTCTATCTCTCGAGAGCTATCTGCTCTTGATTGGTTTGCCTCCAAAGAAGAATGTGAGGAAAAAGATTTTGACAATATAAAAAAATTATATCCCCCAAAAATATGGAAACTTCTAGATTTTATAGAAGATATCTGTGATAAAATGGAGTATAAAGGTAGTATGATGTACGACGAATATCCAGATAAAATTAGTATTCAAAAAATTTGCGATTCGTTTTGTAAAGAAAAAGAATTTGAAAATTGTTCCAAAGAAGAGTTATTAAGAATTCTATTACTCCAAGAAATGTATCATAGGAGATGTCGCTACAGAAGAAGAAATGAGTTGTTTCAAAAATAAGAGCTACCCAAAGTCAACGAGGCTCTCCTCCAAGGATAGCATAAAATTTTTGCAAGTAAAAAGTAGCAAGTTTACATTAAAAAGGATAGCGTAAAATTACTGTGTAATAGTTGTCTTTATAAAAAGAATTCTATAGGGTTTTGCCAATACACAGCGAAGAGAGTCCATAGATATGTCCTCGAAAAACGATAGAGAGTGGAGCGGTTTTTCGATATACTTAGCTTTGCCGCTGGAGCACTGTTTGAGCGCCAAAGGCGCGAGTTTGCGGGAGGCGGCATATATCAGCGTATGTCGAAAAACCGCGGGAACGAACGTGTTTTTCGAGGACATATCTATGGACTCTCTTCGCGTCTCCTCTCCATTTCTATCCTCTTCACGTCTATTCTCTATCTCTACTCTCTACTCAATTCTATAAATACCACCAATTAGTAACTACATCTTATATAAGGCATTGCCAAATGTAAATATGTCTCATCCTTTTGTTCATCATAATCAAATGCTATATTCAAATTTAACTTTTCATCCGTATAAGAAATAGATTCTTTCACCTCTGGACTATATCCATACACAATATACGTATTTTCATTTTTTTCTTCCTCCACTACTCTTGCTTTCATATAACTCAATAACTGCTTTGTTATCCTATCCTTCTTCTCAGTAGACACTTTCCCAGAAAAATTACTGGAGAGCGAAATATTACTAACTGGCGTCACTCCTATGCTTTTCATTTCCTCGCACATCTTTTCTCTGTACTCTAAAATTTTATCTAGATTCTCTTCAAGCTTTAACTCCCAAAACATATACTGCATTTTCTCATCCTTATCATCTGCACAAGAAATATCTGCTATCGCTATCGACAATACCCTCTTATCAAAATACTTTGTAAGTGTCATTCTATCCACAGAATCCTCTTTTGTACTAGTAATACTATAATTATCTTCCACTCCAAATTTTTTTGCCATCTCTTTTAAGACTTCCTCTTTTTGCTCTCTCGATTCATACTTATTATCCGTGCTGGCAGATACTTCTATATGTCCCTCTATCCCAGCAATATCTCCACTTATACCATCCACCGTAGAGGCAAAAACATTCACAAATCTATCATCCGTTTTCCCGAATAAAATTGTCCCCATCTGTAAGAATAAGAACCCTGCCATAATAATAATAACACTTATCTTTATTTTTCTATATTTACCTTCCACTGCCTATCTTCCTCCTTTCTTTTTATAAGTATAGACAGTTTTTGTAAATATATACCAAACCAATTTTTTCAAACGAGTTTCTCTCATCTGTCATAAGCAAAAATTTCGTTGCATATACGTCAAAATAAGCTATAAAGCAATTAATTCAAATCAATATCGTAAGTCAAATTCTTTTAGGTAATACACAAAATAAGATATAAAGCAACTAATTTGAGCTATTATAACCAAACTATGTCTACCACAAATTTCTTTAAGCTGGTTATTACGTCTTCGCCTTTTTCTTGTTATGACCAATATGACCAAACTATGGCCACCACAGATATACCCATCAACATAGACATATTATCCAAAAACGTGTCTTTCTTAGAGAAAAAACAGGAAAGACAAGTGCCTATTAATATAGACATATTATCCAAAAACACCAAAAAAAGAAAGCTTAAAAATATTCTAAGCTTTCCTCCATAAATCAATTATTTACTATAAATTACTATAAACTTTCTATTCCTTAATACCAATGGTTTTCTCTTACTTAATTTTATGGCAGTTTCGTTCTCCTTGCCAATTGTCCTTAAAAAACATAGTCTATCTCCTGCAATGCTCCCAATATGAATATGGGAACAAACAAAAAATCCTTAAAAACTATGATTTATCTCCTGCCCGATTTTACTCGATTGATTATAAGAAAACCTCCTGCTGCTCGTCTAAAGACTCACTAGCCATCTCCATCTGAATCATATTATCTCGAATACTCATCATTGCCGCATCTTGCTGAATCCGTCGAAACGTACCAAAAACAAGAAAACAACATATAATCGTCGCAACAATCAGCGGAATTACAACAAACACCATATCGGAAGATAATTTATTCCCTCCCGAGCGATTTTTCAACTGTCTTCTTTTTCTCCTTACCATCCTATCCTCCCTCTTCTATATTTCTCCTAACTATTTCTATCTCTTTATCAAAACTACCGCAAAACTCCCTACGAAGTTTCACCTATCTAATATCTCGATGCATGATTATCAGTTTATGTACTATCCATACCACACCTGAATGAATGAGCCTTCCGCATATCCTTATAAATAATCATCATCGCGCTCATTATACCACATATTCTCATACATGGCTATTACATTTCTCCTAAAAAAAAATTTTATATAATAGTTCAAACCACATATGGACAGCATAAAATTTTTGCAAATAAAAAAACAGAGAACTTATATTAAAACTATATAATGATATTGGCGTCAAAATGGCATCAAAAAGTCTTTTGACCCCTTTCATACCAGATTACTCCGCACAATATGCTCCCGCCATCCTCAGATAATAGTTATTCTCACCAAAAAAGAAACCTATAGTGCTCTGCCAATACACAGCCAAGAGAGTCCGTCCATATGTCCTCGAAAAACGATAGAGAGTGGAGCGGTTTTTCGATATACTTAGCTTT
>JAUUSJ010000028.1 GCA_030841965.1 Blautia sp.
TCCCCACCCCCCTCCAGCCATCGAACTCTTCGCATTTATCCCCACTCCCCTCCAGCCATCGAACTCTTAGCGTTTATCCCCACCCCCCTCCAGCCATCGAACTCTTCGCATTTATCCCCACTCCCCTCCAGTCATCGAACTCTTCGCATCTTTCCCCAAATCCCTTCAAAAACTTATCAAACGAAAATTAAATTACATATTTCCTTTCACAAAATTCTATGTTATAATCTGTATGAATATCCAATTTTTGGGAGAGATTGGAGGTTATATGTATAGCAAAGTAATCAGTGGTATCGTGAAAGGAATTAATGGAGTTTTAGTCTATGTGGAGGCTGATATGAGCAATGGCTTACCCATTTTCGAGATGGTCGGCTATCTCTCCTCAGAGCTAAAAGAGGCAAAAGAACGAGTGAGGACGGCTCTTAAGAATCAGGGATATACGATTCCCTCTAAGAAAATCACAGTGAATCTATTGCCAGCGGACTTGAGAAAGGATGGCTCTGCCTTTGACTTGCCAGTTGCGATTGCGATATTAATTTCGAGCGGGAAGATTGCACAGGAGAAGACGGATAAGATTTTTTTTGCGGGAGAACTTGGACTTGACGGCAGTTTGCACGCCATAAGGGGCGTTTTACCCTTAGTATGTTCCGCCAAGGATGCGGGAATGAGAACCTGTATTTTGCCGTGGGAGAATCTAAGAGAGGGGAGTATGGTCGATGGGATTACTGTGCTCGGAGCGAGTTCTCTAAGAGAGGTGGAACAATTTTTAAACGGACAGGTATCGCTCTCAAAGTTAGAAACAGAAGAGAGAAGGGAGAAGGAAATAGGGAGAAAAGTACTTGATTTTTCTGATATTATCGGTCAGGAGTATGCCAAAAGAGCGATTCAGGTGGCGGTGTCGGGAAGACATAATATGCTTTTATTTGGACCTCCAGGTTCGGGAAAGTCTATGTTGGCAAAGAGAATACCCTATATTGCTCCGAATCTCACGAAAAAAGAAAGTTTGGAGCTTACAAAGATTTACAGTGTAAAGGGATATTTGAGGGAAAAGGAGGGGCTTATCTTGGAGCGACCTTTTAGAAATCCACATCATAGTATTACACTTCCTGCACTCATAGGGGGAGGAAGACCCGTTGTACCAGGAGAAATCAGCTTATCGCATAATGGAATTTTGTTTTTGGACGAGCTTTTGGAGTTTCCCAAAAATGTACTGGAATCTCTAAGACAGCCGCTTGAGGATAAAAGGGTGCTTGTCTCGAGAGTCGATGAGCAGTATTTTTTCCCGGCGGATATTATGCTAGTGGCGGCGACGAATCTCTGTCCCTGCGGATACTATCCTGATATGAGTCGTTGCCATTGTCGGGAGAGGGATATTGTCAGATATCAGCGAAAATTGAGCGGACCATTTTTCGACAGAATTGATATATCGGTAAAGCTGGATTCTCTATCTTATATGGAATTGCAAGAAGAGAGACGGGGGATATCTTCTGAGGAGATGAAAAGACAGATTGAAGTCGCAGTATCGATTCAAAAGGAGAGATATAAAAAGGAAGAGATTGATTTTAATAGTCAGCTCATGGAACAACAGATTTGGGAGTATTGTTCTATTGAAAAAGGAGCCAAGAAGAATCTTCAAGATACTGTGAGGATGAAAAAATGGAGTGCGAGGTCATATTTTCGGGTGATAAAGGTTGCAAGGACAATTGCGGATTTGGCAGGAGAAGAAGAGATTTTGAGTGCGCATATTGCGGAGGCAATCTCATATCATCTTCAATTTTTGCAGTGAGGAAGGGGGAGCGAGTATCAGCGACGATAAAATGTACTGGTTTTGGCTTTGTCGTATAAAGGGGATTCCAAGAAAGATAATAGAAATTTTATTAAGATATTTGGGGCATCCAAGAGAGATTTATTTTTTAAGGGAGAGGGAGTTGGAAGATTTATTAAAAGGACAATTGAGGACAAAACAGCTGGAGCAGGTGATGTCTCAATTTTCGAGGAGCTTATCTTTGGATGCTGCCAAAAAGGAGTATGAGAAGTTAAAAAAAGCAGGAATTTTATTTTTTTCCTGTGAGGATGAGGAGTATCCAGAGAAATTAAAGAGGATTTATGATTATCCGTATGGAATTTATGTAAAGGGAAGGCTTCCGAGTGGGCAAAAAAAGGCGATTGCCATTGTGGGGGCGCGAAAAGCGACGACCTATGGAAGAGAGATGGCGCGGTTTTTTGCGAGAGAGTTGGCGAAGAATGGAATAGAGATTATCAGCGGTCTGGCGAGAGGAATTGATGCCAACGCACATATTGGATGCATAGAGGGAAGAGAAGGAACGTATGGTGTATTAGGTTGTGGGATTGATAAGATATATCCGAGAGAGAATATTGATTTATTTGTACAGATGGAAAAGACTGGCGGGATTATATCCGAGTACGGACCTGGGGTGGAGCCACTTTCTTTTCATTTTCCGTTTCGGAATCGGATTATCAGTGGTATGTCGGATGGAATTTTAGTCGTTGAGGCGGCGAGAAGAAGCGGTTCTTTGATTACAGCGGAGCAGGGGTTAGAGCAGGGAAGGGAAATTTTTGCTCTTCCAGGGAGAACGATAGATAGTCAGAGTGAGGGATGTAATTTATTGATACAAAAAGGCGCAAAACTGGTTTTAAATGTATCGGATATCTTACTTGATATGGGAATAAATTGTGAAGAAAATTTAAATATAAAGAAAAATTTGTTAGATTCTCTTGCTAATCGTGAAAAATTAGTGTATGATTGTTTGAGTTTAGAGCCAAAATACATAGATAATATAGCGAAGGAATGTCGGATGACATTACAAGAGACTATGAGTATTTTGTTTATGTTAGAATTAAATGGTTATATAAAACAAGTAATTCAAAATTACTATATTATAGCAATGTAACAAAAAGTTTAAGAAAAGAGTGGGAGTGGAAGATATGCCAAAGTATTTGGTTATTGTAGAATCACCTGCGAAAGCAAAGACAATCCATAAGTTTTTAGGGAAAAACTATGAGGTGATTGCCTCGAATGGGCATGTGCGTGATTTACCTAAGAGCACATTAGGTATTGATATCGAGAACGATTTTGAGCCAAAGTACATCACAATACGAGGGAAAGGAGATGTGCTTGCCAAACTTCGAAAAGAAGTAAAAAAAGCCGATAAAGTCTATCTTGCGACCGACCCTGACCGCGAGGGAGAGGCTATCTCATGGCATTTATATCATGCCCTAAAGCTAGAGAATAAAAACACAAGTCGTATTACATTTAATGAGATTACGAAAAATGCTGTGAAGAACTCTATCAAAAATCCAAGAGAGATTGATATGGACTTAGTGGATGCGCAGCAGGCGAGAAGAGTGCTTGACCGTCTCGTAGGATATCAGATTAGCCCGCTATTATGGGCGAAGATTAAGAGAGGATTAAGCGCAGGTCGAGTGCAGTCTGTGGCACTTCGACTTATCTGTGATAGAGAGGAAGAAATTAATCGTTTTATTCCGTCTGAGTATTGGACGATGGAGGCGAGCCTTCAAGTTGAGAATAGTAAGACGGTGATTACTGCTAAGTATATGAAAGATGCCAATGGCAATAGTGAGCTTACTTCCTCTGAGCAGGTGGAAAAGATTAGTCAGGCTGTTGAGAAGGCGGAGTTTAAGGTCATCGATGTAAAAAAGGGCGAGCGAAGAAAGAAAGCTCCAAAGCCATTTACGACAAGTACCTTACAGCAGGATGCCGCAAGAAAGTTGAATTTTTCCACACAAAAAACAATGCGCTTGGCGCAGCAGCTTTATGAGGGTGTGGAGATTAAGGGAAAGGGAAGTATTGGTCTTATTACCTACCTAAGAACAGACTCTATCCGTATCTCAGAGGAGGCAGATAAAAATGCCAGAGAGTATATCAAAGAGATATATGGAGAGAATTATGTAAGTCAGAACATAGAAAAAAAGAAGGAGACGGGGAAGAAGATTCAAGACGCTCACGAGGCAATTCGTCCTACTTATATGGAGTACCCACCAGCGAAGATTAAGGATGAACTTCCAAGAGATTTATTCCGTCTCTATCAGCTTATCTGGAATCGATTTTTGGCAAGTCGCATGGGGGAGGCAGTCTATGAGACGAGAACAATTAAGATTAATGCCGATGGATACCGTTTTCAGGCATCCGCCTCTCATATTGCGTTTGACGGATTTTTGTCTGTCTATAATATTGAGAATGAAAAAAGCGGTGGTCTTGGAAAGTTAAAAGATATTGAGCCAGATACGATTTTAAACCTGGTGAATTTAGAAAAAAAGCAGCATTTTACACAGCCACCGGCGCATTATACGGAGGCGTTGCTCGTTCGTACTTTGGAGGAGCTTGGAATCGGAAGACCGAGTACGTACGCTCCGACGATTACGACGATTCTTGCGAGAAGATATATTGTAAAGGAGAATAAAAACCTCTATGTGACAGAGCTCGGAGAAGCAGTGAATCATATGATGAAAAAAGGATTTCCGTCGATTGTAGATGAGAATTTTACAGCCAATATCGAGATGCTTCTCGACTTGATTGAGGAGGGCAAAATAAACTGGAAGTCTGTGATTCGAAACTTCTATCCAGATTTTAAAGAGGCGCTGGAGTCCGCAGAGAGAGAGCTTGAGAAAGTGCAGATTGCAGATGAAGTGACGGATGTTATCTGCGAGGAATGTGGAAGGAATATGGTCGTAAAGTATGGACCGTATGGGAAGTTTTTGGCTTGCCCAGGATTCCCGGAATGTCGCAATACGAAACCACATTTTGAGGAGATAGGAGTCGACTGTCCAAAATGCAAGGACGGAAAAATTGTGCTGAAAAAAACCAAAAAGGGAAGAAAGTACTATGGATGTTCCAACCATCCGGACTGTGATTTTATGACTTGGCAGCGCCCTTCCAAGGAGAAGTGTCCAGAATGTGGCGCCTATATGGTGGAAAAAGGCAAAAAATTACTCTGTTCTAACGAATCCTGTGGATATATATGTGATAAAATAGTAAAAGATTCCGAAAAAGCAGATTGATTACGTAATTTATTAAATTTTCTGAAAAAAAAGTCAAAATAAATAGATAAAATAGTTGTATTTGTTTGAAAAAAATGCTACAATTGAGACATATATAGCGCAACTAATTAAAATGGTTTGATAAGGGGGCCGAGTATGAGTGTTCAGTTGTTAGACAAAATGAGGAAGATTAATAAATTGCTCCACAATAATAATTCACATAAAGTTGTGTTTAACGATATCTGTGAGGTTTTAAACGATATTTTGGAGTCGAATATTTTAGTATTAAGCAAGAAGGGTAAGATACTGGGAATTAAGAATCGTCAGGATATTGTGGAGATTCAAGAGCTTATTAAAAATGAAGTGGGAAGCTATATTGATGAGATGTTGAACGAGAGATTGCTTAATATCTTATCTACAAAGGAGAATGTAAATTTGGCTACATTGGGGTTTGAGTTCGAGGGCGTAGAAAAATACGAAGCCCTGATTATGCCAATCGATATCGCCGGAGAACGGTTGGGAACTGTTTTTATGTACAAGCAAGATGAATCTTACGGAATCGATGATATTATTTTAGGCGAGTACGGAACAACCGTTGTAGGTTTAGAGATGATGCGCTCTGTCAACGAGGAGAATGCAGAGGAGATGCGAAAGGTTTCGATTGTGAAGTCTGCCATCAGCACACTCTCTTTCTCGGAGCTTGAGGCAATCACACATATTTTTGATGAGCTAGAGGGCAATGAAGGAATTTTAGTGGCAAGTAAGATTGCAGATAGAGTTGGAATTACTCGTTCTGTCATTGTAAATGCACTCCGAAAGTTTGAGAGTGCAGGTGTCATCGAGTCAAGGTCCTCTGGTATGAAAGGTACGTATATTAAAGTATTGAATGATGTCATTTTTGATGAATTAGAGAAGATGAAGCATTGACAGATAGATAGGGGGATGCAATAAGAAATTGTTGCTCCCCTTATTTTACTATAAAAGCTTGGAGTGTGAATACAGATGGGGAATGCGGAGCAGTCCGCTTTCATAGAAAAAGAAAGCTCCGTCAAGCAGATTTGATTTTTTAGAAAGGTTATAAGTATGAAAAACGAAAATTATAAGATTACCCAGTATTCTGTGAATGGAATTTTGGCGGATGTGGAGGGCAATAAAATCGCCGTCCCAGAATTGCAGCGTCCATTTGTCTGGAAAGATAAGCAGGTGAGAGATTTGATGGATTCTCTCTACCGCGGTTATCCGATTGGCTATCTTATTGTATGGCAAAATTCTAATGTGAAGGTACGATTTGGAAGACAGGCGGCGGGCAAGAAAATTTTAATTGACGGTCAGCAGAGGATAACAGCCTTGATGGCGGCGATTTTGGGAAGAGAAGTATTAGATGACGCCTATCATCAGAGAAAGATTCAGATAGCTTTTAATCCGTTTGCCGAGGATGGAGAGGAGCAGTTTGCAGTCTGGGAGGAGAAATTATCCGAGGATAAGCGATGGATTCCAGATATCTCAGAGATTTTTAAGAGAGGATTTTCTTATCGCCGTTTTGAAAATGAGTATTTAAGAGAGAACCCTGGTATTAATACAAGAGAGCTGGACAATAGAATTACACAGTTAAAAAATATAGCGACAAATGATGTGGGAGTGATTGAGCTTTCTTTCTTGCTTGATATCGATATTGTGACAGAGATTTTTATCCGTATTAATACACAGGGAAAACCATTGACACAGGAAGATTTTGCGATGTCTAAGATTTCTGTCTTTGAGGATAGTGAGG
Organism: Blautia sp.; assembly: GCA_030841965.1. Taxonomy (GTDB): domain Bacteria; phylum Bacillota; class Clostridia; order Lachnospirales; family Lachnospiraceae; genus JAUUSJ01. Next base: position 6,791 of record JAUUSJ010000028.1, read on the forward strand.
GAGATTCCTTGAGAAAGACAATCGATTATTTTTGTCATTTATGTTATGAGCCTTCCTTTATGAAAGTACTAGAAGACGGGGAGAAGGCGTTTTTAGACTCCGAGTACGGCAGTAAGATTTCTTGGACGGGCAAAGTCTCTCAGCAATTTTTTGTGCCATCTTATGGAGATTTATTAAAGACCGTATGTCTCTATCAGTTTGGAAAAGGCAAGATAGGAGACCTTGTGCAGATTTTATCTGGAAAGGATGCAAAGTCAAAGACATCCAATATGGATAAAGCGAGAGAAGGCTTCGCAAAGCTTAGAGAGGGAGTCTTGGATTATGTAAAGGAGGAGAATTTCTTAAGCTTTACCGACGCAATTAAGGAGACCGGATTTGTCACAGAAAAAATGCTCCCATCTCATAGCAGTTTGAATTATCTCTATGCTTTTTACCTAAAAGCTTCCAGAGTTTCTGCCATGAATCTAGAAGAGAGAAAATCCTTTATGAAGCGCTGGTTTTTCATGTCTATCTTGACAGGCAGATATCAAGGAGCAGCTGAGAGTACGATTATAAAGGATATTCAAAGTATTGACGAGAAAAATCCAAGAGAAGTACTAGAAAGCATCGAAAAGAAACAGTTAGACGACTATTTCTTTGATTCCATCTTAAAAGATAAATTAAAAGTAACAGGAACGAGAACCGTCTTTTACTCGATTTATTTAGCTGTATTAATCGGCACAAAGACAAAAGCATTGTACAGCAAAGACATTTTAATTGAGGATTTGCTGGAGGAAAAAGTAGATAAAACATTGCTTTTTACGAAAGCATATTTGCAAAAACATAATGTGAGGGCAGATGCCACAGAACTTGCCAATATGGTATTTCTTGATAAAGATGTTAAGGCAGCGCTAAAAAGAAAAGCTCCAAATGAGTACGGAGATTCTTTACTCGAATGCTGTGAGAAGAAGATTCCAATCGGAAAAGAAGTTTTGACAGAGGAAGAACTACTAGACAGCATGAGAGAAAACTGTATTCCTAAGACAATTTTTACAATGGAGACTTCTCAATTCCCTCTCTTTTTAGAGGTAAGAAGAAAGCTGATAGCGGAGAAGATAAAACAGTATTATAGAAGTTTATAATAATTCAATATTCTATAGTTAACCAGTACACAGCGAAGAGAGTCCGTCGATATGTCCTCCAAAAACGATAGAGAGTGGAGCGGTTTTTCGATATACTTAGCTTTGCCGCTGGAGCACTGTCTGAGCGCCGAAGGTGCGAGTTTGCGGGAAGCGGCAAAAATCAGCGTATGTCGAAAAACCGTGGGAATGAACGTGTTTTTGGAGGACATATCGACGGACTCTCTTAGCGTCTGTTTCTTAGCGTCTGTCTCTTCGCGTCTGTCCTCATTACTAACGAAAATTTTACGCCATTTAACTGGAAAAAACACTTGCATATAGAACTCAAATATGATATAATATCAAAGTCAGTGTTGCGAGAGCTAGACATACACTGATAGAACCAAATAACACACGCTGTTGGATTGTTTAAGTTGGTGCCAGAATGGTCACTTAAAGGAGCGAAGACAGCGGAAGAACAACCAAAAAGGAGAAATACAATGAGCGTAATTTCAATGAAACAGTTATTAGAGGCTGGTGTTCATTTTGGACATCAGACAAGAAGATGGAACCCTAAGATGGCTCCTTATATTTACACAGAGCGTAACGGAATCTATATTATCGACTTACAGAAATCTGTAGGAATGGTAGATGACGCTTATAATGCAGTAAAAGACTGTGTTGCAAATGGTGGAAAGATTTTATTTGTAGGAACAAAGAAACAGGCTCAAGATTCTATTAAGGCAGAGGCAGAGCGTTGTGGAATGTACTACGTAAACCAGAGATGGTTAGGTGGTATGTTGACAAACTTTAAGACAATCCAGTCTAGAATTCAGCAGTTAAAGAAGATTGAAGAGATGCAAGAAGACGGAACATTTGATGTTCTTCCTAAGAAAGAAGTAATCGAGCTTAAAAAGCAGATGGAGAAATTACAGAAGAACTTAGGTGGAATCAAGGAGATGAGAGAAGTTCCTGATATGATTTTCGTAGTTGACCCAAGAAAAGAGAGAATCTGTATTCAGGAAGCACATACTCTTGGTATTCCATTGGTAGGTATTGCTGATACAAACTGTGACCCAGAAGAATTAGATTACGTAATTCCAGGAAATGACGATGCAATCCGCGCTGTTAAATTAATCGTTTCTAAGATGGCAGACGCTGTTATTGAGGCAAATCAGGGTATGGATGCAGCAGATGTAGAAGAAGTAGAGGAAGAAGACGCTGAGTAATTTCTACAAAGTGACTTACAAGAATACGTGCCCTGGCCTTTGGCTAGGGTACTTTTAGTAATAAGACTATAAATTTGCAATGGAGGAAAAAACAATGGCTATTACAGCAAAGATGGTAAAAGAGTTAAGAGAGATGACTGGCGCAGGAATGATGGACTGCAAGAAAGCTTTGACAGAGACAAACGGAGATATGGATAAAGCTATCGAAGTTTTAAGAGAGAAAGGACAGGCTAAGGCTGTCAAGAAAGCTGGAAGAATCGCAGCAGAAGGTTTAGTAGCTACAACAGTGAGCGAGGACGGAAAGAAAGCAGCTATCGTTGAGGTAAACTCTGAGACAGACTTCGTAGCAAAGAATGATATGTTCCAGGCATATGTTGCAGATGTCGCAGCACAGGCACTTAGCACAGATGCGGCAGATATCGACGCTTTCTTAGCAGAGCCATGGGCAGCAGATACAACAAAGACAGTAAAAGACGCGTTGACAGAGAAGATTTCCGTAATCGGAGAGAACTTAAATATCAGAAGATTTGCACAGGTTGAGGCTGCTGACGGATTCGTGGCTTCTTATATCCATGCAGGCGGAAAAATCGGTGTATTAGTGGCAGTCGCTACTGATGTCATCAATGACGCTGTAAAAGAGATGGGTAAGAATATTGCTATGCAGGCAGCTGCTTTAAAACCAGTTTATACAAGCAGAGCAGAGGTTGACCAGGCTTATATCGAGAAAGAGAAAGAAGTATTGACAGCTCAGGCTAAGAATGAGAAGCCAGACGCTAACGATAAGATTATCAACGGTATGGTTATGGGACGTATCAACAAAGAGTTAAAAGAGATTTGTCTCTTAGACCAGGTATATGTAAAAGCAGAAGATGGAAAACAGGCTGTCTCCAAATACGTAGAGCAGGTTGCAAAAGAGAACGGTGCGAATATTACAATCAAGAGCTTTGTTCGTTTTGAGACAGGAGAGGGAATCGAGAAAAAGCAAGAAGACTTTGCGGCCGAGGTGGCTGCTCAGATGAACATGTAATATATTTGTATAGTTTCATTTGATAAGATTTTTTAGGGCTTCCAAAACCTTATAAGTACTTTATTTTCGTACTTATAAGGCTTTGGGAGCCTTTTTATTATATGTTTCGATAATCTTTTGGCGATAGACCAGTAATTTTTTTGAATACCTTACTAAAGTAAAAAGAATTTTCAAATCCGAGCTTATCAGAAATCTCATATATCTTTAAATTCGTTTCTTTTAGAAGCTGCTTTGATTCTGTGATTTTCTGTACGGTAATATATTCGCTAATTCCAATATCCATATTTTTCTTAAAAATTTGACTTAAATAATTTGGACTGATTCCAAAATTATCTGCAATATCTTGGAGATAAATCCGCTCATGAATATGTTCTTTTATATACTGACAGCATAGGGCGGTGAGAGAATTTTTATGTTCTCTTTTATATTTCGCAAAGAAATCGTATAACCCTACCTCAAGCTGATGGAGCCAATCCATGATGGATGGCACAGTTTTTTGTCGGTAGAGGGAACAGTAAGAGTCTGGTTGGCTTTTAAATATCTCTGATACGATTTCATTTCCATCTGGCAGCAGAGTGATAGATAAGTGAAGGATACTGCTTGCAGCATCGAGCGCCTGAGCAAACGGAACATGTTCTGTCGAGAGAATTTCAGTAATATTTTCCATAATATCTTTTAGAGAATCTTCATCGACCTCCTCAAATGCTCGGCGGATATCATCTCGAAAAAGGGAGAGATTGAATACATTTCTTAGAGTGCTGATATTAGGTAACTCATCCCAAAATAGTAGTGGCTGTTTGTCCGATACATACTCGGTAATCTGCTTAGAGTCATAGTAGGAGGAGGATAAATCTAGGGGGTCTGTTTTTATCCCGCCGATGCTTGTGAGAAAAGTCACATTATAGTAGTTATGAAGCATACTTAATGTAGATTCTAATGCAGATTTCACATAAGATTTCCAATTCTCTAGATGTAATTTGTCAATACAAAATATAGCGGCTAGATATCGGGTATCGAGGGCGATAATCTGGCAGGAGATATATTTGGAAATTAATTCCTGAAACATTTGTAATGTCTGGTCGTATGATTGAAACGGGATATTCTCAGCACAAGTATTTGGAAAAAATTGAATACTCGCTGCGACATATCCAGCGGCATCTAATTTAATATGGAATTCCTCTGCCTGAAGGAGAAACTGTTCTCTGCTTTCAAATAGGTTATTTAGAAGGCGAATATAGAATCTCTCTTGGAATAAAATCAGACTCTGAGTGGATTCATTTGTAGAAGAGTTCCGAGACTGAAATAAACGGATTTGCTCTAATGCCTTTTTTACAGAGGCAGTCAGAGATTCTGGGGTGAGGTCGATTTTTACGAGATAATCGACTGCCTGAAAGCTGAGCGCTTCTCTTGCGTACTGAAAATCTTCATATCCAGTCAGGATGATAAAGACAGGGAGAGGACCAAGTTCATCTCTACACCGCTTGCCAAGCTCCAGTCCGGAGGAGCAAGGCATTTGGATATCTGTGATAACGAGCTCAGGTTGATATTCTTGAATTAGTTTCCAGGCATTATCTCCGTTAGAGGCGGTTCCACAGATTTCGATATCTAATTTTTTCCAATCAATCATAGATTTTAGTCCAACTTGGATTAGTGGTTCATCATCAGCAATTATTAGTTTTATCATTTTCTTACTCCTTTATAGTTTGTGTGAGGGCGGGCAGGAGGATGGACATACAGGTGTACTCACCAAGTATGCTCTCGATATGTATTCCATAGCCTTCGCCGAAGTTATATTGAATTCTTTTATTTACAACGTTGATGCCAATCTGTCTAAAAAAACTAGAGCGATGAAAGGAATCATCCGATAAGATAGAGTCAATTGTTTTTTGGTCCATTCCAACTCCATCGTCTCGGACATCAATTTGGATATTTTTATCGCCGCAAGAATAGATATGAATATCGATATGTCCTGCCTGACCTTTTGGCTCAATGCCGTGAAAAATAGCGTTTTCCACGATAGGTTGAAGCGTAAAGCGAAGAATCTGATTCTCTAAGAGAGATTCCTCTTCTATATGATACTCCATTGTAATATTTCCACCGTACCGATATTTTTGTATTGTAAAATAATCGTCCAAGAGCTGAAGTTCTTCTCGGATAGGAATAATTGTCGTACTGCCTTTTGAGATATTTTTTAGCAAATGTGCGAGGGCGGTAGTCATTTCAGAGATTCCGGTTGCATGTTGTGCGACGGCCATCCACTTGATGGAATTTAATGTATTATAGAGAAAATGCGGATTAATTTGGCTTTGCAACATCTGGTATTCGTAATCCTTTTTTTGTTTTTCGTAAGAAATCCGCTGTTCCATCAGGTCGCTGATATCTGTGGCAAGCTGATTGATATTATGTCCGATATCTCCAAATTCATTATCCCATTCAATAGATGGATTTTGGGAAAAATCTCCACTTGCGATAGAGTGAAGCTGTTTTTTTAGTATTTCCACTGGTTTTGTCACATTTTTAGACAGTAATGTCATAAGTAAGAAACCGATTATAATGATAAAAACTACAATAAACAAAAAAATCGCAAGATATCCTGTTATAAAATTTCCCTGTATATCCGTTGAGATGGGAAGTGTAATAGAACAGTTATCTGCATCTAAAGGGGAAGATACATAAATTGGTGAAAAAGGTTTGGAGGATATTTTGCAAACGGATGTATCTTCTCTGAGAAATTTATCTCGTTTCGTCTTAGTTATATTTGGAATCTGATTGATATGTCTCATTGTATTCCCAGAAATTTCGTAAGTTTCGTTTCCAATCGTAAGATATACAGGAAGTTTTTCTTGTCTAGAAAACTCAATCAATGGGTTCGTAAATAAAGAAAGAGAAATCTGTATATAGGATATTCCTATCTCAGTATTATTATAAGGATGAGAGATGGGACGAATGATAGGAAACATTTTTTCTGGGGAAGCCATAAAAGGGTCTTCTTGGATACCAACGGAAAAACTGTAGTCGGAGGCATTGATTAACTGTTCATAATAAGGTAATTTCTCGATAATCTCTACTACATTGCGGTCAGTAGAATAGCTGCTGTTTGCAATTCTTTGTAAGAACTTGGTATTTGTAGTATTAGCGATGATAATTCTTGAAATATATTTCGATGCTGGATTGCTTATATATTCTTCCGCTAATCTCTCGGTTGCCTGTTTTGTGAGGGCTTCGTAGGAGTTCGGATTACAAGAGAGATAATTTAGGATATCTGTATTTGTCTGGCTCCATTTGGATAATTCTATAATATTTTCCATATTTTTGTTTATGTTATTTCGCAGCGACTGTAAATTTGTCTCGGCTGCGTGGATGGAGTTGGATTTCAAGTTATTTGAGAACATAATATAACCAAGAATAGAAGTCCCAAATCCAAGAATAAGCATAAGGACGATTGTGATTTTAAAAAATTTTTGTTGCAATGTTTTGGAAGGGGTTTTTTTCATAATAGGTAGTCCTCCTTGTAGTTTGTTTGACGCATCAGCATACTGCATTTTATGCCTTTTAGTTTGAGAAACAGCTTTGTTGTTTCGCAAGGTATATATATAGTATACTTGAAAAATATAGATAAAGGAAAGAATATCTTAAAAAAATATATAATTTTGTATGAAAAAGACATTTTTTGGGATAAGGGGAGAAAAGTATATAAAAAATCTTAGAGAGAAAAAACATAAAATCGTAGACCAGTCTATGGCAATCAAAGAGTAATTTCAGTAGAATTAAGATATAAAAAAGAGGAGGCTTTAAGGTATGAGAAAGAAATTAATGAGTGCCGTGCTAGTATTGGCAATGGCGGCAACTACCCTCGCAGGATGCGGAGGAAGTACAACAGATGGAGCAAAGGAGCAGTCTTCCAATGAACAGGCTGAGACAGTCGGAAGTAATGTTGTCAGCGGTTCTGACGATGCTAAGACTGTATTAAAATGGGCAATCTGGGATGCAAAGAAAGCGTTATATTGGCAGGCGATTGCAGATGCCTACACAGAGAAAAATCCAGATGTCAGGATTGAGATGACGGATTTAGGTTCGTCTGATTATGGCACTGTTCTATCGACGGAATTGTCTGGCTCTGGCTCGGAGTTTGATGTTGTGACTGTGAAAGATGTTCCTGGGTATGCGACATTAGTGTCAAAGGGTGTTTTGGAACCGTTAAGTGATAGAATTGCCGAAGATGGAGTAGATTTATCACTCTATAATGGTATCACGGACCAGGTGACAGTAGATGGAAAATTATACCAATTTCCATTCCAGAAAGACTTTTGGTTGCTCTACTATAATAAGGACATTTTTGACGACGCTAAGGTAGAGTATCCAAGCAATGATATGACAATCGAAGAGTATGATAAATTAGTTCGCTCGGTTACAAAATCTGGATTTGGTGATGAGCAGATTTATGGTGCTCACTACCATACATGGAGAAGTGCGGTTCAGCTCTTTGGAATTCTCGATGGAAAACATTCTATCTTGGATGGAAATTATGATTTTGCAAAGCCATATTATGAGATGGTGAAAAAACAAGAGGAGGATGGAGTTTGTAGAACTTATATTGACACAAATGCCTCCCAGCTTCATTATTCAGCGGCATTTTCAGAGGGAAATACGGCGACTATGAATATGGGTACTTGGTATATCACAACTTTGATTTCAAGTCTTAAAACGGGAGAGTATGATCAAGACCTAGTCGGAAATTGGGGATTGGCTAAATATCCACATCCAGATGGTGTCGAAGCGGGAACTACCTTGGGAACCGTTACTGGACTGGCCATTCCGACTTCTTCCAAGAATAAAGACGCTGCATGGGATTTTATTAAGTTCGCAGGTGGAGAAGAGGGTGCGATGGTTCTCGCAAGCCTTGGAAATTTCCCAGCAATTATGACAGATGAAGTTATCGATACTCTGACAAGCATTGAGGGATTTCCACAAGATGAGGGTAGTAAAGAGGCGTTAAAGACTGCCAAGATTTATTTGGAAGCACCATATGCGGATAATATTTCTGAGATTAGTACTATTTTGGATACGTATCATAAGGATATTATGAATGGAGATATATCGATTGAAGATGGAATTCAAAAGATGAATAAAGAGATTAGCTCACTGAAATAGGAATAGTTTGGTATTAAGAGCCGGTAATATTGCGGTACGCTTATGTTATGATGTTGGGGTCAAAAGGTCTTTTGACCCTGGTATCATGTTATTGGCTTATATAATAGCTCTTTTGTCAACTACTCATCACTGAAAGGCAATGGAGTTTGACTTATGACAAATAAAAGAGTTTTATCTATGAAAAAAGAAAGGAGGGCGCTATATAAAGCGCAAAATGATATGGAAAATGTGAGTGAAATGACGAGAAATAAAAGAGTACGAGATAGAAAACGAGCGCTTGTCGCATATTCCTTTATAGCACCGAATTTTATTGGATTTGCAGTTTTTACAATGATTCCAATCATCTGTGCATTTGCCTTGGGATTTCTAAAATGGGATGGAAATAATGCCATTGAGTTTGCAGGGCTTTCTAATTTTGCGAGATTAGCTGGAGATACTTTGTTTTGGGCATCTCTAAAAAATACAATTATCTACTGTCTGGGTACGGTTCCGCTGACAATGTTGGCATCCTTGGGGCTGGCAATCATTTTGAATCAGAAGATAAAGGGAAAGGGAATTTTTCGTACGATAGCTTTTTTTCCTTATGTGGCATCTTTGGTGGCGATTACAGCCGTTTGGGCGATGGTATTTCATCCAAGTAAGGGACCAGTCAATGCGATTCTCTATTATGTATTTCATATAAAAAATCTTCCAAACTGGTTTGGAGGAGATTTGATTTTACTGACTCTCATTTTGTTTAGTGTATGGAAATATATGGGATATTATATGGTAATTTATCTCGCAGGACTTCAGGGAATCTCGGGAGAATTATACGAGGCGGCTTCCCTCGATGGGGCGACGACTTGGCAGAAATTTGTCTATGTAACTTGGCCTCAGCTTCGTCCGACGACATTTTTTGTTACTGTTATGCTGACAATTAACTGTTTTAAAGTTTATGATATTGCAATTATGCTCGCTGGAGGTGGAGACGGAAGACTTGGAACATCCTCTACAGTACTTGTCTACTATATTTATCAAAAGGCATTTATTGAGTGGGATTTGGGATATTCCAGTGCGATTGCGATGGTATTATTCTTAATGGTTTTGATTATTACCCTGATTCAATTTTGGGGGGAAGCAAAATATGAGAATTCGTAAAATGAAGTGAAGGAGGAGAAGAGATGTCTAAAACATCATCGATTAAGCGAAGTCAGCGGATAGGAAAAATAATACTTTATCTGTTTTTAATTCTTATTACCATTATTATGATTGTTCCGTTTCTTTGGATGTTATCCGCATCTATTAAGACAAACACAGAAGTATTTAAGATGACGCCATTCCAATTTATTCCAGATGTTCCGCAGTGGAGTAATTATATTGATATATGGACGAGAATACCTCTGGCGAGGTTTATAGGAAATACGGTGTATTTGACGATTATTGTGACAGTATTGCAAGTATTGACAAGTAGCTTTGCCGCGTATGCGTTTTCAAAATTGAATTTTAAACATAAAAATGCATTATTTCTTGCCTATATTGCGACAATTGCGATGCCATGGCAGGTGTATATGGTTCCACAGTTTATTATGATGCGTGGTATGGGATTGAATGATAAATTATTAGCAATGATTTGTCTACAGGCGTTTTCAGCGTTTGGAGTATTTATGATGAAGCAGTTTTATGAGGGGATTCCTGATTCTCTATGTGAGGCGGCAAGAATTGATGGTATGAGTGAGTATAAAATTTATGCCAATATTATGTTGCCACTTTCTAAGCCCGCACTTTCTACATTAGTTATCTTTACCTTTGTGAGTACTTGGAATGATTATCTTGGACCATTGATTTACTTGAAGACAGAGACAAAGAAAACGATTCAGCTTGGCTTGAAAATGTTTATTGGACAGTATGCGGCAGAGTATGGATTGATTATGGCTGGTTCCATTATCACTCTTATTCCTGTGCTGATTGTATTTTTATCATTACAAAAATACTTCGTGGAGGGAGTAGCTGCTACCGGAGTGAAGGGATAAAATACTAGGGAGTAATGATTATGGCAGAAAAGTTTCAAGATAGAGTAAAAAATTTTTGGTATTATTATAAAAAAATAGTAATTGCTGGATGCCTGGTCATTACTCTTTTTATATATGGATGTTTTAGTTATATAACGAGTGAGCCAGAGCCAGTTATATATGGAGAGATATTAAACCAGACGATATCGGAGGAGACGATTCAAGCTGTCTGTGACAGGGGATTAAAGGCGATGGGAAAAAATCCGAAAAAAGAGAGGATTTTGTTGGAAACGGGTCTTAGAATTGATGGAGAACATCCGGAGAGAAACTTGACAGATGGGGCATTAGAGAAGATGACAAGTCAGATTTTTTCTCATGAACTAGATTTCTTGGTCGGAACGCCAGAGATTATGGATTATTATGCGAAGCTTGGCGGACTCTATAGTCTGGATGAGTGGGCGAAAAAAGCGAGAGATGAGAAATTGACTCTCGTAAAAAGCCAAGATAAAGAGGGAGAGAGGAAGTATTACGGAATTGATATTAGTAAAACCCTACTTGGCTCCCAAAAGGGAGAGACAGTATTTTGTATTTTGAATAATAGCGAGCATAAAAAAGAAACGATGTTATTTTTAGAGAGCCTATTTCAATAAGATTTTGTTTTTGGATGGAAAACGGAGAAAATATATGGAAGATAGGAGGAGTTATAGACGATGAAAGGATTATTTCAGCTAGAAAATCCAGTGTGGATATTTATGGGAAAATTAGTAGATATATTTGTTTTGACCATGCTCTGGTTTTTGACAAGCCTACCAATTATCACAGTAGGAGCATCGACAACGGCATTATATTATGTAATATTAAATCTCGCAAATAACGAGGAAGGATATGTGGTTCGTTCTTTTTTTCGGGCATTTAAGGAAAATTTGCGACAGGGAATTTTGGCGGGAGTATTAGTCATTGTAATGGGAGTATTCCTTGGATGCGATATTTCTATATATTATCATATGGAGGGAAGGATAGGAACGGTTTTGTTCTGGTCAAGCATAGTTTTGACGGCAGTTTATATTATGACAGTTTTATATCTCTTTCCATTAATGGCGAGATGCCAAACAGATTTAAGACATCTTTTGGCTATGGCATTTGTAATGTCAGTAAAAAACTTTGGATGGACAGTTTTCATGATTGTCATTACAGTATGCCTATTTTTAGTTGGAATCTTTGTTATGGCTCCCCTATTGGTTATTGCAGTCGGAGGAGCAGTATATATTCACTCAAAGGTTTTAAATATGTTGTGGAGAGAATATTATCCTAGACTTGTCATATAAGTTGGTTTTATATAGAGAAAAATATTTTTGGGAGGAAAATAATATGTTATATCCAAAATTAAATGATGCGAGAGCGCTGATAGATTTATCAGGCATTTGGAAATTCAAGTTGGATGATGGAACTGGGTTTGAAAATAAGTGGATGGAGAAGCCTCTTTTGGACTTTGTATGCATCGCAGTTCCAGCTTCCTATAATGACCAGATAGAAGGAATAGATTTTCGAGACCATTATGGATGGGCATTCTATCAGACAGAAATCATGGTGCCAAAGATGATGCTCTCACAAAGAGTAGTGCTTCGATTTGGCGCAGTGACACATAAGGCAAAAGTATATTGGAATGGAGAGATGATTTGTGAGCATGAGGGAGGCTTTCTTCCATTCGAGGTTGAAATCAATGATTTTATAAGAGTAGGGAAAAATTTGCTTTCTGTGGCAGTAGATAATCGGGTAGATTATTCCACGCTCCCAATCGGAAATGAAGTCGGCGCGGCTTTCTTTGGAGCAGACCTTCCAGATATACCGAGCGTGAATCAGACGATTCAAAAGCCACATAATGCCCCCAATTTTGATTTTTTTAATTATGCTGGAATAAATCGCCCTGTGAAAATTTACACGACACCAAAGGCATATATTGAAGATATTATATTAGTGCCAAGCATGGATGGACAAGATGGAATTGTGGAATACACTGTGAAATATCAAGGGGAAGGTCAGGTAAAGATACAAATTTATGATGAGGAAGAGAGATTGATAAAAGAGCAAGTCGGAGCAAAGGGGAGAATGACGATTCCAAATGCCAACTTATGGGAACCCCAAAATGCCTATCTCTATACAGCAAGGGTAGAATTTGGAGAGGATTTGTATGAGGAGGAATTTGGTATCCGAACAGTAGAAATTTCTAAAAATCAGTTTTTGATTAATGGAAAGCCTTTTTATTTTAAGGGATTTGGAAAGCATGAAGACAGCGAAGTTCACGGAAGGGGATTGGACCAGGTGATGAATGTCAAAGACCTCTCACTGCTAAAATGGATAGGTGCGAATTCTTTTCGGACTTCCCACTATCCTTATGCGGAGGAGATGCTAAACTTATGTGACAGACTTGGAATTGTGGTAATTGACGAGACACCTGCCGTCGGATTAAATTTTGGCTGGAATGATGAAGGGTATAAAAAATTTCGCACGAAAGAACACCATAGACAGGTAATAAAAGATTTGATTGCGAGAGATAAAAATCATCCATCTGTTGTTATCTGGTCGATTGCGAATGAGCCAGATACAGAAAAACAGCCGCAGGAGGCGAGAGATTATTTTATGCCGCTATATGAGTTGGCTCATCAATGTGACCCGCAAAATCGCCCAGTTACTCTTGTCATCTGTCAAAATGACTATACAAGAGATATCACTGCTCCAAAGATGGATATTATTTGTGCAAACCGTTATTACGGCTGGTATGTATTTGGGGGAGATTTGGATGCGGCGGAGCGCGCAATGAGAGAGGAAATGCGATACTGGGAAAAATTAGGAAAACCGTGGATGATTACAGAATACGGGGCAGATACCGTGGCGGGAATTCATATGGCTACGCCAAATATGTTCAGTGAGGAATATCAGGTTGCATATTATAAAATGATGAATAAAGTTTTAGATGAATATGATTTTGTGGTTGGAGAGCATACATGGAATTTTGCAGATTTTGCGACCATTCAGGGCACTTTACGTGTAGACGGAAATAAAAAAGGAATCTTTACGAGACAGCGAAGACCGAAGTTGGCAGCGCATTATTTTAGAGAGCGCTGGAATCAGATTCCCAATTTTGGATATAAAAAATAAGGAGCAAGAAAGAGGGAAGAGGAGCGAATGATTGAGTTTAAACCGATATGGTATACAATTCCAGAATTTACGCAGATAAAGCCAGTTTATGTATATCATAAAGAAAGGGAAAACTGGGAAGAAAAATTACCTGAAATGAAAAACCTCCATGTGCTTGCGAGGGCAAATCTTAAGGTGACTGGCAAAAAAAGTATGAAAATTCGTATGACAGCGGATGATTATTATAAACTTTATATAAATGGAATCTATGTCGGTCAGGGGCCTGCCCCCGCATATCCTGAGCATTATTATTATAATGTGATTGACATTACCTCTTTTTTGAGAGAGGGGGAGAATATACTGGCAGTACATTTATACTATCAGGGGTTAATAAACAGAGTATGGAATAGTAAAGATGGAAGATTTGGTTTGGCTTGTGATATAGTGGATGATGAGAATTCCAAAATAATACCAACTTGGAAATACCAAGTATCAGATGCTTTTTCTGGCAATATTATCGGATATGATACACAGTTTTTAGAAAATTTTGATAGCCATAAATGGGAAGAAAAATGGAATGTATTGGAGTATGATGATAGCGATTGGAATACTATGGTATTTGCGCCAGAGATGAATGATTCTTGTATAGAGCAACCGACAAAAATGCTTTCTGTCTATAAAAAGAGACCAAAATTACAAAAAAGGGAGAAAAATACTTGGTTTTTCGATATGGGACAGGAGATAGTAGGTGCATTGCAGATAAGAGCAGTTGGCGTGGATAATAGAAAGGTTATCATTCGATATGCCGAGGAATGCCGGGAGGATGGAACGATATGCTATCAGCTAAGATGTAACTGCAAATATGAAGAAGTCTGGACATTAAAAGAAGGCGAGAATGTATTGGAGTCCTATGATTATAAGGGGTTTCGCTATGCAGAGCTTATTTTGGAGGATGGAATTGATATTTTGGACGTGGAGGCAGTTATTAGACATTATCCTATGCAAGAAGAGTTATGTACGCTTCAAAGTACGCATCCTTATCTGGACGATATATTTGCCATCTGTAAGTCTGGAGTGAAGTATGGAACACAGGAGGGATATCTGGATTGCCCGACGAGGGAGAAAGGACAGTATCTGGGAGATGCGATTATAACCGCACATTCTCAAGTATGGCTGACTGGTACAGTGGAGATGCTCAGAAAATGTATCGACCAATTTGCTCAGACTTCATCGATTTGTCCGGGGCTAATGGGAGTGGCTCCAGGTTCGTTTATGCAAGAAATTGCGGATTTCTCGCTTTTATGGTCACAGCTTTTAATGCTAGATTATCAATTTACTGGAGATAGGGTATTTCTTGCGAAATATTATCCGACAGCAAGAGGTGTGGTAGAATATTTCCGTCAATATGCGAGAGAAGACGGATTATTAGAACAGGTAAAAGATAAATGGAATTTAGTTGATTGGCCAGAAAATCTCAGGGATAATTACGATTTCCCTTTGACTCGACCTGTAGTCGCAAAGGGATGCCATAATGTAATAAATGCACTTTATATTGGAGCAGTAAAAGTATTATCTAATATAGAAAAAATTCTCAAAATGCCTCCAAGTTATGACTGGGAAAAGTTAAAAGATTCTTATATAAGAGTATTTTACTGTAGAGAAAAGGAATTATTTACCGATAGCGAGAGGAGTTTACATACCTCCCTTCACTCCAATATATATGCATTGTATTTTGCTCTCTATCCAGAGGGGGCAAAGGAGCAAATTGCGGATTTTTTGCTTGAGAGGGGATTTCGATGTGGGGTATTTATGAGTTATTTTTACTTGAAGGCTCTCGCACAGATAGGAAGATATCAAGATGTATATCATATGTTAGTAAATGAAAGTCAAAATGGCTGGGTGAATATGCTGAGAGAGGGAGCAACTACTTGCTGGGAGGCATGGGGCAAAGAACAAAAATGGAATACTAGTTTATGTCATCCGTGGGCAAGCGCTCCGATTTCGATTTTGATTGAGGATATTGCGGGATTTATGCCAAATCCCGAAAAGGCAGGGGGATTTTCTTTTCATCCGCATATTCCAGAAGAAATAGAAGAATTTCAAATGAGGATACCTTTTAGAGGGAAAAGCTATACAATTGAGAAAAAGGATAAAAAAATAATTTTAAAATGATGATAAAATTAAAAATAATATTGGCAAAGATGTGAATATTTATTCAGTCGAGACTTCTGATGAGGTCTCGATTTTTTTAGTGAGAAAATAGGGGCAATCGGAAAATAAAATTTGGAGGTAGTTTGTATGATTGCTGATTAATGATAATTAATATAGATTTGGCTACGTTGACAAAGAGGAGGTTTATTCTGCCAAGAGGACAGGTGTAGACAAAAGAAGGCTGCTGTGAAATATTTATTTTGCGACAGTCCTTTCTTAGAACAAGGGGTTAGCACAAACTAACCAAATAAAAGGAGGTAGAAAATTTGTTTAAAAAGGTATTAGAGTATGCGGGGGAATACCGCAGGACAACGTATGCGTCGATATTTGTGATGCTTTTTGGAGTAGCGATGAGTGTGATTCCATATTTTTTGGCATATCAATTGATTACACCATTAATGGGATACGGTCAGATTGATGTTTCGGGAATCATATGGAGATTGGGAGCGATAGCTTTATGTGGAATTTTATACGCAGTTTTTTATGTATGGGGCTTATCTTTATCGCATCGCTCAGCCTACCACACTCTCCAAAATATCCGCATTTCTCTTCAGAGAAAGATGGAAAAACAGCCACTTGGAACGATACAAGAAAAGGGGGTGGGAGTAATAAAGAAGATGTTTATTGATGATATCGAGTCGATTGAGCTTTTGTTGGCTCACGCATTACCAGAGGGAATTTCCAATGTGGCAGTGCCAGTATTTGTATTTATCGCTATGTTTTTTGTAGATTGGAAGTATCGGGAGAGACCACTCGGTTTCTTTTGAAAATGTGCATTTTGACTATAAGATAAATTCTGGTGAGGGGATAAACGAGACTGAGAATAGTAGTAAGAATGCAAAAAATACTGAAAAAATAGGAGAAGATACAGAAGTATTACATGGAATCTCCTTTTTGGCGAGAGAAGGAAGTTTAACTGCGTTAGTGGGAGAGTCTGGAAGTGGAAAATCCACTTTGGCGAAATTATTAGTGCATTTTTATGATGTGACCAAGGGCTCGATAAAGATTGGGGGTCAAGATATAAGAGATATGAGTATTGAGGCGTTAAATCAGCAGATATCTTATGTTTCTCAGGAACAGTTTTTATTTCATATGAGTCTTTTGGAAAATATTCGTCTCGGAAAATTAGATGCCACGGATGAGGAAGTGATGGAGGCAGACCAGATTTGTGTATTGCGTGACGGCGATTTAGCGGCTACTGGAACTCATGAGCAACTGCTTAAGATTTGCCCAGAGTACCAAAAACTTTGGGAGGCGGCTAAGGGAAGTGCGAGATGGAAAGTATCTGTGGCGAAGGAGGTGCGCATATGATAATGTTAATGAAAAGAATACTTGCGGTGTCTGGGGAATATAAGAAAAGGATTCAGATAGCGATTGTCTTTTCTTTCTTGAAATCATTTTTAGCGAAGGTGCCAATAGGGTTAGCATTTTTTATGTTTGCTACATTTTTGGATGGAAGCGCTAATGAGAAATTATGCCTTTGGATTGGAGTCAGCATGGGGGTGAGCCTGATTTTACAGATTATCTGTCAACATATGGCAGACCGTCTTCAGTCAGCGGCGGGATTTATGATATTTGCCAAAAAGCGAATGGAGCTTGGCGCCCATCTGCGCAAAATGCCGATGGGATATTTTACAGAGGGAAATATCGGAAAAATTAGTTCTGTTTTATCGACGGATATGGTTTTTATCGAGGAAAATTGCATGACGGCATTGGCGGATATGATGAGCTATATTTTTGCCGAGGCAATTATGTTGGCATTTATGTTAGCCTTTAATCTATGGTTGGGATTGGCGACAGCTGTAATTGTCGGCATAGTCATTTTGATTGCACGCGGAATGAGAAGAGAGGCTCTTTTGGATTCTACGGCGAGACAAGAGCAGAGCGAGAATCTGACAGAGGCAGTTTTGGATTTTACAGAGGGAATTGGAATTATAAAGACCTATAACCTGCTCGGAGAAAAATCAGAAGAACTAACAGAGAATTTCAAAAAAAGTTGCGAGACAAATATTCATTTTGAGGAGAGTCATTCGCCTTGGCAGAGGAGATTAAATCTTGTCTATGGGCTTGGTGTTTCGATAATTATTGCCCTGGCTGTTTTTCTTGAGATGAATGGATTCTTGGAAGTTTCGTATCTGATTGGCATAATGCTCTTTGTATTTGATATATTTGGACCGCTTAAGGCACTTTATGGACAGAGCACTAGATTGACGGTTATGAATAGTTGTATGGACCGAATCGAGGAGGTGTTTGCAGAAGAAGAGTTATCTGATTTGGGAAAAATGAAAATTCCAGAAAATAGCAGTGCACCGGAGATTGAATTTCGAGATGTGAGTTTTGCGTACGGAGAAAAGGAAGTTCTCCATGATATCTCTTTTTGTGTGAATCAAAATGAGATGGCGGCGTTAGTAGGACCTTCTGGAGGAGGGAAATCGACGGTTGCGAATCTTCTCGCACGTTTTTGGGATGTGAAATCCGGACAGATTTTCGTTCGAGGGGTAGATGTCCGAGATATGGCGCTCTCGGAGTTGATGAATCATATCAGCATGGTATTTCAAAGAGTCTATCTTTTCCAGGATACGATTTATCATAATATTAGTATGGGAAGACCAGATGCCACAAGAGAAGAGGTGATTGAAGCGGCAAAAAAGGCGAGATGCTATGATTTTATTATGGAGTTGCCAGATGGATTTGATACAATGGTAGGAGAAGGCGGGGAGAGTCTCTCCGGGGGAGAAAAACAGAGAATTTCCATCGCACGTTGTATCTTGAAGGATGCGCCGATTATTATACTTGACGAGGCGACGGCGAGTATAGATGCGGATAATGAGAGGTATATCCAGGAGGCAATTACCGAGCTTTGTAATGGAAAAACGCTTTTGGTTATCGCGCATCGTCTAAATACGATTCGAGAGGCAAATCAGATATTGGTTGTCTCGAATGGCAAGATTGAGGATTGTGGGACACATGAACAATTGCTGGAGAAGGATGGGATTTATAGGAGATTTGTGCAGGGAAGAGAGAGGGCGGTGAGCTGGAAGATGGTGGCTGGTCGTTAGATGACGGTATAAGGGAGAGTGAGGGGAGACGCTAAGAGAGCAAGGAGATATCTGTCCCGCAAACACGTTCGTTCCCACGATTTTTCGACATGCGCTGATTTTTGCCGCCTCCCGCAAACTCGCAGCTACGCTGCTCAAACAGTGCTCCAGCGGCAAAGCTAAGCATATCGAAAAATCGCTCCACTCTCTATCGTTTTCGGGGCAGATATCTCCTTGCTCTCTTGGCTGTGTATTGGAGAGACAATCTGGCTATTTCTGGGTATTCGCATGTACATGGGAATATATTGGCTGGATATTCTGTAAATCAAAAATTTTTCTTATCTATCCAGGTATGTTTACTTGATACTTCAATGGATAAAGCACGTCCTGTTTTTAATTACACAAATTTCTAAATATAATCGGAAGCATACAAGACCGATTTATTCCATTAAGACTTTCATTATCCATCGCTTTCATTTAATCATTGTATTTAGCACCTTCATATGTATTCTTATTCTGTAGTTTCCCAGTTGTCACTTTTATTTCCAATATTTTCCAACATCAACTTATACTTTGACTGTGAAATTTATAGCGTTTTGCCAGTACACAGCGAAGAGAGGTGGGAGATATGTCCTCTAAAACCGCTCCACTCTCTATCGTTTTTTGAGGACATATCGACGGTCTCTCTTGGCTGTGTATTGGCAAAAACTTATAAAATTTTTTTTTAGGATTTTCTTGGTTGTGTTGGCAAGACTTTATAAAGTTTTTTTATAGGCATAATTATTACGTAGTTTTAATATGGGTTCTTTGCTTTTTTTATTTTTCTATAATTCTATAATTCTTTTTATAATTTTTTTCTGTAGTTTTTCCAATAATTTTTTTGTATGATATTTTTTTTGAATTTTATTGTTTTATGGGATTAAAGAATGGGGCTTTTGAAAAATAGAGTTTTTCTATTAGATATAGAGGTTTTTGAAAAAGGATATGATATCTGATGGAAATTTTATGTTTTTCAAAAGTCTTAGTTTTTTTGAATGATTTTTCTATGATTTGTTTATTCTTTTATTATGAATGGAAAAAAATAAGTATATGTGATTTTTATATTTTTTCTTGGAATTGGATTAATTTTAGATATTTTTGTATAAAATTTAGGTGTATTAGCCGATATTAAAAAAAGTACAAAAACAACTAGAAATTCTCCATGGGAGAATAATTTGGCTGATAATATAATAATTTTAACAAAAATAAATCAAAATTATACAATTAAATATATAAAATAATCATGTATTTAATATGTTAGAGAGATTTAATTGTAAAAAATGATAAAGGAGGAGCGTATGCGTAGTATTATTAATTTAAACGAAGGATGGAAATTTATTCAAGAAGATGTTGGACTTCCATTGACTTTTCCAACAGACTGGCAACAGATTAATCTTCCACATTCATGGAATGCGATAGATGGTCATGACGGGAATGGGAAGTATGATAGGTGTAAATGTTGGTATGCCAAGAGCTTTATGACTCCAAAACAGCCGCTTAATGGTGGTCGTGTCTATGTTGAAATTTTAGCGGCGGGACAGCAGGCGACGGTATATGTCAATGGTGAGGAAGTTGTCTATCATGAAGGAGGATATTCTACTTTCCGTGCGGATATCACGGATTTATGTAGGGAAGAAGAGGAAAATCTGTTAGTTATTGCCTGTAGCAATGAGGAGAAATCTAGTGTGTATCCACAGGCAGCGGATTTTACATTTTATGGGGGATTGTATCGTGGAGTAAATTTGATTAGTGTTCCGGATACGCATTTTGATTTGGATTATTATGGAGCTTCAGGGTTGAAGGTGACGCCAAAGCCATGTGATTGTGGCGGTGCGACGTTTGAGGTGGAATCTTTTATTACTAATCCAGATGAGAATTTTACGGTATTGTATACAATCAAAGATATGGATGGTAATGAGGTTGCGTCTGCTTCTCGTCCAGCAGATAAAACGATGGTGAAGCTTTATGTGCCAGATGCAAAGAAATGGGAGATTAATAGTCCATATTTGTATACGGTTACAGCGTCAGTATGGCGTCGCAATGAGGTGTATGATGAGGTTTCGGCGCGTGTCGGAGTTAGAAGTTTTTCTTGTGACCCAAATGAGGGATTTATTATAAATGGGGTACAGACTCCACTGCGCGGTGTGAGTCGTCATCAAGATAAGCTCTATAAGGGCAATGCGTTGACAAGAGAAGAACATTATGAAGATGCGAGAATGATTAAAGAATTAGGTGCGAATACGATTCGTTTGGCACATTATCAGCATTCTCAGGATTTCTATGATGCATGTGACGAGATGGGATTTATTGTGTGGGCGGAGATTCCGTTTATCAGTGTGATGAATGAGGACCCAGCGGCACATCAAAACTGTATTAGTCAGATGAAGGAATTAATTGCTCAAAACTATAATCATCCATCTATCTGTTTCTGGGGTGTTTCGAATGAGATTTTGATTGGCGGTATCTCTAACCAGTTGGTGGAGAATCATAAAGAGTTAAATGCTCTATGTAAAGAGATGGACCCTACTCGTTTGACTACGATTGCACATGTCTCAATGACGCCGATTGATAGTCCAATGCATGGTTTGACAGATGTAGAAAGTTATAATCATTATTTTGGATGGTATGGCGGAAAAATGGAAGATAATGGTCCTTGGTTTGACAATTTCCATAAGATTCATCCAGAGATTTGTATCGGTGTTTCTGAGTACGGATGTGAGGGTATTATCACTTACCACGGTCCAAACCCAGCATGTAAGGATTATAGTGAGGAATATCAGGCACTTTACCATGAGCATATGGCGAAGGTACTTGATGAGCGTCCTTGGATTTGGTCAAGCCATGTTTGGAATATGTTTGATTTTGGATGTGCGGCCAGAGATGAGGGCGGAGTTGCAGGAAGAAATAATAAAGGTCTTGTTACGATGGACCGTAAGACGAAAAAAGATAGTTATTATATTTATAAGGCATATTGGAATAAAGAGCCGATGGTTCATTTATGTGGCAAACGCTACGCACAGCGAGCAGGAGAGACGACCCAGATTCGTGTGTACTCCAATCAACCGAAAGTTTTGCTCTATATAAATGGTAAATTGGTCGAAGAAAAAACAGCCGAGAAGGTGTTTGTTTTTGAAGTTGCCTTGGAAGAAGGATATAATACTGTTCTTGCTGTTGCGGGACAGGTGAAAGATAGTATGACGATTGAAAAAGTGGAACAAGAGCCAAGTATCTATGTTTTACCAGAAGTAAATGAGAGAGCAGAAGGTGTAGCGAACTGGTTTAAATTAGCGGGAGACTTAGATTTGAAAGCTCCGATGGAGTTCCCAGAAGGAAAGTATAGCATTAATGACACAATGGAAGAGATTGCAAAGAGTGAGGAGGCATTGGAGATTGCTTCAAAAGCGATTAAGCTTGCAACGAATTTCCTTGTTAGTCCAGGCGAAGGAATGTGGGATATGATGAAATCAATGTCACCAGCAGGCATGATGGAGATGGGCGGACTGCTTTTGCCAGATGGATTCTTAGAGAGCCTGAATGCGAAGCTTATTAAAATCGATAAAGTATGATACGTTGACAATAAAAAAGGGGTCAAAAGGTCTTTTTGACCCTTTTGATACCAGATTGCTCCGCACAATATGCTACCGCAATCTTCAAAAACATTCATAATCCGCTCATTTTTCTCCGAAAAATGGCTACTTATTCATGTTTTTGGCGGGTCAAAAGTTCAAAAATCCTCTTGCAAGCAAACTTGCATCGAATTTTAGACCTTTTGACCCTGGTATCACCATAATAAGAGAAAGAAGGAAAAATAATGGGAACAAATTCATCTGTTCGACCATTTGGTATGAAAGATAAGCTGGGCTATATGTTTGGTGATTTCGGTAATGATTTCACATTTTTATTATCCTCCATGTTTATGATGAAATTCTATACCGATGTTATGGGAATTGCAGCTGGCTTAGTAGGTTTTTTGATGATGCTTGCACGTTTTGTGGATGCATTTACGGATGTTACAATGGGACAGATTGTTGACCGGTCTAAGCCGACGAAGGATGGTAAATTCCGTCCGTGGATTAAGAGAATGTGTGGTCCAGTTGCAATTGCGTCATTTTTGATTTATCAGTCTGCGTTTGCGAATATGGCATATGGATTTAGAGTATTTTGGATGTTTTTTACTTATATTTTATGGGGCTCTATTTTCTATACATCGATTAATATTCCATATGGTTCTATGGCATCCGCAGTTTCCTCTGACCCGGACGACCGCGTTCAGCTTTCTACATGGAGAACGATTGGCTCGAGTTTAGCGAGTCTTGTTATCGGCACGGGTACTCCTATATTCGCCTATGAGACGGTAAATGGGGCCACTGTTTTGTCTGGTTCTAAGATGACAATAATTGCTGGCGTTTTTTCTGTCTGTGCTATTATTTGTTATCTCCTATGCTTTAACTTGGTTCGTGAGCGTGTTGAGATTCCACAAAATACCACAAAGGTGAATATCGGTGCGATGTTAAAGAGCATTTTTAAGAATCGTGCTCTTTTGGGTATTATTCTCGCAGCAATCTTTTTGTTATTGGGACAATTAGGTATGTCTGGTATGCAGCCATATGTATTCCCTGTTTATTATAATAGTGCTGGCGGTCAGGCGATGGCTTCTCTATTTGGCTCCATTGCTACGATTGTTATCTCTGCGCCTCTCGCATCAAGGTTGGCGAGTAAATTAGGAAAAAAAGAGTTATCTGTCATTGCTTGTTTAATTGGGGTAGCATTTTGGATTATTTGCTTTATTATGCGACCTTCTAATCCTACAGTTTTTGTAGTATTTTATGTATTATCGATGATTTGTGTGGGAATTTTTAATACAGTCATCTGGGCGATGATTACGGATGTTATTGATGATGCTGAAGTGAAAAATGGTATCCGTGAAGATGGTACGATTTATTCTGTTTATTCTTTTGCGCGTAAGCTTGGACAGGCGTTATCTTCTGGTATGATTGGTGCAGTATTGTCCATCATTGGATATAATAATACTGTTGCGGCAAATCCTACTGCCTATCCTGATGTTATAGCTGGCATTTTTAACTGGGCTTGTTTGATTCCAGCGATTGGTTTAGCGGCAGTTGTATTAAGCTTAGTTTTTGTTTATCCATTGAGCAAAAAGAAAGTGGAAGAGAATGTGCAGACATTGTCATCTCGTCGAGAAAAATAAATTGGTTATTATCTAATATTTGTTTATACATCTATTTTAAGGGAGAGCTTTTGCTCTCCCGACAACTCAAAAATATAGGAATTTATTAGCCTGATTTGGCGAGTTTTTGAACTTTTATTTTTCTGATAATTTAAAATATTTTTTATATTTTTAGTAAAAATTAACCGTAGATAATTTCTGGGGCTCTATACGAGTAGCTGTCTTTCGGTACTCCTTTGGTGTTGTTCCAGTAATCTGTTTAAATAATCTACTAAAATAATATACATCAGATATACCGCATTTTAAGGCGATAGATTTGATTGGCATATCTGTGGCGAGTAAGAGCTTTTTGGAATGTTCAATTCGTTTTTGATTGACAAATTTTGTGAGAGACATTCCAACTTCCTTCGAGAATAAGGTGGAAAGATAGCTGGCGTTGACCGATAATTGCTCGGATAAGGATTTTAAGCTTAAATCCGCACTTAAATCTGTATTGACATAAGTAATAATCTTCTGTGTCAGAAGAGAATAATTTTTTAAAGTATGTTTGCGAATCAGACAACAGTAATTATGCACTATTTTGAGAGAAAAATTATGGCATTGCTCGATACTTGTCAGTTGCTCTATTATTTGAATATTTCGGTTAGAGTAGGTATCGATATGAATAGGATGAACACCACAAGATTTCGCAGCTCGACCGAGCAATGTATTAAAAGTAATAGTGTAGTCCTTCTGGTCGCGAAGTTCGTTTGACATACGATGAGGAAGGAAAAGAGAAAATGTTTTTGTTGTAAGTTCTAACGCTTTTTGCTCATCTGCATTTTTTACCGCTTCTATAATGGCAGCTTCTAATTCATATCTATTTTCGATAGTTTGAAGGGCTGCAAAGGGGTTTTCTGGAATGCGAAAAGAAGAGTGGTAGGTTGTATACCATTCGTCCAATTCTCTAGAATCAGAATAAATGATTTCATAATTATCTTTACCAAATAAAAATTCAGCGAGCTCTGTAAAAAGATTCATATATAATGTTTGTACAGGGAAAAATGCCATGCTCAAGTAATACTCTTTCAGTTGATCGTGCAGTTCAGCTGGAATTTTTAATTTATCACATATTTGCATAAAACGGGAAGATTGCATTTCCTCAAATAAAAATGGACCACAGATAAAAAATTCATCACTATCTGGGATACGAAAGATGGTATAATTGCATAAAAAATCATCGGTCAGGTGGTAGATTTTTTTTGGTTGGAAGCTCATAAACCAGCGATTTAAATAAGAATTAGTAGTTTTTTCGTCAAAAAAATTATTTCTTAAACCAAGGTCTAGCCAGGATATATCTGAAAATGTACACGGAAAAGTGATACGGTGTACAGGAATATAATTTGCTTTTAATATACTTTGGGTAAAATCAATTAATACATTTTTCATAAATTTTTTCCTTTCTGAAGTAAATAAAAAATAGGCGAGATATCCTTGCTATTTTTTCTTAGCGATGGTAACATATTTCTTATATATATGTATTTTTGCATAAATTTTAGAAAAACTCAAGAAAAACCAAAAAAAATACAAAAACAACTGGAAATCCTCCATAGAAAAAAGATGAAAGTATTTTATACAAAAGAACCAATAAAAAATTAAAATTATTATATAAAAATAATGATACTATGGGCGAGATGACAGGAATTTATTTGTGCAAAATAATGAAAAAGTTATTCGTATAGAAAAGGCAAGACTGAGATGAAGAGGGAGGGGTGACTCAATGGTAGATAATTATGAGATAATTGAGAAAACAGGAGCTTTGAAGCATTTGACAGAGAAAGATTTAGAAATGCTGAGAAAAAATGGGAGAAGACTTGGCTCTGCTCTTTGTAATGTCTTAAGACATCATCCAGAGCGAATCGGTGTCGCTATGGATAAACAGGCGTGGGTAGATACCGACGAGTTGATTGATAAATTTAATGAATATCATCACAGCAAAAAGTTTTATCTGAGTTTGCCTGTATTAATGGAAGTAGTTCGCATAGATGATAAGCAGCGATATGGTCTTAGGCAGATGGGAACAAGTCTCATGATTCGATGTAGGCAGGGTCATTCTATTCCATGGCTGGAAATGGATTATAGAGAAGAAATCCCTCCTGAAATCTTGTATCACGGAACTATTACGACATACTTGGATTCGATTATGGAGAAGGGATTATTGCCGATGGAGAGACAGAAGGTGCATTTGTCGAAAGATATTCCGACGGCAAGAAAAGTTGCAAGAAGAAGAAAGTCGAAGGGAATTCCCATTATTTTGCAGGTGAATACCGCTTTGATGGCAAAAGATGGTGTTATCTTTTATCTCGCAGATAATGATGTATGGTTGACAGATTATGTGGACCCGAAGTATCTGACGATGAACGATGAAAAGATAGGAATATAATATGGCGAGGAAAGAAAGAGCTAGTAGAGGGGGAATACTATGGATGAAGAAAAGATGAAAATGGTCAGTCAAAAGAAAGGATTTTGCGAAGTACTAGAGTAGCAAGAATGAGGTGGAAATATGGAGAAATATCAAAAAACAGCCGCAGAGATGGCGGAAGATAAGAGAGAGAAAGTAGTAATTGACTTGAGAAGAGAACAGGAGTATAAGATGGGGACATGTCCAGGAGCTTTGAATTTGTATTGGGAGGAAATGGAAGAAAAATTGCAGGATGCGGGACTGGAATCTCTACAGTTGCCAAAGAATCGGCCGATTTATTTCTTATGCTATACAGGAAAGACGAGTGATGAGTATGCCAAATATTTTAATAATCATGGGTATGAGGCTTACAGCATTGTGGAAGGATATAGAGGATATCTGCGTTGGAGTTTTGCAAAATAGTGGAGAAATGTTTGTTTGGGTAGGGGTAGACGCGAAGAGAGGAGTAGGAAGTAGGAGGTAGACGCGAAGAGAGTCCGTCGATATGTCCTCGAAAAACACGTTCGTTCCCACGGTTTTTCGA
>JAUUSJ010000029.1 GCA_030841965.1 Blautia sp.
GGGAAGCGGCAAAAATCAGCGTATGTCGAAAAATCGTGGGAACGAACGTGTTTACAGAGGAGATATCGACTGGCTCTTTCGGCGTCTCTCTCCAACCTCCCCACTTCCCCCAAGTCAAAATCTTAACCATCTATACGACATCCATCTCTCCCCCTCAAAATAAAAAAAGGATTCCTGTAAAATAAATATGAGAAGTAAACTACAGAAATCCCTTATAACATTAGCTTTCTTGTACATCGAGAGGTGTTAGTGTGAGAAGTATTCCCGACATATCCGCCACTGTTGGTTATGTAAAACAGCGACAGCTGAAAGCTATTGTCGGCCTTATTCAATTGTACTCATCCGAGTATACCGCAGTATATCCTGCAATTAAATCAACCATCAGCCCATTTACACCGACTGATAATCGACCGATAATTCATCTCAATTCTATCTCTGAGACTTTATAATAATATCCGCAATGAGCTCCACCACTCTTTGCTTCAAACATTCCGCCTTATCCGTCTTCTCCCAAGGCAAATCCAGGTCATTCCTTCCAAAATGCCCATATGAAGCCAACGGACAGTACGATATATTTCTAAGATTCAACTCTTCAAAAATTGCAGCCACAGAAAAATCAAATACATCTGCCACTGCCTCTTCCAAAACTTCTGTCGGTACAACCTCTGTTCCAAATGTATCCACTCGAATCGCAACTGGATTCGCAATTCCAATCGCATACGCCAAAGATATCTCACATTTGTCACAAAGTCCCGCCGCCACAATATTCTTTGCCGCATAGCGAGCCATATAAGCAGAAGAGCGGTCTACCTTTGTCGGGTCCTTTCCCGAGAAAGCTCCACCTCCATGCCTTGCGATACCTCCGTAAGTGTCCACGATAATCTTTCTTCCCGTCACACCGGTATCTCCCATAGGACCACCGATGACAAATCTTCCTGTCGGATTGATATGGATTTTCACATCCCTATCCATTAATTCAAACGGGATAATCTTATCTATCACTTCCCTCTTAATATCTCGTCTCAATATCTCAAGGCTGATATCCGTACTATGCTGCGCCGATACAACAATATCTGTTATCTTATCTACAGTTCCATCCTCATGATATCGGACTGTCACCTGAGACTTTCCGTCTGGATAGAGATAAGGGAGAATCTTTTCTTTTCTTACCTTTGTCAATTGTAATACAAGTTTATTGGCAAAGTCAATGCTAACTGGCATATAATTCGCCGTCTCATTGCAGGCATATCCAAACATCATTCCCTGGTCTCCAGCTCCAATCGAGCCGTCCTCATGGCAGACACCCATTGCGATATCTGCGGACTGTACACATACATTTATAAAAATCTCACAAGTTCTTCCGTCCATTCCCTTTTCTCTGGAATCGTATCCAATATCGAGCAGAACTCGTCTCGCCTCCGCCTCAATATCTACTTTCGTATTAGAAGAAACCTCTCCTGAGATAAAAATAACATCCTTGGAAGCCATTGTCTCTATTGCTACATGGGAATTCTTATCTCCCCTCAAATAGCAGTCTAATAATCGATCTGAAATCTGGTCACAAACTTTATCTGGATGTCCCTCTGTGACCGACTCAGAAGTTAGAAGATAAGTGCTCATCTATTCTCACCTCTCTAACCGCCAATCTTACACTCAAAGCCTTTTTCTTCTACAATAGCCTTAAGCTCCTCCATAAATTCCTCATCTGGAGTCTTCACTCCCGCAAGCTCATACTCTTTTCCCATCATTCCATATTTGTTTGAGCCTAAGTCGTGGTATGGAAGCAGATGAATTTCTTTAATACCATTCATATGAGTTGCAAACTCAGCAATTCCCGCGATTGTCTGCTTGTCCGCATTAAATCCTGGAATAACTGGAACACGAACTATCATCTCTTTTGCAATCTTGGAGATATAAATCGCATTTTCTAATATTTTAATATTATCGACACCTGTAAACTTCTTATGAATCTCAGGGTCGATATGCTTAATATCCATCATAACTAAGTCAAGCCATGGTATAACCTTGTCTAAAACTTCCTTTGAAGCGAATCCTGTCGTCTCAATCGCAGTATGCCATCCAAGAGTCTTACATGTGCTTAATAACTCTACCAAAAACTCGTGCTGCACAAGCGCCTCACCGCCAGACACTGTAATTCCGCCGTTTGATCTGCGATATACTACACGGTCTTTATATAATTCATACATCAAATCTTCTACTGTCATCCACTTGCCCGTCAACTCCAACGCCTTATGATAGCAGACATCCACACATTTGCCACAGGCAATACATTTGGAGTGGTCGATTTTGCCTGGAAGGTTTAAATTGGAAGCCCCAGTAGGACATACGACAGTACAGTTTCCACAGCCAACACAGTTTGTAGCCTTAAACATAACAACAGGAGATAGCTTTTGAGATTCTGGATTACAGCACCATTTACATCGAAGTGGACATCCATTTAAAAAAACAATAGTTCGAACACCAGGACCGTCATTCACCGAAAATCTCTGTATATTAAAAACAAGTCCCTTTTTCTCCACATTTGTGGGAGGTTCAATTAATTGTTCAGGTAATAATTTCCACATATTTACCTCCTAGTGAAAAACAGCAGCCGAAGCCAATTGGTTCCGGCTGCCGTCTGAAATTTTATTTAACTTAACGCCACGGAGTGCTCCGCTATTACACAGTTCTCACTCTCCGACACGATTAGAATGTCTGCTCTGTACGAGCGATGATATCATCTTGAACTTCCTTGGCAAGTACTGTCCAGTGTGCGGAATAACCTGCAACACGAACTACCAAGTCTTTATAGTTCTCTGGATGAGCCTGAGCATCAAGCAATGTCTCTCTATCAATTACGTTAAACTGTACATGCATACCCTTCTTATCGAAGTAGTTACGAACAACTGCTGCAAAGTTCATAAGTCCCTGGTCTCCTGCTACAGCAGATGGTAAGAACTTCTGATTGTACAATGTACCGTTAGAAATATTCAACTGGTCTAATTTTGCTACAGAGTTACCAGCAGCTGTAGGTCCCTTCACGTCATGACCCTGACGAGGGGAAACACCGTCAGCCAAAGGAGCGTTAGAATAACGTCCATCTGGAAGAGCCTGTACATCTTTACCGAATAATACGTTAGCAGATACTGGGTAGCATCCAGCCTGGAACTGTCCACCACGTGGGTTTTTATATTTCTCTACCTCGTAGGAGTAGATCTGTGTTGCTTTTCTTGCACACATATCTGGAGCATCGTCGTCATTACCAAAGCAAGGAGTTGCGTCAAGAACCTGACGGATTCTGTCGTACTCAGCTCTCTTAGCGTCACTTAAGCCACAAGCGGATTTTGTAGCTGCTGCGCATGTCTCAGCGATATCAGCTCCACCTTTTTCAGCTAAAACTTTTCTTACAATTGCGTTAATTAAGCTCTCCATATCATCAGCGATTGCTGCACTCTCCTCACAGCAAGGCTCGCTAGCTGCATCGCCCTCAGCACTCATTACTACGAAAGGTCCATCGTAGCATCCAGCACCAAGCTCAGCACCGAAGTTATTCTCCATCGCCTCATAAATCTGAGCCATTGTAAGGTCTTTATCTTCAAATACATGTTTCTGAATTGCGTAGATAGCATCACCTGTATCAACATTACCAAATGCCTGAGGTCCTGTGAAGTTATAGATAGCTCCACCTTCCATAACTGTCTTACCTCTTCCGAGACAGTCATCAACAAGTGCGGACATAAATGGCAATGGTGCTCTCTCTCTATGAGCGATATCAACAGCATTATCTGCCTCTACTAAGTTCTTAACGAAGAACTGCATCTGTTTCTCTAAGTTTCCATAAACATCATCCATAGACTTCCACTCTGTCATAGGAGGAGTTACAGGTCCTAACTGTTTGCCGTCGCGGTTCTTTCCACCGTGAATAGCAATATCAAATACCTTTGCTACATTGAAGAATGCTGCGTCATGCCATCCGTCTGTCTTATGTGGGCACTGTGGCTCAACACAACCGATGATACAGTAATCACGAGCATCTGGCAATGTCAATCCTCTACCGCAAAGAGCAGGGATAATAGCCTCGTCATTATACATAGCAGGTACACCCATACCAAGTCTTGCCAACTCACAAGCACGAAGTAAGAATTCATCAGGTGTTCCATTATGTACACGAATAGAGAAGGAAGGAGCTGGTAGTCTAACATGAGCTGCTGCGTCCATACACATATAGGAAACAGGGTTTGTAGCGTCCATTCCGTATCTGTCCTGTCCACCAACACCAAAGTTCTGGAATACAGCGTATCCAGCAAATGCCTGGTCAGAAACATCATCTCTTGTCTTATTTACATGGTTTAATAATACGAAAATACAGTCAATTAATTCCTGAGCAAACTCTCTGGAAATTTCTTTATCTGCCTCTAAGTATGGCCACATATACTGGTCAAAACGTCCTGGAGAAATGGAATGTCCATTTGCCTCAATCTGTACTAACGCCTGTACGAACCAGAAGGCCTGGCAAGCCTCATAGAAGTTTGATGCTCCGTTTTCTGGAACTCTATCACAGTTCTTAGAAATCTGTAATAACTCAGCTTTTCTCACTGGATCTTTACATGTAGCTGCCATCTCAGCTGCTTTTTTGGAATATCTCTTAGCGAAATTAATAGCTGCTGTATAGGAAATGATAACTGCCTCATAGAAGTTTCTCTTCTGTAAGAATTCAGAATCATTCATATCTAATTTATTCATCTGTTCTGCTGCTTCAGCAATGATTCCCTTGAAACCAATCTTTAATACTTTACCGTAGTCAACACAAACATGACCGATACCACCAAAATAGTAGTTACCAACTGTAAATACGCCACCAGCCTGGCAATCTAAGGATTCCTGGCTCATATAAGATGTAGCCAACTCACTCGTTGTTTTACCTTTCCAATATTTGAATACTTCGTGAAGGATTTCTGCTGTCTCTTCTGTAATTACGAATGGGTCACACATACGTGTAGCCATCGTCTTAAACTCTTTTTCTACCCAATCAAAAGAGAACTCTGGACAAAGGTTTGTGGAACGAGGTTTTACGGACAAAGCTCCTACGATCAACTCGTTATCACGAATTACAACTGGAAGGTTATTAAAAATCTTCTCACAAGCCTTTGCTCTTCTCATAACAGCTGGCATACCTTCTGTTTCTTTATAAGATTCTGTGATTAATACAGCTCTATATGGTTCTACTTCAGGAACAGCATTAACTACCTCTGCCTTAAGCGCTTTAATACGTTCACTAGGTTCTGTAAATCCTTTTGCAATCATTCTATGTTCCTCCTTATACATTATAGAATTTGGGTCAAAATAAATTGACCTGCTTTAATAATCCCCAAGATGATAGAAACCATCTTAATTAAGTTCATAAAATATGAACCTTTCTCACTTTTAAAAATTTTGCTCCCTATGCTTTTAGAGCAATACCTTTAAAAAGTTTTTGCAATCCACTTCTGAAAAATCAATTTTTATGGATTTAAATAATACTAAGAATACACTAAGAACTAATACGACTATGCTTGATGGAACCCATTTTGCCCTTATTCCATCGTCACTTAATCATATTTTACCAATCTACCTGGAAATCCGTTAGAAAAAAACGAACCATTGATTAGCACGATTCTTACCTACAAAATACTCCGTTTTTTAGTCATATCTTAGTTTAAAAATTTATATATAACAAAAAAAGAGTCGCCACAAAATCATCTATCCCTAGATTGATTTTACAGCGACCCCTTGAGGTGTGAGAAGCGTTCCTTGGGGAAAGAATCTAACACTTTTATTCTGGATCATAGACCGCTTGACAAAATAGCCGGCCAAGTACTACTATATGTCAAACGATTTTAAAACTAAAAAACTCCCATATAGGGAGAATTCCAATCTAATCTAGCCCACAATGCTTTTTTACTTTGCATTGCTTCACTGGCGTCAACCTATTCTCCACCCAAGAATCTGTTTTGAAGTTGCCTACGTTTCTATCTAACTAGTATCCTGGCTGCGACTTCATCCTCCAGTAACGCCTTCCCAGTTATCCACCAGTGGCATATGCTACCTTCGTCCATCTCACAGTAAGGGTAAGCCTGCGTCGGTTTTTCACCGTTCTTCCTAGTTACTACTATGTAGTTGATATTACTCGTAGGAACTATACTCAGTATACTTCCTCTCAAACTACTTTGTCAACCTTTTATCAGATTTTACAAAGTTTTGTACTCTTTTCTCCACTTTTCTCTAAAAATCCAATCACCCATTCTACTCCACCCAAGGATTGCTGTTTTTGAGCGCTGGAATATTAATATTTTTTAAAATCTCTGGTCCTTGCATTAAGAGAAATTTCTCTGGATTTTTTGTAAGGCCCTCCTTTTGTAATTCACTAAGACAATAATTACAAATCTCCTCTATAATCCACTCCATCTCGGCTCCCTCACTCTTCAAAGAAAGACCTGCCAAGCGATCCATTTTCTCATAAGTTTTCTCACCTAAAATTGGCAAATTTGCCATTCCTTTGTGAATCCACTTATAATATGGACTGTATGTATGATTGAGCAAATAGATAAGAGACATCGCTGTCTGCATGAACTCTGTAAGAGCAAGCTGAGCCGCCACATACTCTTTTCTCTTTAAACAACGCGAGAAATTATACTGACCACTCTGAGCCATTTTCATTAATCTTGCTGCGATTTTTTTTAGTCTCACAGCTTCTGGATATCCCTTCTTTAATTCCTCTCGAATCTGAGAAAATCTTCCATAATTATCAAAAAATACTTCTCCATTTGTCACTGTTGAGAGAGCGTACTCTGGAATTTGTCTCCAAATATTAATATTATCTGGTACTTTCTCTACTGCGATAAATTTCTTATAGAAATCTTCGATGGCAAAGACTCCTGTTCTTCCCTGTCCATACTCCTCTTCCTTTCTCTCAAATCCCTTAAACTTCTTTGGCAGTCTAGAAAGACGAGCCTTTAATTTCTCTCCATAAATTGGCATATCTTCCTTCGGAATAAAAATCTGAAAGGCTGGACCAAAGTCATGATCCTGAGACAAAACATCATCAAAACCATAACATTCTGAACCCTCTCCAATCAAGCCTGCCGCCATTCTTGGAAGATAGGTTTTAAATTCTCTCTCCAAAACAGGATAGCAAACCTCATAAAAATATGCTTTGCAAAGCTCAAGTCCTTTCATTGGATGTATTGCCTCCTTTATCGGTTTTTGCGTACTCTCGTACGTCTTCTTCATCTTTTCTTCTATCATCTTAAGATTCCTGCTACCATGCTTATAGCTCTCGCTCGCCTCACCAAGATGCACTCTCGCGATATCCACACTCTCCTTCATCTCACGGTATGCCGCCTCATAATCTCCCTCTTCATAGTAAATAATTCCAAGAGAATTAAGCGCCGCAGCATAGAGGACCGTTCCCTCGTACTGCATCTCTTTGTAAATTGCAATCTCTTTTTTTAGAGTATCTTTTGCAAGCTGTCTCTTTCCTTGATGCTTATAAATCTCTACTAGATTATGTAGCGTAATTGCATAAGGAATTTTATATTCTGCCTTTCCCTCTAACTCCTTGATACAGTGTAGAAAATAAGGAAGCGCCTCCTCCTTTTTTCCCATATCAAAATACAAAAGACCCAAATTATTCGCTGCACCGACATAAAGAAAATGCTTATTACCGATTGTATTACCATAAAGTGCAAGTGCCTGCTTAAATAAGCTTTCACTCTCCCCATACTGCTTCATCATGCGAAGCAAATTTGCAAGATTTACAACTGTTGTGGCATAATCTGGATGGCTCGCTCCTCTCACATGCTCTGCACAGACAATCGCCTCCCGAAGTAATTGCTCCGCCTTATCATAGAGTCCTAGATTTCTCAAATGTCCACCATAATTATTATAAATTTCTAGCGTTTTTAAATTATAATGACCGTATATATCCTTACTTAGTTTTAACGCCTCATCATACAGCGGAACCATCTCAAGATTTTCCTCTAAGTCCTCCATTCGCTCTAATTTATCCAATAAATATTCTAATTTTCTTTTCACGCTGCATTCTCCTCTGGCAATCAACTTTCGCCCATTGCTATCTATGCTAGCAGGCATGTTAACTTACTGTAAAACCTTACATAGTTATTCCTTGTTTATCACTCACTATTATTATCTACTAATTAATTTTAACAAACTGCTGCTGTCCCATATTGCAGACTGGGCAGTGAGATAATGTCGTAAAAGGCTTTCCCTGCTCCGCCTCGTCGTAAATATAGCCACAGGCTTTACAATAATATCTTCCATTGAGAGGATGCTCCTCCACGTTTTGATTTCCACCCTGAGCTTCTAACTCAGTCATCTTTTGTTGCAATTTCATCCTATGCATCTCTTCAAGAATTGAACCCATAATGATACCTCCTATATTTTACAAATTACATTTTTTAATCAATATAATAATTATATCATTTTTAAAACATAGGCATATGCAAATTTCTAGCCATCAAGGTGAAAAATAAAAACTTAAGCATAAAATTTCTCGTCTTACATAAAAAGAAAGTGCCATAAAATTATCTAATCCGATAAATTTATAGCACTCATCCATTCTTGGTTATACTATAAGCTATATTTCACAATATCCATCTTTACCTTTCCATCTGCAAAGAATGAAATCCCCTTCGCCTGCTGGTCTGTAAATATCGTAGCTGACATCACTTGTTCGCCGTCATTAATAAAAACTTCCACGCTAAATCTATCTAAAATAATTCTAAGCTTTAACTCATCTTTATCTCCTCTTACTAGGCATCTTCTTTGATGAATATATGCTCGTCTTGTCCCAGAAAACTTCCTGTCTATCTTCAAAACAGATTCATAGTGACGAAAACTTAATGCCGTATGGAATTTCTCATTCTGTGCAAAACGAATAGCAAACTTCTTATATCCCTCTTCCTTATCCTCCGGACGAATTATAATTTCCATATCAATTTGTCGTCCCTGGATTTTATCGAGTGACATCGTTCTATCTTCCAATAATACATCTTTATACTCCACCTTGTCCTTTCGCATTTTCTCCAGTTCTCTTATCGGCTTTTGATATAATCTCCCATTTTGCACCGACAATTCCCTTGGAAGGCTCATCTGTGCAAACCATTGCAAATCACTCAACCGATGAGAAATTGTATCCCAATTTTGCATCCAGCCAATCATAATTCTTCGTCCATCTGGAGCAAGCACAGTCTGAGGTGCATAAAAATCAATTCCATAATCTATCGCCTGATGATACTGTTCCTTCAACGTATACGTTGCCTCATCTCTCTCCCCTATAATACAGAGCGTACCATTCCCATTATGATACTCAAATCCCTGAGGCAACATATCCTGCGGACTGACTAAAAGCACGTGTTTTCCATCTAACTCAAATAAATCAGGACATTCCCACATCTTTCCATATCTGTTCTCATTCTTTGCCAAAATACTGACAAACTGCCAATCAAACCCATTCTCGCTAGAATAGAGTAAAATCTGTCCACTTCCATCAGCAGGACGATTTCCTATTACACAGTAATATAAACCATCCTCCTCTTTCCATATCTTTGGGTCACGAAAATCTACCCTGCTGCCGCCCTCTGGCAAATCCTTTGCCGAAAGCACAGGATTATTCTCGTACTTTTCATAATTCATTCCATCTCCCACCGCAATCGCCTGTGTCTGTACATCCTGAAAACTTCCATCTTCCCTTTGCTCATGGTCTACCGCCGTGTACATAAGAAGATGTTTTCCGTCTTGAAGCTCTATTGCACTTCCAGAAAAACATCCCATTTTATCGTACTCCTCATCTGGTGCCAACGCTACTGGAAGATGTTCCCAGTGTAACAGGTCTTTACTTACTGCATGCCCCCAATGCATACTATCCCACTGTGTATGATAAGGGTTATATTGATAGAACAAATGATATTGTCCTTTATACCAAGAAAAACCGTTGGGATCATTCATCCATCCAATATAGGGGCTTAAATGAAAAACTGGTCTTTCTTCTATATTTATCTGTTGTCCATGTATCTCCTCATATTCTCGTGCTTTACATAAAATCTGGCTTATCATAATCCCTCACCTTTCTTACTTTTCATAATATAACGGACATTCTAAAAGCTGTGACTCTTATTGTTCTGTTCTTATTTCGCTAGTTTTGTATTGTAATTATCCAAATACTTTTGGAATAATTGTAAATATTCACTTAATCCATATGCTTCTAGACTATCCAAATACTTATCCCAATCTTTATCATTAAAACCATTCATAATCCAGTCGGATTTCTTGGCATTGATTGCCTTTTGGATATCAGCCTGCAAATTAGATAATTTTTCTGTATCTTCTCTACTCATAAATACATTTGGATATACATAGCTTGTGTGCATATCCGGAGTAAAGTATTCTTTAATCCAATCCAAACGATACTGAGCGTCATCCGGACAGGTCACATATTTTCCATAATACTCATCTAAAACTGCCAACGGTCCACCTACCGCTTCTGCCTCACGCACTTCTACTGGCGACTCATCTCCAAGTGGAGCATGCTTTAACATTGGCTCGCCGTCTTCATTTTCTCCCATCTCGAAAATATCAAATTTATCATCCTCACCGTAAGTACCCCAGTTATTTTGTGGAGACTGAAGTGGAGCGTACATCTGGTCTAACCACGCACATACTAATGCCGGATTTTCTGCCACGGAAGTGACAACACAGCGTCCGCGGTCAAATCCACTCGTAAAAGAACCATTTCCTGGAGTGAGATTTGTTGTATCCGCTGTCAAAACTGGAAGTGGAACCCAATCTTGAAGATTATCAATATTGGCAACATCCCAAGAAAAACATACGCCATATCGTCCAGACTTGCCCTTTGATACATAAGTAGACCACTCCTGTGTAAATGCCTCTGGGTCAATTAATTTTTCCTCATATAGCTTATGCAGCCACTGAATTCCATCTTTGTATCCCTCTTGAACAGCACTGCAGATTACCTTTTGGTTTTCTGTAACTGCGATATGTCTATCCTTATCTGCATCTCCATATCCCTCTCCAAATCCATTAATTAAAATCGCAGGGTCTTGGTCACCGTCATTGACAATACAAGACATTGGGATAATACTTCCTTCAATGCCAAACTCTTTTTGAAGTTCCGAGGCATGGTCACGAAAAGCGATTAGCACTTTTTCAAACTCCTCTATATTTTCTGGAATATCAAGCTTCAAAAAGTCTAACCATTTTTTATTAATAAAGCTCATATTTCCTATTGTTTGAATTGCTGTTTTCTCAGAACCAAGCTGCTCTATCCATGGAAGTGACCAAATATGTCCGTTTACATCTGTACACATTGTACGATATTCTGGATATTTATCAAACACAGATTTCAAGTTTGGCATATAATTATCGATATACTCTTCCAACGGAATAATTGCGCCATAATCTGCATACTTTAATAAGTTGCTGTCACTAAATCCTGCTGTAAAAATAAAATCTGTCAGCTTATTTGGATCAGACATATTTAATGTTATCTTATCGGCCCACTGGTCTCCCTGAATTGCGGTCCATTTTATCTCTACATTTGTCTGCTCCTGCAAACGCTTAAAAATCGTTCTCTTATTTGGGTCAGATTCTGTATTTGCTGGGTAGCTTATCATACCAGTCAGCGTTGTCTTTTCCTTTAGAGGAAATTCCAGCGTAGAGGCATCCACTGGACGGAATGTACCGTCATTAATCTCTCTTTTTCCACCTGCACATCCTACCATAGATACCATCATGCAAGCCGCAACTGCCAATGCTGTCATACGTTTTACATATTTATGTCTCATAGTCCAACTCCTCTCCATCAACCTTTTACAGAACCAGCCATAATACCACTATCAAAATACTTCTGGAAGAAAGGATACATTACTAAAAGCGGCAAACTGGAAATAATAATAGTTGCATATTTCAAAAGTTCTGCAAGCTGTGCACGTGCAGCTGTACTTTGCATATCAGAAATCATGCCAGATTCAGGCTGATTTTGTATCAAAATTGATCGAAGTACAAGCTGAAGTGGCTGTTTCGCAGAATCATTTAAATAAATCATAGCATCAAAATAACTATTCCACATCGCAACAAACTGCCATAAAGCCAGCACGGCGATTACTGGTGTACATACTGGGAGTAATATCTTAAAGAAAAACGTAATCTCATTGGCTCCATCTACGCTTGCAGCCTCTCTAAGCTCATCTGGAATTCCTTGATAATAGGTTCTTGCAATTATCATATTCCATACACTAAATGCACCAGGAAGAACAACCGCCCACATACTATCAACGAGTCCCAAATTGCTGACTACTATATAAGTCGGAATCAAGCCACCACCAAAAAACATCGTTATAATGAAAATAATATTAAAAAAGCCTTTTCCTTTAAAATCGGCTCTGGACATTGGATATGCCGCCAAAAGAGTTACTCCGACAGAGATAACAGTAAACACGATAGAATAAACAACCGCATTTTTAAAACCAATCCAAATCTGACTGTTTGTCATGACTCTCTCATAGGCAGTTGTTGTCCATTTGCTAACATCAAATGTAATTCCCTTATTCTGAAGAGTAATTGGATCCATAAAGGAAGCTATAACAATATACATCATTGGTATAATAATTGCGATGACAAATAAACCAAGCAATATATAACCCGTGAGCAAAAGCACTTTATCCTGTCCAGAACATCTTGCTAATACAGTTTTTTTCTTTTTCACTTCTTATGGCACCTCCTTATATTCCTTTTCCGTCATTCATCTTCGCCACTATCTTATTTACTGCCACTAAAAGAATAACATTAATAACTGTGTTGAACAAACCTACCGCTGTTGAAAATCCATAATCGCCGTCCAGCAAACCTTTTCTATATACATATGTAGCGATAATCTCTGATGATGAAAGGTTCAAATCTGTCTGTAACGCATACGCCTTTTCAAATCCGATACTCATAATATTTCCTGCCTGTAAAATAAACTGAATGATTACCATATCCTTGATTGCTGGCCATTCAACTGCTTTGATTTGTTGTAAAATATTTGCTCCATCAATGACTGCCGCTTCTTTAAGCTCTTTACTTGCATTTGATAAAGAGGCTGTATACATGATAGATGCCCATCCTGCTCCCTGCCAAATACCACTGGCGATGTAAATACTTCTAAACGCCTCTGGCATTGTCATAAAGTTGATATCACTTCCCAACAAAAGATTCACTGGACCTGTGACAGACAAGAAAATTCTTACAATACCACAAAGTACAATAACAGATACAAAATTAGGAAGATAGAGTACTAACTGTATTTTTTTCTTGATTCCTGTACTCTCAATTCGATTTAACAAAAGTGCCAAAATAATTGGAATTGGAAACCCCCATAAAAGACTGTACACACTAAGCTTTAACGTATTTACAAGGTAATTCATAAAATCAGGAGAGGTTAAGAATCTCTCAAAATGCTTTAATCCTACCCACTCACTTCCCGTAATACCTCGGAATGGGTTATAATCTTGAAAAGCAATTAAAATACCTCCCATAGGTGCGTACTTAAATATCAGCGTAAGCAGTAACGCTGGAAGCAGGAAAATCACATATAATTGCCAATGCTGTTTTACATACAAAAAAGTATTATGCATCCCCTGTTTCTTATTATTTTGTTTTTCCTCTGAAATAGCTATAGACTTCATACTCATAGTTTCAGAATCTCCTCCTTTCTTTATTTTACTTTACTTGTTTTTTCATTTGCACTATGTTTCCCTCCTTTTATTGTGCGTTTATAAAATATTTTGTTTGTTTCTGTAATTATTATTTTGCCATGTTTTTTTGCATTTGTCAATATATTTTTTTTTGCCTTTTGCACAATTTTTTTTTGAATATTTTTTGCCTTTTTCGTAGATTCTATCATAATTATTCTCTAGACTGGCATTATATTTTTACATTTCTCATATTTTACATTTGACATTTTACATTTTTTACATTATAATAGTAACATAAGTAATAGTCTTTATAAATATAGAAGGAGGAAATTATGGCAGAACGTGTAACAATACAAGATATCGCTGACTCGCTTGGTCTTTCCCGGAACACAGTCTCAAAGGCAATTAATAATACCGGTATTCTAGCGGATGCGACAAAAGAAAAAATATTAAAAAAGGCAATAGAAATGGGATATAAACAATTTTCCTATGCAACGACACTAGGAGATATCACAGGGCAAAACCTTTCGCCCGTCCAGACACAGCAAAATAAGGAAATTGCTTTATTTACAACTAAATTTCTTGGGGATTCTCATTTTTCATCTACGATGCTAGATAACTTTCAACGAGAAATTTCTCAGATGGGCTATAGCCTCTCTATGCATCGAATTTTAAACGATGAATTAAAGATGCGAAAGCTTCCCAACTCTTTTGATGCCCAACGCACTTCAGGAATCATATGCTACGAGCTTTTTAACTATGCTTACAGTGAAATGCTCTGTAATCTAGAAATTCCAACACTTTTTGTAGATTCTCCAGTCATCGGTTTAAATAAACCTTTAAAAGCAGATCGACTTTATATGGATAACCAATCTGGTATTTATC
This sequence comes from Blautia sp., assembly GCA_030841965.1. Lineage (GTDB taxonomy): Bacteria > Bacillota > Clostridia > Lachnospirales > Lachnospiraceae > JAUUSJ01. The sequence goes on from JAUUSJ010000029.1 coordinate 14,637, forward strand.
TATTTATTCAAGAAATGATTCAAAGAGGAAAGACTCGCTTTGGTTTTGTAGGAGAATATCTCCACTGCCAGTCATTTTGGGAACGCTATATAGCTTTTCGAGATACACTGTTTCTTCTCAAGCAACCTTATATAGAAGAATACTGTATACTTGAAAATAAAAAGGGCATTGACAACCCAACTTCCGAGGAATATCAAGAATATCTTACCCAGCATTTTCAAGCTTTGAAAAGGTTACCAGAAGTACTAATCTGCGCAAATGATTTTGTGGCAATTGACACAATGCATGTGCTTCGCAAACTCGGATATTCCATTCCAGAAGACGTATATATCTGTGGCTTTGATGATTCCCCAGAATCAAAGATTGTAATGCCATCCCTGACTACAATTCATATTCATAGCCAGATTATGGGATTTTCCGCCGTACATCTTTTAATGTCCAGAATAAAGAACCCTTCTCTAAACTATCGCACGATGTATACTGAGACAAGTTTAATTTACCGTGAATCCACAGAGAACTAATATAGTCTCTATTCCCAAAAACGTATTATGGATGAAAGGAGAAATATGATGAGAAATTTAATTAATCCAGATAATACAGTAATGCAATTTATCACAAAGCTTACTTATAGCGCCTACCTTAATATTTTGTGGTTTATCTGCTGTATCCCTATCGTAACAATCGGTGCATCCACCACCGCACTTTTTTATGTCACATTAAAAATGGCAAAGAACGAAGAGGGAAATATTACAAGAGCCTTTTTCCACTCTTTCAAAAATAATTTTAAGCAAAGCACTAAAATTTGGCTATTACTTTTAGGAACTGGTATCATTTTGGGGCTGGACGGATATATACTGTATCATCTTCGATTTGAAAATATTTTCTGGACAATTTTAACTGCTATTTTTATCGTCGCAGTAATTGCCTACACGATTATTTTAATGTATATTTTTCCACTTACAGCACGCTTTGATAATACAATTTTGGCAATGTTTAAAAACTCCATTTTCATTGGAATGCGTTTTCTTTTCTGTACCGTTATCATGGCAATTATTTACTTTTTCATGGCAGTTGTAATTATCCGAATTTTCACTCCTGCTATTATTTTGGGAGAGGGACTCTGTGCTTTCCTCTGCTCTTATCTTCTATCTAATATTTTAAAGCTTCTAGAAGAAAAGAGTAATTCTAGTGTGGTGTCTCAAGAATAATTCCAGTGTAGTATTTTGGCAAACTGCTATTTAAAGCCATCTTACGGAAAGGAGCATTCTGATATGCTTAGATTTTTAAAGAACAATCCAAATTTTAGTATAGAAAAACAAAAATTCAGCCAACTTCACGGTAAGAAAAAATTGCAATATATATGGGATTATTATAAGCTCCCCATATTTATCATATGTATCCTTCTCTATATTATTAGCTATACACTTTATGGACATTTTACCGACAAAAAAATTGTTCTATCCACAGCTTTAGTCAACATCACTTCTGAGGAAACTCTAATATCAAAACTTAGTGATGACTTTCTTACTGCTCAAAATATAGACACTAATAAAAATGAAGTTCGCCTCTATACAGGACTTTATCTGACAGACAATGAAAATAATCAAAATTATCAATATGCTTATGCAACACAGATAAAAATTCTGGGAATTATCAACACCAAGAAACTTGATGTCATATTAATGAATAAAGAGGCATTTGATATCTTCTCACAAAGAGGATATCTTTATAACCTCGAAGAATTGCTAAAAAAGACAGATGATAAATTATACAAAACTCTCTCTCCGTTTCTTGAGAAAAAGACCGTTATACTTGAAAATGATGATAGCGACTTATCTTATCAGTCTTCTGCGGTCTCCTCCAAAACAGAGGAATATCCAATGGGACTTAATTTATCCAAGTCACCTGTGATTCAAAAGGAAAACCTGTCAGGTTCCATTTATCTCGGTATCATCGCAAATGCTCCAAATTTGGAAAACTCCATCGCTTATATTCGCTATTTTTGGAATGAAACACTATCTTCTTCCTCAACGAGCCAGCTTGACATTCACTGCAAGCTGGCTCGTATTTTATATATAGTCTGAAATTTGATAAAATAGCTCTCATACTAAATTCAGTTAAATCACATAAAACCAACCCTCATCCTGCTCTAATTCATTTTGCTGGAAAGAGTTTGTAATATAATTATAGCTCGACTCCTGATTTTTCACTGTGACAGTTGTCCCCGCTGGGATAGATTTTGTAATAAAAGCATTACCCCCGATAACGACATCTTTCTCAATCACTGTCTCCCCGCCTAAAATCGAAGCTCCAGAATAGATTGTAACATTATCTCGAATTGTAGGATGTCTCTTCTTGCTCTTTAGCTTCTGACCGCCCTTTGTGGAGAGCGCTCCGAGTGTCACCCCCTGATATACTTTCACATGCTCGCCGATTGTCGTCGTCTCACCGATAACAATTCCTGTTCCATGATCCATGAAAAAGTACTTGCCGATTGTCGCCCCTGGATGAATATCAATTCCAGTCACACTGTGAGCATGCTCTGTCATCATTCTTGGAATGAGTGGAACAGATAGATTATATAATTCATGTGCAATTCGATTCACAACTATTGCATATAAACCTGGATAGGAAAAAATAATCTCGTCTTTATTATAGGCAGCTGGATCTCCCTCATATGCGGCTTGCACATCTGTCTCAATATATTCTCGAATCTTAGGAATCGTCTTAAAAAATTGCATACAGATTTCATATGACTGAATGGATAACTCCTCGACTGTCGCGTTCACCCATTTTTCATCGTAGCGCAGTACAATCATGACCTGTTTATTCAAATGATAAAAAACGTCCTCAAGCAACATTGTCAGATTATTTTTGGCTGTATAAATTCGGTATGCCTTATTTTTAAAATATCCTGGGAAAATGATTTGACGTAACTTATTCAAAATATCAATGACAATCTCTTTATCTGCCTGTTCAAATATATTAATATTATCAATGGATCTCGCCTTTTTATAATCGTCTAAGATTTCTCCCACCAATCCATTTATCTCTCTCTCTATTTTTCTCTCCATCACTTTACACCTCAACAATCTCATATATCTACTATAAAAGTTCAACTATTGAAGCCTTTATAGCAAATCATAATGCACAGTAGGACACTAACCTCGAAATTACTTCGCTAAGTGTCCCTTGTATGCGTGAAACATACCAATCCTTCTTCGGCGTACGCCTCGAACTCTCGGAGTTTCATAGTATCTCTCTATGATTTATAATATAGCAGACTCGTATAATGGTGTCAATATTTTCCAGAGAAACAAAAAGATGGTGGTGGATTTTTGTAAGTTAGGGGAATGGGATTAGATGGAATTAGACTCAAGCAGACGCGAAGAGAGTCCGTGGATATGTCCACGGACTCTCTTCGCTGTGTACTGGCAAAACACTATGAAATTCTTACTATTCTTGTTTTTGTGCGTAGTAATCGGAATATTCGATATAAACTTCATTATCGATACCGTCTGCTAAGATGTAGGAATTCTCAATTCCTTCCATAATTTCTTTGCCATTTGATGTGTTTCCTAGCATTGTGACAATTGCACCTGCCATTTTCCTGGCATCCTGCTTGATTGTGCCTTCCATTTTGCCGTCGGCGATAAGCTGCTTTGCTTCTTTTGTGGCGTCTATGCCAAATACTGGTATCTTCTTGGAATTTTCGTCTCCCTTATTATAGCCGATTTCGTTTAGGGCTTCAATCGCACCTTTTGCCATCGCATCGTTATTGCAGATAATAAGCTCTATCATATTGTTATTGTCTATATTGTATTGAGTTAAGTTATCTTGCATGTATTTTTGGGCCGCCTTCGCACTCCATGCGCCATCTGGGTCTACCTGGTATGGGGTTTCCAACGATGTCTCATCAAAATAGACAAGCTCATGTCCCTTACCCTTTGCCTGCTCAATCAAAGTATTTGCGTTCTCAACTGCATACTGGGTACGATTAATTGCCTCGATATTTCCCTCTTGTCCCATAAACATTGCATAGGAAATTTTGCCATCACTGTTTAAATCAACAGTATCATAGTTATCTGCGATATATCTTCCAATCAAATCACCCTGCATCTGTCCAGCCTGCACTGGATCTGTTCCGACATAAGCACAATTATCGTAAGAATTTAAAATAGACCCCTCCTCTCCGACTGGCTCAATTGAGCGATTAAAAAATACAACTGGAATACTCGCTTTCTTCGCCTTTTCCAAAATCTCCGTGGAATCTTCCTTAGAGCCTGCGTTGACGATATTTACAATCAATGCTGTCGCTCCATTTTTAATTGCCTCATCAATCTGGCTATTTTGCCTTTCTTGACTATTCTCTGCGTCATAAGTATCATAATTTACGCCCAAATCATCTAATTGTTTATCCATCTCTTCCTTTACAGAGCCGACATAATCGTCTGTCCCGCTATAATAGAATACAGCGACCTTGCTATCCGAGGTAATTGTCACCTCTTCCTTTTTAGCAGACTGTTCCCCGCATCCTGTTAATATTGTCATACTCAGCATAGCCAACAATACCCCTAAAACTCTCTTTCTCATAATATCCCTCTCCTTTTTCACGGAAGGCTTTCCACCGCCTTAAAATATTAAAGTTTAGTCATCATATTTTTATTTTATCAAAGCCCTTTGTATATTTCCATGCAATATTCTAGGAGAAGAATGATATTTTTTAACAATTTTATGGTATTTTTTTGTGCTTTTTATTTTTTACTTATATAATTTTCTGATTTTTTCACTTTGTTCAGCAATTTTTTACTTTACGAACTCCATCGAACAGTTTTACAGCTAGAAAGCTTCTTTTCCAAATAAAATAAATTACCTCGTTTTTTTAAAAATCAAGTCCATTCTTTAAAATAACTTTACGATACCAGTCAAAACTATCTTTCTTAATTCTCTTCATTTCTTTTAAATCACTCTCTTCGCGGTCTATATATACAAAACCATATCTCTTCTGATACCCTTGATGAGTGCTCACCAAATCCATAAATGCCCATGGACAGTATCCTATCAAATCGACACCGTCTGTAATCGCAAGCTGTGCCTGCTCAAAATGCTGTTTCAAATATTCAATTCGATATTCATCATGTACTCTTCCGTCTTCTGTCAACACATCATACGTGCCAAGTCCATTTTCTGTAATTAGAATTGGTAAATGATAGCGATTATATACTCGGCTAAGTGTCACACGCAAGCCGACCGGGTCAATAATCCAACCATATTTTGTCTTTTTTAAATAGGTATTTTCTGCTGCGCGGTATACACCCTCCTCCCCAATCATAACCTGTTGGTCTCCATTTCTAGGCTGACAATCTGTTCCGTCATTTTTCGCCGCACTAACTGTTACTGTTGCGTAATAATTTAGTCCAAGGAAATCTGGCTTTGCCTTTTTTAGTAGCTCCATATCGCCTTCCATAATCTCTGGTGTATATCCTTTTTCTTCCAAGTACGCCCAGACCGATGGGGTATAGCGTCCATACACAGCGACATCATAGTATAGCCAGCATCGAATGCTCTCCCAATTATCTGCCGCAATCACATCTGCTGGATTGCATTTTTCTGGATAAACTGCGACAATATTTGGAGCTGGTCCAATCTTTGCCCCAGGGCATAGCTTCCTACATAAGATGGTCGCTTTTGCTGACGCGACAAACATATGATGGCATTGTTGATACAATTCTTTTTTCGATGGTACTTTCCCTGGATTCATCGCATTTGGATGATTTATCATTACATTTTGTTCATTAATCGTAAGCCAGTATTTTACTCTATCTCCATAATGTCGGAGCAGAACCTCTGCATACTGTTCAAATGCATCTACTGTATTACGGTTTGCCCATCCTCCTTTTTTATACAGTTCATAAGGCAAATCAAAATGATACATTGTGACAATCGGTTCAATATGATACTCCAATAATTTATCTATTAATCTATCATAAAATTTTATACCAGCCTCATTGACCTCACCCTCACCCAATGGAAGGATTCTTGCCCATGAGATAGAAAAACGATATGCTTTTAATCCCATCTCTGCCATCAATGCCACGTCTTCTTCCATATGATGATAGTGGTCGCTGGCCACCTTAAAATCTGTAATTCCTTTTGGTGGCTCGTGGATGTCCTGCACAGACATTCCCTTTCCATCTTCATTCCAAGCTCCCTCTACTTGATAAGCAGAAGTAGAGGCACCCCATAAAAACTCCTCTGGAAAATCTTTTAACTTTGAATAAAACATAGTTTTTTCTCCTTCCTATTTTCTAACAGAAATAATATTCTCTGTACCATTTGAAACGAAATTGGTCTTAGTATCTATCTTTGAATACTCCTCACTATTTGTCACGATAACCATAGTCTGTTCACTATAGCCTGCTGCCTTGATTCCATCAATATCAAATTCAATTAGTCTCTGACCCGCCTTTACTTTATCGCCTTGATTTACCAATGCCTTAAAACATTTCCCGTTTAGTTCTACCGTATCAATTCCTACATGAATCATTACTTGTGCTCCACTCTCACTTAATAATCCAATCGCATGGTTCGTCGGAAATAATGCTACGACTGTCGCATCAAATGGAGCCATTACAACTCCCTCTGTAGGTATAATCACAACACCTTTTCCTAATGCTCCCGAAGCAAATGCCTCGTCCTTTGCATTGCTAAGTTCAAGCACTTCTCCCTTTAGAGGAGCAGTAATTTCAACGATACTTCCTGATTCTATTGTCTTTTTTTCTTCGTTCTTTGTTTCCTCTACTTTTCTTTCTTCTGCTTCTTCTTTTCCCTCAAATTTAAAACTTAAGATTAAAGTAAGAATACCTGTCGCAACAATTGAAATAATAATTGCAATAATAATATTTACAAAGTATTGTATTGTATCGTCCCCCAAATATAGGAGAATTGCTGGGAGTCCTGAAGAACCAGTTGCAAATCTATGTGTATGAGTAAGTCCAGCATACATACCTCCACATGCGCCGCCAATCATCGTCGCTACTAGTGGATATTTTTTAGGAAGAGATACACCGTAAAGAAGAGGCTCTGTAATACCCATATAAGCTGTGATTGAACCAGACGTTGCTATCTGTTTTGTTTTTTTATCTTTCGTTCGAAATGCCACAATTGCACCTGCAGTAGCCTGAGCCATATTGGAACAAACGCATCCTGGTCCAAAAATACTGTCATAACCGAGATTTGACATTTGCATTACACCAAGTGGGGCTACTCCATTATGTAAACCAAACATTACCATAAGTGGAAGGAAACCACCTACTAATACTGCTGGTGCCCAGGAAGCTGTCTCACTTAAAAAAGTAAAGAAAGTTGCAAGATATCCGCCAAGGATTGCACCGAGTGGTCCTAATACGGAGAAAGCTAAAATTCCCATAATTAAAAGAGTAAGCATCGGTACAAATACTAACTCAACCGCCTTTGGTATCAGTTTTTTGATTGCTTTTTCAATATACGATTGTACAAAAATTACAAAAATAATTGGTATTACAGAAGATGCATAGCTTGTTAATGTAAACGGTATGATATCAAAAAATCGCACCGCTTCACCTGCTGTCACCAACGCAAGCCAATTCGGATGAAGCATCATCGCCGCAACACTGACTGCTAATATCGGATTACATTTCATTTTCTGGGCAGTCGTAAATGCAAGAATAAATGGTAAGAAATAAAATACACCGTCCGCAAATAAATTTAACAGATAATAAGTCTGTGAATCATTTGTAATCACATTTAAAACGACAAGCAATGCCAAAAGTGCTTTTATCATACCAGCTCCAGATAACGCAGGTATCACGGGCTGAAATACACTTGCCACAAAATCAATCACTACCTCAACTGGATTTTTCCTTGCTGCGCTCTTTTTATTCGTCTCACTGCCTGAATTAATCTCAATTAACTTTTCTACTTCCTCAAATACATCCGCCACATGAGTTCCTATTACGACCTGATAAACACCCGCATTTCGGATAACTTTTGCGACACCTTCTATATTTTCTACCGCAGTATCATCCACTATTTTTTCATCTACAAGTGTAAATCGTAAACGTGTCTGGCAATGACGTGCATTTGAAATATTCTCTTGTCCGCCAATCTCTTTGATAATCTCTTTTGCCAGAGATTCATATTTTTTACTCATCTTTTTTCTCCTTTTTTTATTACTGTTTTTTCTCTCAATGTTCCGGACACATTCTTCGAAAAGTCTTTTTGTTGCTCTGTAATCACATTAAAACACAGTAAAATGCGTATTTCAAGCAAATCAGCGATATTAAAACTTACTTTCACTCTTTCTTATTTTCTCATTTCTTTTGTGAAACTTTATGAAACTTTTATGAATAAATCTAAAAAAACTGCCCAATCTATGATTTCCATAGACTGAACAGTCCTTTTTTATTCCTTATCTTGCAATTGTTTGATTGATGTATTTCTCTCCCTCTCAAGCATCCTCGAATTAAAAATTTTATAATTTTTATTCTCCCGATAATGTTTAGCAAATAGACAAGAAAAAAGTACATTCAAAATATATTGTATCGATTCCTCTGTCGAATAATTCGCTATTTTTGTATAAAGGCGCTCTCTCGATGCAATGGTAAAAACACAGTCAATTTTTTCCCTCATATAATTATTGCCGCCACTTGTTATACCGATAATTCGAACTTTATTCTTCTTCAATATCTTTATCTTATCCATCGGATCCTTTGTCGGATTATTGCCCGAATAAGAAATCATAATTGCACAATCATTTTTATCCAATGTCGCCGCAATAATGCCAGTCTCTCCCGTGACAGCCACGGTCGCCATCTTTCCGATTGTAAATAATTTTCTTTTAAAGAGTTCGCCTAAATATAAATTAGGACTACTGGCAAATATCACAATATTTCTCGCCTCGTCAATATAATTAACTGCAGTATCTACCATCTCTTTATCTAATAAATCTGCCGTCTCACTGATACTCTCTATCTGTACTTTTTTAATATTTTGGATAATCGTATCCATAGTATCATTTTCATCAAAGGGAAAATTCCAATCAATATCACTACTATGCTTTTTCTCATGCCATACTTCCTCGACATAATCTTTCATAAATTCCTTCCAGCCCTCATACCCCATAGACTTCGCAAAACGAACTACTGTCGCCTTAGAAGTATAAGTCCGCTCTGCAATTTCCCCTATCGTATACTTATAAAGCTCGTCCTGTTCCCTAATAATAAACTCACCAACTGCATGTCTTGCATCCGTATAGCGCATCATTGTCTCTTCAATTTTTTGGAATAAAAACATAATTTTCCCTTTCTCTTTCCTTTATTTTATCACAGGCAACAAATTTCTTGAAAAATTATAAGATTTTTGAAAAATCAATATATAAATCCTCATAAATCCCAACTTTAACTTTATCAAAAAACGTATACTCCAATGTATTTTGAGCCTCAAAATCATAAACAAAACTTCTATCTTTCAAAGGGTCCACAATCCAATACTCTCTCACTCCAGCATTTTGATATTTAAATAATTTCGTATGATAATCCATACTAATACTGCCAGGAGAAACAACTTCAATAATCCAATCTGGCGCTCCCTTACACCCTCTATCATCCACCTTATCAGCGTCACAAATAACAGTAATATCTGGCTCAACATAAGTATTTGACTTTTCACTCAAATAAACAACAAATGGAGCAAAATACATTTTACAAGAACCTTTCTTTTTCTTTATATAATCTGAAATCTGATAAGCCAACTCCGCTACCACTTCTTGATGTCTCGTACTTGGCGGTGCCATATAATAAATCTTTCCATCTATCAACTCAGCTCGTTTTCCCTCTGGAAGATTATAAATATCTTCAATTGTATAAACCTTCGTTTCTAATAACGGCATCTACAATCCCTCCCTTTCACTAAAACCTTCACCTAAAGTATACACAAAAAACCTATCATCCTCAAGAGCCTCCAAACAATATCTTACCACCGTTTCACCAATACACAGCTGAGAGAGGAGACAGGTATCTGCCCCAAAAACGATAGAAAGTGGAGCGATTTTTCGATATACTTAGCTTTGTCGCTGGAGCACTGTCTGAACGCCGTAGGCGTGAGTTTGCGGGAAGCGACAAAAATCAGCGTATGTCGAAAAATCGTGGGAACGAACGTGTTTTTGGGACAGATACCTGTCTCCTCTATCAGCGTCTCTTCCCACCTCACCATTTTTACCGAAAATTTCCAATCACATAACTAATTAAAAACACAACAATATTCGCCACAACAATCGTCGCTCCCACTGGTGTAGAAAATAAAATTGAAATCGTCATCCCCAAAAATGCACATACAACCGCTATGACAGCCGCCCCTATCACAACACCTCGAAAGTTTTGAATCATCCGCATTGCCGATAATGACGGAAAAATAACCAGCGCAGAAATTAACAAAGAACCCACTAATTTCATCGCCAGAACAATAATAACCGCCGTAACAATAGCAATCAGCAGGTTATAACCATCTGTCTTTACTCCAACTGCTTTGGAAAAATTTTCATCGAATGTCACGGCAAAAATCTTGTGATAGAAGAAACAAAATAAAAAGACTACAACAATCGACATAACGATACATAGCTCAACATCGCTCTTTGTCAAAGTCAAAATCGAAGTAGAGCCAAAAAGTGTCGTACACACATCTCCCGCCAAGTTGGAGGAGGCGGAAAATACATTCAACATAAAGTATCCTACTGCAAGCGAACCGACCGACAGCATTGCAATCGCCGCATCTCCTTTTATAAGAGTATTTTGCCCTCCCATCAAGAGTAAAATCGCCACTAAAATTGTCACTGGCATAACAAAAACCAGATCATTTCCAATACCAAGCACAGTAGCTATCGCCATCGCTCCAAACGCCACATGAGAAAGTCCATCTCCGATATAGGAAAATCTCTTCAAAACCAACGTCACTCCGAGCAAAGAAGAAGATAACGCAATCAGCACTCCGACAATAAACGCATATTTCACAAACGGATATTCCATATAAAATTGTAATTTTTCTATCATTGCTAACATTTTTCTCTCCTCGCCTCTTTTCTGTTTTCACCTTTCATCGACATTTCGCATATCAAAGGCTTCAAAATCCATAAATTTCCACTCTAAAACTAATCCAATATACTGACATACTCATATTTGAACTATTACAAATGTGCCAGTGTACTAACTGCTCATTTAACGCTCTGATAAAGTATCTTCTATCTTTTCTTCTAATTTTCTCCAAATCTTACTGTCCAAATATTCTTCCTTTGTCCCAAAAAACTTATCCTTCCGTCCCACATGTAAAATATGACTGGCATAGTCCGCTGCCGCCTGCATATCGTGAGAAACCATAATAATCGTCGTTCCCTCCTTATTCAAGCTCTCAATCAGACTATAAAATTCTGCCGTCACCTTCGGGTCAAGTCCCGCCACTGGCTCATCGAGCAGGAGAAGCTTCGTCGTCGCACATAAAGCTCTCGCAAGCAGAACTCTTTGCTGCTGCCCACCTGAGAGATTGCGATAACATTCCTTTCGCAAATCCCATATATTCATCCGCTCCATATTTTTTCTCGCTCTTGCTTTTTCCTCTCTTCCAAAAAAAGGACGAAATCCGATTCTAGCAACATTTCCTGATAGAACAATCTCCATGACAGATGCCGGAAAATCTCTCTGCACGACAGTCTGCTGTGGTAAATATCCAATCTCATGAGCATTCAATCCGTCACCGTATATGATTTCTCCGCTCACCGGCTTAATCAAGTGAAGCAAAGTCTTCATCAGAGTGCTCTTTCCTGCTCCATTTTCTCCGACAATACATAGATAATCACCTGAATTTACCTCAAACTGAATCTGCTCTGATACCGCTTTTCCCTCATATCCGACTGCCAAATCTTTACATTTAATATAAGCCAAATTTCTTCCTCCTTTCTTTCTTTATATTTTTCTTCTTTCTTTATATTTTTCCATTTTACGTCTTAAACTTACTCCATCTTGAACTTACTCAAAATTTTTTGTGATATTCTATGATACCAAGGTCAAAAGGTTCAAAACCCGATGCGAGCTTGCTTAAGCCCTTTTGACCCCAACATCATTCTATAAACTTAACTCCTCTTAATTCAAGGCTCTCTCTAGCACCGCCAAGTTTTCCCCCATAAGTCCTAGATAAGAAAGACCATACTCTTCTATCTGTTTTCTCGTCACAGACTGCATCGAGTGTAGCGTCAAAATCTCCTGATTTTTTTCTTTTGTATTTTCCACTATCACTTTTGCCAACTGCTCATTAGAGTTTTCTAATGTAAAAATAGCAGGAAGCTCCTCTTCATCCATCTTCCCCGCAAGAAAAATAATTGTCTCAAAGCTAACTCCCGTCTCCGCACTGCATCCCTCAAATGCCGCATAGTACGCAAGCCCATAGTCATCCGCTAAATATCGAAATGGAAAGCGGTCTCCAAATAAAACTGTTTTCCTTTTTGCATTCTCAATTACATCTTGATACTGTGCATCTAAAGACAATAATCTCTGCTCATACTGCTGGCTATTTTTCTCATAGATAGATGCATTTTCAGGGTCGAGCTGCTGAACAATCTTTGTTAATTCCTCTACTGCCACCTCTGCATTTTTAAGAGAAAGCCAGAGATGTTCGTCGTACTCTTCTCCATGTTCCGTATGCTCCTCTTCTGTATGCTCGTCTTCTATATGCTCATGTTCTGTATGCTCATGCTCCATCGCTCCCTCAATCTCCTCTTCCACCTTGGCATAGTCCTCCAACATCTCCAAGAGACTCACTGCCTTTAGGTTTGGATTTTTAGCAGATTTTATCGCATCCTCCACCCAGGCATCAGACTCACCGCCGACATAAAAGAAAAAATCACTACTTGAAATCTCTGCCATATCCTCCACGGTCGGCTGATAACTGTGAAGCTCCGAGCCATTATCGAGCAATAATTTTATATCATAATTTTCTATCTTTTCCCCAAGAATTTGTCTTAACCAATCATACTGCGGAAAAATCATACAGGTAATCTTTATCTTTCCATCTTCTTTTTTCTTATCTATCATCTCTTCTCTCACCTGTGCCGCATAGGCTGTCACACCCTGAAACGCTAAGATTACGGTAAGAAGAAGACAAACTATCATTCCGATTTTCTTTTTCACCCTATACTTCCCCTTTCTAATTATTACTTATTTTCTATGATGTTGGGGTCAAAAGGTCTTTTAACCCCTATGATACCGAATTGCTCCGCACAATGTGCTCCCGCAATTCTTTCTATAATTATTATCTATATTTTCTTAGCACATTCCCTACAAATCCCATTCAATATCGAGCCATCGCATTCTAATAAAAAACCGTGGTGTTCCAGACAATGCTGTCGAAATTCATCCATAAATGCACATTCAAAGTGAATAATCTTTCCACAGTTTTTACAGTGCATATGTAGATGATTATGGCAATGCGTATCCGGCTCTACATACTGATAGACAGTCCTCTCATCTTCCGCTGTCTTATATTTTAGCAAAGTCTGACCGTCCGTCATCTTATCTAAATTTCGATAAATCGTTGTTATATTGACATTACTTCCCATCTCACTCATATACTCGAAAACATCCATAGCAGAAAATCTCTGCTCTTTATGCTGCTTAGCGTACTCTAATATTAAATCTCTTGCTTTTGTTTTATATTCCTTTTTCATCCACTTTTCCCTTTTTCCATTCTCCGATACCATAGTCAAAAGGTCTTTTGACCCCAATATCATTCTCTATATGTCTTTTATACTTTTTACAATTTTTTTATTTTCAAACACAAAAATGCAACTCATTTGCATTTTGACATTATAAGCTTCGCTTTTCTTTTTGTCAAGTACTTTTGCAAATGAGTTGCATTTTATGATATTGCTATTCACTTTTTAACTAAATATATTTAAAATTTTCTCTCTTTTATTAATAAACTGGTATGTCTGCTAACATAAACAACAATAAATCATAAAAAAGAGTGGAAAACCATCCTTTAATTATTTATCATAGTGTCCTCTACATGAAACGATATAAATTATGCCGTCTTGTTCATAATAAACAATTCTGTTTCTATCATCAATACGTCTACTCCACATACCACTTAACTTTTCCTTTAGAGGCTCTGGCTTTCCAATACCCTCAAACGTGCTTCTCTGAATATCTTTAATCAGGGAATTTACTCTTTTCAGTGTTTTCTTATCTTGTGTCTGCCAATACAAATAATCGTCCCACGCTCTATCTTCCCACAATAATCTCATTCATCCACCTCAATCAAATCATGCTCTGCAAAGCGAGCCTTGCCTTCTTTGATATCACGTACAATATTTTCAAGGTAGCGAATATTACTATCAGAATAGAACGGATCTATTGAGACCTCAAATGGTATGCGTTTTTCCCTACCAACTTTTTTTGCAAATATAGTAAATGCCGCACTCATGGAAATGCCCAATTCAGAGCAAACCTCTTCCATTCTCTTTTTTACATCTGCATCCAACTTAAAATTCACATTAACTGACTGTGCCATATCCAACACTCCTTTCCTGCTTCCATTATATGAAAAAATAAAGAAAAAATCAATAATTTTTCTTTATTTTTTCTTTATTATTATCTATATTAGACTGAAACTTCCTATTTTTTCAATATCTCTCAATCCAGCATACATATTTTAAAAAATTTTGGGGTATCCTTATTAAAACTTTCTATTATATTATATGATATTTTTCCCCATCCTATCGCCGTCAACAAGATTCAAAAAAAAATTTTATGTTGTTTCATAATATAAAACTATATTCCATAATGTGGTTGACTTTTAAAAAATTTGGTGTATGATAAAATCAATAGAAGCGATAAAAGAGAATCAGCCCTCGCGAAGCTCCCAGACCTTCTATATTGCGCGCAAGAAGATATCCATATAAAACTGTGTATTAATGAAAGAAAGGAAAATGAAAAACAATGAAAACAATAGAAGAACAATTTAGCAGTTTCGGTGTCGTACCAGTAGTAGTATTAAATGATGCAAAGGACGCAGCTCCTCTAGCAAAAGCACTCTGTGAGGGTGGACTTGCATGTGCTGAGGTAACATTCCGTACAGACGCAGCAGAGGAATCCATCAAAATTATGTCTGAGCAGTACCCAGAAATGTTAGTAGGTGCTGGAACAGTTCTCACTACTGAGCAGGTAGACCGCGCAGTGGCAGCGGGAGCAAAATTCATCGTAAGCCCTGGATTTGATGAGGAGATTGTAGATTACTGTCTAGGAAAAGATATCCCTGTATTCCCAGGATGTATCACTCCTTCTGAGGTCGCAAAGGCAGTAAAAAGAGGAATGAAGGTTGTTAAATTCTTCCCTGCTGAGCAGGCTGGCGGTGTTGCTATGATTAAGGCTATGGCAGCTCCTTATACAAGCTTAAAATTCATGCCAACTGGCGGAATCAATACAAAGAACTTAAAAGATTATCTTGAATGTGATAAAATCATCTGCTGCGGTGGTAGCTGGATGGTAAAAGGCGATATGGTTGAGGCTGGCGAGTTTGATAAGATTCGTGAGATGACAAAAGAGGCCGTTGAGCTCGCAGCTAAAATTCGCGGATAAATAAATTCCCCCAATAAAATTCAAAACTTACACTCCATTTTATAAGTATGAGTGCGTACCATAATAAAGCGGGCATCCCCGCAGCCTCTAAAAAAGAGACAAATGATTGATATAAAATAAATAAGGAAAAAACGCTGCCTAAATATATTTTCCAAGGCAGCTAGAAAGGATAATATTATGAATTTAAATTTAAGACCAGCAAGTGAATGTAAATATGATGCCGTATCCCTAGGTGAGGTTATGCTTCGTCTTGACCCAGGCGAGGGAAGAATCCGTACAGCAAGATCTTTTCGCGCTTGGGAAGGCGGCGGAGAGTATAATGTAATCCGTGGACTTAGAAAATGCTTCAAGATGAACACAGCTGTTATCACAGCATTCGCAGACAATGAAGTTGGTATGCTTATGGAAGATTTCATCATGCAAGGTGGAGTTGACACTTCTCTCATCAAATGGATGAAGACAGACGGAATCGGACGTATCTGCAGAAATGGTATCAACTTTACAGAGCGAGGCTATGGTATCCGTGGAGCAGTTGGATGCTCAGACCGTGCTAATACAGCTATCTCTAAAGCTACACCTGATGATTTCGATTTCGAGTATATTTTCGGCGAGTTGGGCGTTCGCTGGTTACATACCGGCGGAATCTATGCAGCTTTATCTGAGCAAGCTTGCGAGACTGTTATCGCAGCCATCAAGACAGCTAAAAAATACGGAACAATCGTATCTTATGACTTAAACTACCGTCCATCTATGTGGAGTGCCATCGGCGGACAAGCAAAAGCTCAGGAAGTAAATAAAGAAATCGCTCAGTACGTAGACGTTATGATTGGTAATGAGGAAGATTTCACAGCTTGTCTTGGTTTTGAGATTGAGGGAAATGACGCAGACTTAAAAGAATTAAACTTAGAAGGATACAAAAAAATGATTAATGAGGCTGCAAAGACATATCCTAACTTCAAAGCTGTAGCTACAACACTTCGTGAGGTAAAAACAGCTACAGTCAATGACTGGAGTGCACTTTGCTGGGCTGACGGAGAAATCTATAAAGCAAAAGATTATAAGGGACTTGAGATTATGGACCGCGTAGGTGGTGGAGACTCCTTCGCATCCGGATTAATCTATGGATTAATGACAACAGGCAATGCAGAACTTGCTGTAAATTATGGCGCTGCTCACGGTGCTCTCGCTATGACTACACCTGGAGATACTACTATGGCAAACAAAAAAGAAGTAGAAGCAATTATGGGCGGTGCTGGAGCCAGAGTTCAAAGATAAGCTCTGCTCTACTAAAAAATCTGTCTGTCAACGCAGACAGTACGATAAATGAACGGATATTGGGAGCCAACCACCTAATATCCATTCATTCTATCTATCTTTTACATTCTTACTAGCAATATATCAATATAGTATTATTAACTGACAAAAAGAAAAAACGATACTTCACCTATTTTATCTCCTCTTTCACTGAAGTATCGTTTTTTCTTTTTTATCTCTCTTTTTCCCTCTATTTTCTTTTGGTTTTTCTATCTCTCGCCCTTTTTTTCTAACTCCAAGCTTGTTTAATTTTTCTTTTCGCTTCCTTTAATGCTTTTGCGCATATTTTTATTTTCTCATCCGTCATGCGAATCTCAGGTGCCGAAATACTGATTGCATAGCGATTTTTTCCGTTCATATCTGGAAGAGCAACCGCAACACAGCGCACCCCAATCTCATTTTCCTCGTCGTCCATCGCATACCCTTTTTGTCTCGCAACCTCAATCTGCCTTAAGAGTTCTTCAATATCCATAATCGTCATCTCTGTATATGGAATAATCTCACTCTCATTCCAAATCTGTCTTATCTTCTCTTCCGACATTTCTGCCATCATCGCCTTTCCGACTCCAGAGCAATAAAGCGGTATCGTCTTTCCTATCTTAGATACAAGCCGCACTGCATTTGTAGAATTTTCTACTTTGTCTATATATACGGCTTTATTCCCTTCTCTCTCTACTAGATGCACGGTCTCTCCTGTCTTTCTTGAGAGTTCTTTTAAATATGGTTTTGCAATCTGAATTAAGTCTATCTGACTCATTAGACTATCTGCTACTCTGCAAATTTTATAGGTTAGCTCATATTTCAAGGTTTCCTCATCTTGCTTTACATATCCCATATACATAAGAGAATTTAGAAGTCTATGCACAGTACTTTTATTTAATTTAAGCTCCTTACTTAACTCAATTAATCCAACTGCACCTTTCTCAGCTAATCTCTCTAATACTGCAAAAATTCGGTCTGCTACCTGTATTGGATTTTTCTCTTCCATGTAAAATTCCCCTTTTCTAATCTATTTTCAGATATCTATCTCTGCAAAGTGACATCTCTATATAAGCGAGCTCATGATAAGTTTGCCCAAAGCTCAATCAATAAATTCTTTCTTTCTCGCCATGCATTATTGTAGCACAAAGCTTTGATTTGAGCAAATTTTTATATGAAATTTAGAGGGGGGATTGGGGGGAGGTTGAAAAGAGACGCGGAAAGAGGCGGCAGGTATATGCCCCGTAAACACGTTCGTTCCCACGATTTTTCGACATACGCTGATTTTTGCCGCCTCCCGCAAACTCACGCCTTCGGCGCTCAGACAGTGCTCCAGCGGCAAAGCTAAGTATATCGAAAAATCGCTCCACTCTCTATCGTTTTCGTGGCATATACCTGCCGCCTCTTTCCGCTGTGTATTGGCGAAACTTTATGAAATAGCAAATATATCGATTCTGCTTTGCAATTTTCAAATTTTTTATATCTCATAAGATATCAGTTTACTCTCCTCGTGGCGTCTCTATACTTCTATCCCACCATCCCCCTATATCTGTATCTCCATCTCCTCACCATTCATCAATCTCCCTATTCATATCCTCAGTCAAAAAACTTTAAAAACTAGTCTATCCAACAAAATATTCCTGTATACAAAAAAATACATAAAAAGCGCTTGACATTCTCTAAAAACGTATTATAATAAAATCATAAGTTGTTTCATATTATGAATTAAAATTTTATATTATGAAACGCTTGTCAAAAACATTATCTACACGATTTCTTTTCTATTCCATGCCAATTGCCGATGTCATAGGAATAGAAAAAAAATCGAAATGCAACCCGCTAACCCTAACTAATTTTGCCATATAAAGCAAAACCACATGAAATATATAGAATAATAGAACCATTTTGCCATTTACCTCTAATATCCTTATCTATTATTCATATATTCCATGATGTAAATCTCTTGAATGATATTCCTCCCAATTTATCATTCAATTGATTACATTTTCCTTAATATTTGACAAAAAAAGCGATAGAAAAAGATTAGCCACCTTCTTCTATCGCTTTTTTCAGTAATCCACTTAATCTTAATAAATTGTCAACTTTCCAATCCGATAACATAAAATTTTTGTAAATAAAAAACAGAGAAATCACATTGAAACTTTGTAACAATTATACCTATAAAAAGAATTTTAAATTTTATAGAGTTTTGCCAATACACAGCAAAGAGAGTCCGTCGATATATCCTCCAAAAACGATAGAGAGTGGAGCGGTTTTTCG
>JAUUSJ010000260.1 GCA_030841965.1 Blautia sp.
CAAAGCTAAGTATATCGAAAAACCGCTCCACTCTCTATCGTTTTTTGAGGATATATCGACGAACTCTCTTTGCTGTGTATTGGAAAACATTATAAAATTCCTTTTTACAAGAACAACTGCTATAAGTTCTCGGCTTTTTTGGTTTACAAAAGTTTTACACTATCTGGCATTATCTACGGTTTTATGAGTTTTGGATTAGAAAAGAGGCAGAAGTTGATACAATTGGGAGTAGTAGAGGTTGATGTACACGAGATGAATCAATATCAGGCAAAAACTTATATTGATTCACAGCTAAAGCGGGCAAAGAAGAGTACGTATCGACTGAGAATTATACACGGATTTCATGGAGGGACGAAGCTTAGAGAGATGGTGAGAACGAGGTATCGGAATCACCCCAAAGTTCTAAGAATTGAAATCGGAGCGAATCCGGGCGAGACAGATTTGGTACTTCGAGAGTTCTTCTAGAGAAAAGATATAAGTAAAATAATAGATAAGGATTGAAAAAGGGACTGTCGAAAAATGGATTTTCAACAGCCCCTTTTTTAATTTTTTACTATTATTTGCGAGAAAGAGGATTATTTTGCTTGAGATTTTGCCTCTTTTTCAGCCAAGTATTTTTTCAATCCTCTGCTTCTTAGTTTACAGGCAGGACAGTTTCCGCATCCATCTCCGAGAACACCGTTATAGCAAGTGAGGGTTTCTGTTCGGATAATATCGAGAACACCGAGTTCGTCAGCGAGCGCCCATGTCTCTTTCTTGTCAATCCACATGAGAGGTGTGATAATATCAAACTGATAATCCATAGCTAGGTTAAGAGATACATTCAGGGATTTGATAAATACATCTCGACAGTCTGGATATCCGCTAAAGTCGCTCTGGGATACGCCCGTGATAATATCGGTAATTCCTCTTTGCTTTGCAAAAATGGCTGCAAATGTCAAAAATAGCATATTTCTTCCGTCCACGAAGGAGTTTGGAGTTCCAACCTCAGGAGCCTCTGTGTCAACTGGAATATTTTCCCTTGTGAGAGAGTTTGGAGCTAATTTTCCAAGAAGAGACATATCTAAAATATGATGCTCAATTCCATAGTTATCACAGATTTGTCTTGCACAGTTTAATTCTAAAATATGCTTTTGGTTGTAATCGAAAGAGATTGCGATTACATTTTCATAGTTTTTTCTCGCCCAAAAAAGGCAGGTTGTGCTGTCTTGTCCACCGCTCAATACGACAAGAGCAATCTTATTTTTTTTCATATAGATTTCTCCTTTTTTAGTTATTGCAATAAAAATCCATTATAAAATCATAAAATGATGTTGGGGATAAAAGGTCTTTGACCCCTGGTATCATCATAAAATTAATATTTTATTCTCTCAAAGATTTTTAGATTTTTATCGCTATTTTATCAGTTTTTGGTCAAGTTTATATTTAGGCTTTTTGTTAGGATGATTATTGTGCCATCATCATATATAATTTATTTTGCAATGCGATATCAGTCTGAAACCGTCCGCGCAATGTGGTTGATACTGTTTTGCTATGCGGTTTTTTGATGCCGCGTGCACTCATACAGCTATGACAGCCCTTAATAATGACAGCCACGTCCGGAGACTCGGATGCCTCCTGCATAATCTCTGCGATATCACTGCCGATTCGTTCCTGAAGCTGAAGCCGCTTGGAAACCATATCGGCGATTCGGGCAATCTTGCTAAGACCTAGAATACGGGTTGTCGGAATATAGGCGACTGCCACCTTCATATCGTACATAAGAGCCATATGATGCTCACAGTAACTAAAAATATCGATATCTTTTACGAGAACGATATCGTTGCTTTGGTCATCGAGGCTTAAATCATCCTGAAAGGATTTACAGAACATTTCTGCAATTTCATGATTGGAATAATTCATTCCCTCGAATACCTCAGCGTACATATTTGCCACTCTCTTTGGAGTGTCAATTAAACCCTCTCTGTCAGGGTCATCCCCAAGAGCAATCAAAATGCCGCGAATATGCTCCTCGATTGCCGCTTTATCAATAGCCATTTTTATTCCCTCTTTCTAAACCCCGCGCTCATCGGGGGACCATATAATTTTGTGAAGCTGAAGCTGTAAATTCACTTGATTGAGTCGATGCTCTATCATAAAATTTACAATTTCTTGTGGTTCTATTTTCCCGAAAACGGGGCTAAAATAAATAGAACAACGTCCTAATAGTTGATAGTCATCTATGATACGTTTTGCCACCGTCAGGTCAGTTTGGTCTCCCACCACAAATTTGACCGTGTCATCCTTTCTCAGATAAGAAAAATTCGATAAATCCATAAAGCTCTCCATACCACTTCCAGGAAGCTTATAATCCATCGTAAAATGGGGACCGTTTAAGAGATGAGAAAATGGTTCCAAATGAATGCTTCCGTTTGTCTCAATCTCCACATAGAGCTGCTCATCCTTCGCTAATCTCTCTAATAAAAGAGAAATTCCTGGAACCAAAAGAGGCTCCCCTCCAGTCAGAGTGACATTTGTAACTTTCGTAGATTTGATATACTCATAGATAGCTTCCTCATCTAAGTTCTCAAATGGGGTGTCCGATTCATTTGCCCATCTCGTATCACAAAAACTGCAATTTAAGTTACACCCAGCAAAGCGGATAAAAACGGATAATTGTCCGCAGCGAGTTCCCTCTCCGTTAATGCTGATAAACTTTTCTACAACAGGATATATCATAGTTGCTTACCCCTCTCTGTAGGAGGCACAGTTTGTCGGTGTCTCGTAAATCGTTGTGCTGGCTACACGATAGCCAAGTTTTTTTGCTTCATCGTAGAAATATTTTGCAAAATTTTCTGCGGTAGGACGAAACGAAATCTCAATAATATGAAAATTTTCTTCCCGTAGAGCGTCCAGTGTTTTTTGCTTTAGAGTGCCTTTTTCTATGATAAAGGCATGGTCAAAAGAATCGGCGAGCGCTTTTACATCTTTTTTGAGCAGACCAAAATCAACGAGCATTCCGCGGGACTGTCTATCCTGGCAGAGCGTCTCTCCCTCCACCTCGATGAAGACTCTCCATCTATGACCATGAATATTTTTACATTTTCCAGAATAGTCTGCTAAAAAATGGGCAGCGTCAAAAGATGCTTCTGTTTTTAATGTATACATAATTACAAACCTTTCTGTTTTATTATATAAATTGTTCTATTTACTACATAAATGAAACATTATTATTGTCATAGCTGAGTATATCACGCAGAGAAAATGATGTCCAGTGGAAAAATGAATAACTTCGATAAGGATTTTAGTCTTTTAAAAATTTATGGTTCAATTAGGGTATAAGTTATGTTTGTAGAGGGGAGAGGTGGAGAAAGACGCAGAAAGAGGAGGTAGGTATATGTCCCACAAACACGTTCGTTCCCACGATTTTTCGACATACGCTGATT
>JAUUSJ010000261.1 GCA_030841965.1 Blautia sp.
TAAGTATATCGAAAAACCGCTCCACTCTCTATCGTTTTTCGAGGACATATCGACGAACTCTCTTGGCTGTGTACTGGCAAAATCCTATAAATTTTTTCATTTTTGTAATCTTTGGCTTGAGGTGTTATATTCAGAATACAAAAAGGGGAAAGTCAAAGCGACTTATCCTTCCTTATAGTTGACTAAAGTAAATTAGTTCGTCACTATTCCTAGTAGTGGCGTTTTTTTCTTTTTTTGAAGAAGGTTTTGCGGAAAATAAAACTTGAATCATGGTGAATGATAAGGTATCATAAAGGATAGAAGAACGAGAAAGTGTAGAAAAAATATTAGGTACAGTTAGCCTGTGATAGACGAAGGGAAAGATTCTATGAACGTTATTATTAGCTTATGCCAAAAAATATTAATCGATTTAGCTCCCGTTCTGTTATTAGCTTTTTTTATTTACAGGGTTTTAAACCCAAAACATAGAGCAAAATATGGAGTGTGGACGCCTATCATATATGCAGGATGTATAGTGATTATTAGAATTATTTTAAATGAAATTGGAGAGCCAGGAACTTTATTGAAGGAAATAATTCATATTTTAGGAATGGAAGCATCTTATCTTATATTATCTTTCTTTTTGTTTTGTACAGATAAAAAAAGAATTGTGATAAAGACTGTGATATGCATGTTGACAGAACTTATATTCGAGATTGCTTTTGGAGAAGTTGTAGATTTATTGTTACAAGTTAATTTTCATTTATTAGATTCTTATTCGTCGACGGGAACGTATATTAGTAAAATATTATTTTTTCCAATATTATATATTATTTTTTTAGTTTGGGAAATATGGCAGCAGAAGAATAAAGAAAAATTAACAAGATATATCACGGGTATAAATATTATTATTGCTTTGATTCAGCTTTTTATGTTACTTGGAATGGTACAAAAAAGTTTTTCTACTTTTGAGCAAAATAGATATAGTATGACGATAATCTCTAATCTTTTTCTTTTGCTTGGATATTTTATTGTTACGGAAGTTTTTGGAGAACTTATAAAGCAACAAGAAAAAGAGAGTGAGATGAAAAAAATGAAATCGGAGAGGAGATATCAGTACAATTATTATCGGCTTGCGCAAAAACAGGGAGAAGAAATCCGAGATATCCGACACGACCTACGTAATCAGCTTCAGACAATTCAGTATATGTTAAAATCTAGAGACGAGCAGGGAGAAAAAACAGGAAGAGAAATGTTTGAAAAACTAAAAGAGAGAGTGGATTGCCTAGAATAATCCAATGTATTTATAATGAAAAAATAACTAAGAGCAATAAACAGGTGAGACTAAGTAGTGGAGGGGAAATGGAATATCTTATAGAGTTAATAAGGCAGATACCAGTTTATATTATGGGAGCGATACTTTTTTACAAAATTGGTTCTCATCATGAAGAACTGAAATATAGTGCAACAAAGACGGTTGTATTATTGGCAATGACATTTTGTATTATGAGAGTAATTGGCAGTGTTTTCAATCTGGATGGAGTAAAATATATAATAATGAGCACCAGTATTTTTTTACCAGTCATTACCTTTTTATATTCTGCTAAAAGAAAACGGCTCCAATTAGGAAAAGGAATATTTTTTTGGATTATTGAGTATGTCTATGAATGGATTGTGGCTAAAATCATATCCCCGTGGATATGGGTAGAGGCAAATATGGGTGTAAATGTTCCAGAAGTAGATTTTATAAAACTTGAGTATGTTGCTATATTATTTATCGGATTTACTATATATGATATTTTATACCAAAAAAGAAAAGAGAAGGTAATTAGATATATTGCTGTATTGAATTTTACAACAGGAATGGTTCAAATTTTTTTATTAAAACTATGTCTGGAAAAAAATTTGCTAGCTGAACAAAATCGAATTTCTATTGTTTCATTTATTTTTAGTTTAGTACTTGTAATGGAATATTTTTTAACAATAGAAGTTTTTAGAGAATCCTTGGAACAGAGAGAAAAAGAAAATGAGTTAGTGCAAATGAAATTGAAACAGAAATATGAATATGATTACTATCAATTTGCTCAAAAACAGGGGGAAGAAATTCGAGACATCCGCCACGACCTTCGCAATCAGCTTCAAACGATACAGTATATGCTAAAGTTTGGAGAGGAACAAGGGGAAAAGATAGGAAAAGAGATGCTTGAAAGTTTAAAAAAGAGAGTGAATTATTTAGAGTAAACCTTAATAGCCGAGTTAGAATCTTAGAGACTTTATATTTCAGGTAAGAGGAGTTTATGCACAGGTGAATGGAAATTATTGTAGATAAAGTACAGATAGAGACTGTTACATAACTATAATATTTTAGGATGGAAAAATAATTAAAATAGATAGTTAGAATATAGAGGAGAAAAATGGAAATTTTGATAGTATTAATAAGGCAGATGCCAGTCTATATTATGGCAGCAATGTTTTTTTATAAAATTTTTTCTCATAGAGAAAAGCCAAAATATAGTGCGACAAAGATGGTTATATTGATGGCAATTATATTTTTTGCTACTAGAATAGTTAATAACATTTTTAATATGTATGGAATAGGATATATGATAGTGGCTGGTGGTATTGTTGTAGTATTTAATAGCTTTTTATATGAAACTAAAAGAAAGGGGCTTCTTTTAGTAAAGGGAGTGTTTTTGTGGATTATGGAATACGGTTATGAATGGATGTTGGCCATGGTTATAGCTCCATGGCTATGGAAAGAAGTAGACATGAATAAAAATCTTCCAGAAAATGATTTTTTAAAACTTATGTATGTTGCTATATCCTTTATTGGATTTACCATATATGATGTTTTATCCCAAAAAAGAAAGGAAACAGTAATAAAATATATTGCCATATTAAATTTTATAACAGGAAGCACCCAAATTTTTCTTTTAAAACTATGTATGGAGAAAAATATAATTATTGGAAAAGAACAAATTTCTTTTGCTACATTTATTTTTAGTTTTGTACTTGTGATGGAATATTTTTTAACAATAGAAGTTTTTAGAGAATCCTTGGAACAGAGAGAAAAAGAAAATGAATTAGCGCAAATGAAATTACAACAAAAATATGAATATGATTACTATCAATTTGCCCAAAAACAGGGAGAAGAAATTCGAGATATCCGTCATGACCTTCGCAACCAACTTCAGACAATTCAGTACATGTTAAAATACGGCAATAAAAAAGAAGAAAGAATCGGAATAGAAATGCTTGAACAATTAAAAAGCAGATTAAACTATTGAAATCATAGACAATGTAATAGTTGTCACTATAAAAATAAAAAATTTCATAGAGTTTTGCCAGTACACAGCGAAGAGAGTCCGTAGATATGTCCTCTAAAAACGATAGAGAGTGGAGCGGTTTTTCGATATACTT
>JAUUSJ010000030.1 GCA_030841965.1 Blautia sp.
TCAGTTATCAATTTTCAGTTAGAATCTCATTTATTGAGATTCCGAGAAGTTATATCATATTACCAGCTAATACAAAAAATGGAATTGCTAGCAAAGTAAAAATAGATATGCCAGAAAAAAGACGCTGACATGCAGTCAGAACCGCTACCTCTAACGCCACATTCAGACTCAAGGCTGGAAGCACAGCAAGCACAGATGATATCCCCAACGCCACTGCGATAGGAACCCCTGCAATCAACAATACAATCAAAACAACAGCAATAATCAAGCCGCATAGCAATACATTACTCATAATAACCTCCCCGTTATTCCTTTAATTTTCCACATAACTCACAAATATTCAAAATGCAATATATTATAATGATGAAACCACTAATTGGCATAATCGCATATACATACCCCATCGGAATACCAAGAGTCGCCGTAATCTGTTCCATTGTCAAATTAACAATCGCAATGCCTCCATATGTCAATACGAAAGTAGCAAAAATGAGTATCAAAACTTCCGACAAAAGCTCTAGTAATATCGCTTTTTTTCCTTTTACTTTATCTGAAAAAAAACTTAATTTCATATGATCGCGTTCTCCAAACACCAAGGTCGCCGCCAACATTCCAGTCCACGCAAAACTATACGTCAAAAGTTCCTCGGAGTATGAGCTTGGACTATTAAATACATATCTCGTTACAACTTAATAAACTGCAATCACTGTCATAAAACAGAGCATTCCCTCACAAATGATTTTAAGCACATAATCTATTGCAGATTTTATTTTATTCACGTTCATTCCCCCTCATCCGATTATTCTGCTTGAATTTCTTGAATACGGTCATAATATGGCTTAAGCTTTGTATTTTCTGCTAATACTTCTTCGTGCAGTACCAATACTTTCTCTCGAAAAGCAGATACATCCGTCTCAATAAACGTCACGCCCATATTTTCCGCCTCTGACTTCGCTTCTTGAATTTGTTCGTTCCATGCTTCTGCCTCTACTTTCGCACAGAGTTTTGTCGCTTCTTCAAAAACAATCGCTTCCTCGTCCGAAAGACTATCTAAAAATTTTACGTTAGCTACCAACATATCTGGCACAATTTGATGCTGCGTATAAGTATAATACTGTGCAACCTCACCGTGCTTCATCGTCGTCAATGCCATCTCACTGTTTTCTGCTCCATCGATAACCCCAGATTGTAAAGCCGTATAGACTTCACTATAACTCATGGATACACCTGCCCCTCCCATTAAATTAATCATTTGAATATTCGTCGGGCTAGACTGCACTCGTATTTTTAATCCTTTTAAGTCTTTTGGAGTATAAACTGGAGTTTTAGAATATATATTTCTCACTCCTGCATCCAACGCTGTGACTACACGAAAACCTGATTCATTTGTAGAAGAATAAATTTCATTCAATAACTCCTTGTCTTCCATTACTTTATAATATCCCTCTTCGTCTTTAAAAAGATAAGGTAAACTAAATAATTGATATACATCATTGAAACTTTCTAAATTACTAGTGCTACATACCACATATTCAATGGCACCTGTCTGAAGTAGCTCCAATGCTTTTACTGATGCTCCTAATAATTCATTGGGATAAATTTGCACCTCATATTTATCTCCCAATTTTTCCTCTATATATTCTTTAAAAGCCATTAATCCTATATTATCTGGATGCTCCATCGACTGTCCATTGGAAATCCGAATAATTCTTTTTCCATTTTTTTCTCCCGTATATGCATAAATAATTCCCCCAGCAAGTATACAAAGTAGTATCACCACGAAAATCAACACACCATATTTCTTTACTATTTTCATAAATATCTCCTCTATAGTTTTTTAATATGAAATCCTCCATCTAAGTCAATATAATTTCCTGTACTATAAATAAACTTATCCGTGCAAAATGCACTTACCGCTCCTGCAATATCTTCTGGGGTTCCCCATCTCGCAATTGGAAATACCCCTTGCTCAATCAAATCGCTGTATTTTTGATGCACTACTTTTGTCATATCTGTATCAATAACTCCTGGACGAATTTCATAAACTTGAATATCTTCTGCTGCCAAACGATCCGCATACAAAGTTGTCATCATAGCCAAACCTGCCTTAGACATACAGTACTCTCCTCTGTTTGTAGACGAAACCGTAACAGAACTGGAACTGATATTAACAATTACACCTCTTCTTCTTCCCTTAACAGGCTGTGTAAGCATCTGATTTGCCACAATCTGCGTCATGAACATTGTTCCTCTCAAATTAGTTCCCACTACATAATCAAAGCTTTCTTCTGTCATAGTAAGAAGATCTTGACGTATCTTCGGTGCAACACCTGCATTATTGACAAGAACATCAACCTCTTTGTATTTTTCAAGTACTGCTTTTAAAAACCCTTCTCTGTCTTCCTTTGATGTAATACTACCCTGATAATACATATAATCAATATTTAAACTTTCCAATTCTTTAAAATTATTCTCATATTTTTTACGTTCTCCTATAGACATAATTGCAATATTATATCCATCAAGACCAAGCTGCTTTGCAATTCCAAATCCAATACCACGGTTTCCACCTGTCACAATTGCTGTTTTTTTCATTTCCATTCTTCTCCTTTTTATCTTTTTAATATACTCATCCAAATAATTTTTATTTTAATTGTCCTGACTGCTCCTGTGCCCAGTGATCTACCACCATTTTAGGTGCATATACATACATTACATGCATATCCGTATCACCAGTATTTTTTAATCCATGAGACAGATTTTTCTCAATATAAATACTATCTCCCGCTTTCAATGGCTGCATTTCACCATCTACATACATTTCTCCTGTTCCACAAAGAATCGTATAAGTTTCGATTGTTTCATGCTTATGAACAGGAATGCCACCGCCAGGATAGACAACAGAATATTCCTGACAAAAATACTCTCTGTTAATCTTTCCATTTTCACCGTACATCACACGACCACGATGCCCTGCTGGAAACTCTACTCCTTCAATATCCTCAAAAATATTAAACTTCATCATATCTTTTTATCTCCCTTCATATTTTGGTGCTCGTTTTTCTAAAAACGCAGTTAATCCTTCTTTTGCATCATGGGTTGTGTAGACAAATCCTAATGCTAATGCATCCCTTTGTGCAATATCTGTTGGTTGCTTATTTGCCGCATCATAAATAAGACGCTTATCAATCTTCATCGTAATCGGAGCCTTTGCTGCCAACTCTTTTGCCAGTTTTTCCATCTCTTCTCGCAGCACGGCAACATCTTCATATACTTCTGACACAAGACCATAATCCATCGCTTCCTGAGAGGTAATCATTTTTCCTCGAAGTAACATATTTTTCGCTCGACTTTCACCAATCAATCGCGGTAGACGAAGCGTTCCACCCCACCCAGGAATCATACCAATATTAATTTCTGGTAAACCAAATTTGGCGTTCGCTGAGCAGATACGGATATCACAGCACATAGCAATTTCCAAACCTCCTCCCAGACAATAACCATTCACCGCCGCTATCACAGGAATATCCAATGTCTCAATTTTAGAAAAAAGTTTATGTCCTATCTCAATTGAATATCGAGATTCCTCTGGAGACATTTTTACCAGCCCAGAAATATCTGCACCAGCGATAAATGATTTCTCACCACCTCCCGCAAGAATCAGGCAATGTATTTCCTTGTCTGCCGCCACATCATCAATCAGAGTATCCATATACTCCACAATCGGCACACTCAGTGCATTACGTGTTTTTGGATTGTCTACCCATAAAATTGCATAATTCTCCTTTTTTTCCAATTTAATTCCTTCCATTTTCTTTCTCCTTTATATTTTTTTATTATCCTCTTATTTATCCAAACCCAAACACTCTTCGCAGAAAATCTTTCTATCCATGAGTACTGGTGGTTTTGGCATAAGTGGTACAAAATCCATTTGTTCAAGAATATCCTTTTGAAGGTCAATTCCTGGTGCAATTTCTTTTAGCACAAGTCCTTCCGGAGTCATTTCAAATACGGCTCTCTCTGTCACATACAACACAGTTTGACCATTCTCCCTCGCATAATCACCGCCAAACGTGATATGCTCCACTTCTTTCAAAAACTTCTTATGCTTTCCTTCCTGAAGAATCTGAATTGTGCCATCTTTTATTTCTGTTCTCAAGCCGCCTGCTGTAAATGTTCCACAAAATACACTCATCTCTAATACTTCCTCGAATTAATGCAATATTCAAATCAAATGTTTTATATCTAAGCCATTCTCTCCCGTCCATATGAATCAATTCCACAAGATTTTCTTTTGTAATATCATTTAGCTTGCCGCCACTTATTCTCGGATCTACAAACGTTTTTAATCCCGTCTGTGTAACTACTCCAACTCTTTTCGCTGCAATTTCTCTGTATAACTGTGTAATAACTCCTTGCGGAAGATTATAAGCCTCAATTTCATTTCTATTTGCCATCTCCTGCATCTTAGGTGACCATCCCCAATGTCCTCCAACAACGCGTTTTATCATCCCCTTATGGGCAAATCGACTTATGCCTCCTTCTTTTTTATCACCAATTCCTGCTGAATGCATTAAAGAAAGATTTCCTGGTTTTCCTTCACTGAGAAATCTCTTTTCCAATGCTTCAAACAAGAAATTCGGCTCTAAAATCCCTCCGCCGTTTCCAGAAACGGCTATAAAATCATTGTCATTGATAAATCGTACTGCTTCCTTGGCTGTTACAAATTTACTCATATACTTTCACTCCTTTTTTCTTTTTATATCTATATAAAAGTATAGATAATATTTTTAGCTTATCCTTGATAATACATTTCTTCTCTATATTCACGCCATACTTTCTCAAACCAATTATTTTCTTCTGGTATCGGACGAATCTTTCTCCAAGTACAAATGCAACCTTCCTGCGAAAATTTTACTTCCTGAATTACATCTGATTTTTCATCTTCATCGATAGAAAATCGAAAACATTCTGGCAATACCTCCAATGGTTTTTTCCCTTTTTCACAATAAATTAAATACGAGCCTCGACTGTCGCCTCCTTGAATAATATAATCCAAGATTGACTCAAGATAAACTTGCTGACTCACCAGCAAATCTCGGATTCGATACAAACGTCTCATATCTCTGACATCCGTAACTCCAAGTGAATATATCCTTTGCTGTTGTTGTTTATTCTCTTTTAATGCCTGTCGAATATTCTCTTCTGTTCGAATATTAGCCCCTGCTCTACTCATGCGAATCCCAAGCTGCTTTTTTTCCTGTTTCAAATCAATCTTTTTTCTTCCTGACAATAAAGCATTTTTTCCAAAATCCACCGCTTTTTCAATCTGCTCTCCACATATCACTGCGAGTTTTTGAGCATCCATTGCTTCCTCTTTATAGACATGTGCTATATATTGTGCTGCCCGCATACTTCCTACCTGACCAGAGTTTAATGCACTTCCTCCTGGACGATACACGCCATGCGTTCCATTTACTTCTCCCACTGGAAACAGATGACTAATATTGCTTTCCCACCACCAGTTTCCTGCCAAACCGCCGTTATTATGCTGTGCACAAACCGCAATTTCCAACAATTCCTTTTCGATATCAATATGATGGGAGCGATACAACTCAATCGCCGCTGGATTCATATGTGCAAGCCTTTCAATTGGAGTTTCCCAAATTCCGTCCGAATGTGTCAAATAATCAAAAGCTTCTTCTGAGAGAATGGTCGTATCAAACTTTCCTTTTTTTTCAATGCAAGAAGGATTTCTTCGATAATCCAAAAATACTCTTCTTCCCTTTAAGACTGTTTCCTGATATACAATTAAATCTATAAGAGAAGAACCATAATCTGACGTTTTTCTCGGATCAAATGGCCACTGATAACCTTTCAAAAAAATCGCCTGTACCAACTTCTTGGAATCTTCAAAATACTCCTCGAGAAATTCCCTCTCATCCGATCCATCGTAGGCAGTAGAAACATATCTTGGAATCACCTGTTGAAATGTGCCTGATAAATTCCATCGAAATTTTATCGAAGCAATTCCATACTGTGATTCCGTAAGATTTTTTGCCTTTGCACCGACACGAAATGCTGTACCCATCCCTCCTGTCTGACTCACTGGATAAACCGATGTTTCATACATACCAGCTTCTCCGCCTGTCGCATACACTACGTTATCTGCTGAAAATACAGTAAACTGCCTATCTGCCTCCTGCTCTTTTACATTTAACGCCAAAACGCCTCTGACACGCTTCTCATCTTCTTCTCCCTCAGTCAACAACTCAATTACCTGATATCCATCAAATACTGAAATTTCATATCTCTCCACTTCTTTCCATAATGCTTCTGTCATATATTTAGAAGTCAATGGACCAGCAGAAGTTCCTCGCTGATTCGGATCATGGTCTGTTTTATACCCTACGTATTCTCCCGCTGCATTGCATGGAAATGGTACGCCAATATCTACCAAATGATAAAATGCCCGCACTGATAATGCCGCCTCGACAAGTGCTAAATCTCCATCCATAGATTTTCCCTCAAATAATGTTTGTGCCATTTTGCGAATACTATCTGTTTCAGAGCCGCATGTTGTTATTTTGTAATAAGTCTGCTTGTCTGAACCTGTATTATGAGAAGTTCCCATCATTCTTCCCTCTGTGATTTTTCATGAGAAATCTTCATCTTTTTGTGTATGAATACGTTTTCATTGCATTTTAGTATTCCAAAATGCACCACATATAAAACAAAGCCCATATATATTTACTACTTTTTGCGTATTTTTTATAAACTGATAGAGACTTAAATTTCAATAAAAAAACGATATTTTAATGTAATCGTATATCATACATTAAAATATCGTTTTTTTATCACTTCATTCTTTTTTCAAATTGATATCCCTATAGTGAAAGCTAGAAAGGGCATATTGAAAATCAAATGATAGAATCTATCAATTTTACAACTTCACTTTAGACAAAGCCGCCTCATCCGCCACTAAGATGACATCATGATGAAGTTGCAAGATGGACCCTGGTACCTGAGGAGTTATCTCTCCAAAGAAAGAACTTGCAATCGCATCTGCCTTATCCTCTCCACTTGCGACTAATAAGATTTTTTTGGCGTGCATAATTGTCTTAATTCCCATAGAATAAGCCTGCTTTGGCACATCCTCTGCGGATGCGAAAAATCTCTTATTTGCCTCAATTGTGCTCTCTGTTAAATTCACGCAGTGAACATCTTTCTCAAACACCTCTCCTGGCTCATTAAATCCGATATGTCCATTGCGTCCAATTCCCAATAACTGTAAATCTACTCCACCAAGGGAATAGATGAGATTTGTATATCTCTCACATTCCTTCTTCGTATCCTCCGCTAATCCATTTGGCAGATAAGTATTTTCTTTATTGATATTTACTTTGTCAAATAAATGATAATTCATAAAATACGCATAACTCTGGTCATTGCTCGCATCCAATCCCTTATACTCATCTAAGTTCACAGATGTCACTGCTGAGAAATCCAAATCTCCCTTCTTGTACCACTCTACAAGCTGTTCATACATTCCGATTGGAGTGGAACCTGTTGCTAGTCCAAGCACAGAGTTCGGCTTCATAATTATCTGTGCGGATAAAATATTTGCTGCTTTCCTGCTCATATCCTTATAATCTTTTGCCTTGTAAATTCTCATAGTAATTCCTCCTCTTAAAACTTATTCCTTAAAATTAGTCCACCGCTAAATTATATTTATGGTACCAGAGTCAAAAGGCTTTTTGGCACCAACATATATTTATTATTTTATTTTTTCCTAAAAATATTCTGCGAAAGAAATTTCATCGGTTAATTCATTATCTGTAAGTTTGTTATTTTCTTATGTTTCAACTATAACAAGTTTATTTTTAATCGTCAATTCCTTCCCACAACTTAAAAAGTACAATCAAAAATCTGTTTTTTTCGCTGTCTTTTTACGAGTTTTAAACAATATTTTTCTTGTATTTTTGATTGTACTTTCTTTCTTCACACTAATTTATAGCTTTTTGTAACTCCTATTTGGCAGACTGGTAACCTAAGTTTCAAGCGATTCTTTGAAATACCGTCGTTCCAATCTTTACTTTTATTTTAAATACTCCCTAAGCGTCTCTCTCACAGCACCTACACCAGCAATTTCTTTCACGAACATTTCTTCTATAAGTTCTCCGATTCCCGCTTTATATAAATTAATTCCAAATATATTTTCATTTTCTAAAATTGTTTTTAGCTGACCATGATACGTCTCTGGTCTTCCCACTTCTATCTCTTTTACTATTTCCATCAATTGAGGAATCAGTGGGTCCGATGATAATTCGTATTTTCCTCCCTTATCATCAACCCCAAGAAGATATCTGCACCAACCAGCAATGGCAAGTGGAATTGCTTT
The DNA here is from genome assembly GCA_030841965.1 of Blautia sp. Classification (GTDB taxonomy): domain Bacteria; phylum Bacillota; class Clostridia; order Lachnospirales; family Lachnospiraceae; genus JAUUSJ01. The sequence continues at coordinate 8,402 of JAUUSJ010000030.1, forward strand.
TAGTTTTTTGGCGTCCCCGTATTTCTCCACATAAGACTGAATCGTCTCACCGTATCGAATTCCGACTTTTTGAGAAGTATCCGTAGCAATACGCTGTGGAGTGTCTGGCATAAATGGATTTGGAATTCTCACATTCAACACTTCATCTACAAACTCTTGTGGTGAGAGAATTCCTGGATTAGTAACAACTGGCATTCCCTCCACTAATCCAATCTCCTCCACTAATTTTCTAAGCTCCTTATCCTTCATCTCATCTGCAATTAGAGTATATCCCAACACGCAGCCATAAACTGCAAGTGCAGTATGCAGTGGATTAAGGCAGGTTGTTACCTTCATTCTTTCCACTTTATTTACTGTATCTCGATTCGTCATATAGACCCCAGCTTTTTCCAACTTCGGTCTTCCGTTTGGAAATTTATCTTCAATTACCAAATACTGTGGTCCTTCCGCATTGACAAACGGAGCAATATATGTATTTTTTGACGTAATCACAGGAGTCATTTTTTCTACTCCAAGCTCTTCTAATGATTTACAAACGGAAGTTGCTGGTCTCGGTGTAATTTTATCAATCATAGACCAAGGAAAAGATACTTGCTTTTCGTCTGACAAATATGCAATAAATTTCTCTGACACATAACCTCTTTTTTGCCACTCTCTCGCCATTGTGAGAATAGAAGATTGTAACTTTTCTCCATTGTGAGAGCAATTATCCATAGAAACTACAGCAATTGGAGCTCCTCCCGCCTGAAAACGTTCATATAATAGACTGCATACAACCGCCATCGCAGAAACTGGCTGTTTTGGTCCTTTTTCCATATCATTTTGAATAAAGGAAAAATAAGTTCCATCTGCACTCTTTAATGCATATCCCTTTTCTGTAATCGTAAAGGAAATCATCTGTAAATCTGAATTTCTAAAAATCTCTTTGAGGCGCTGCCACTCAGTCTCTTTTTCATTTTGCGCCTTGAGCGCTTCCGTCAAAGAACCAAGTACTCTTTTCTCTGTTGTACCATCTACTTTTAAAGTAACCGCCAACACAAGGTTATCATAAGGCTCATAAATCTTGTCCACTACATCAAAATCAAATGTTTCCACACAAGTAATTCCCCTATCTAGCTCTCCCATCTCAATTAAACGGTCAGCAATTCCTCCAATAAAGATACGAAAAATATTTCCTGCTCCAAAATGCACCCAAATCGGTGACTGTCTAGTCTTTTTTGCCACTGCCTCGACATCATAGGTTGGAAGTGCAATCCCCACTTCTTCCCAACTTTTTCTATCCTGAATTCCTTCTATCGTTAATTTCATCCTACTCACTTCTTTCTTCTTTTTCTACAGACTCCCAAAGTCCACATAAATACGCTGCGCCAAGTGCACGGTCATACAATCCATATCCCGGCATTGCCTTTTCTCCCCAAATCATTCTTCCATGGTCTGGACGAATCGGTCCATGAAAACCAGTCTGATACAGAGCTTTTATCACCGCATACATATCAAAGGTTCCATCCTCACTTAAATGAGCACTCTCCTCAAAATCTCTCATACCATCATTAAAACGCAGATTTCTAATATGGGCAAAATGAATTCTTCCCTCTAACATATGAATCGTATCAATCAAATCATTGTTTAAATTCGTGCCGTAAGACCCCATACAAAACGTTACACCATTATGTTTATTCGGAACCATATCCATCATACGCTTTAATTTTGCCTGAGAAGAAATGATACGAGGAAGTCCAAACACACTCCAAGCTGGATCATCCGGATGAATTGCCATATTAATATCATATTTATCACAGACTGGCATAATCGCCTCTAAGAAATATTTTAAATTTTCAAAAAGTTTTTCCTCATCAATATCTTTGTAAAGTTCAAATAGTTCTTTTACCTTTTCCATTCTCTCTGGTTCCCATCCTGGCATTACAGTTCCATTCATATCTTCCTTAATTACATCGAACATTTTCTCTGGATCCATATGATCAATCGTATCCTGCTTATACGCCATTACTGTAGAGCCATCTTCTCTAACACGGTCTAACTCTGTTCTTGTCCAATCAAATACTGGCATAAAATTATAGCAAACTAGATGGATATCTGCTTTTCCAAGATTTTCTAACGTCTCAATATAAGCCGCAATATCTTTATCTCTCCCTTCTCCACCTGTCTTAATCGCATCACTCACATTGACACTCTCGATTCCTGCAATATGAAGCCCTGCATCTTCCACTTCTTTCTTTAATGCAAGAATCTCTTCCAAATCCCATACTTCCCCTGGCATTTTATTATAGAGTGTTGTGATTACACCAGTTACATACCTTGTCTGACGAATCTGTTCTAAACTTACGGTATCATATTCCTTTCCGTACCAACGCATTGTCATTTCCATTGTTTTATTCTCCCTTCTTCTCTATCATTTTATATTTCTATCCGAGGAAAAAGTTCATCGGAATGGTAACCAACTGTGGAAATAGCACCATCGCAAGCAAAATAATGACTTCTGCCAACAGAAATGGCCATATTGCCTTTACAATTCGTTCCATATTAATCTTTCCAGCGCTACAAGCTACATTTAATACTGTTCCAACCGGAGGTGTCAATAATCCTAATACTGTCATTAAAATAAATACTACTCCAAAATAAGCGACATCAATGCCTGCTGCCTTAACTGCCGGCAATAATACTGGCGTCAAAATCATAATGGTAGGCGTTACGTCCATAGAAGTACCAACAAGCAATACAATCAAACAAATAATAAACATCAAGATTGTCGGATGCCCAATAAATGGTGATAAAATTCTTGTCACAATTGCTGGTACATTGGCAACTGTCATCATCCAAGAAGAAACCATTGCAGCCGCGGCTAAAAACATAATAACGGAAGAAGATTTCGCCGCAGATACAAGGCAATCCATTAACATTGTAATTTTCAGTTCTCGATATACAAACAAACCGATAACCAACGCATACACAGCTACGATAACTCCCGCCTCTGTCGGAGTAAATTTTCCACTTCTTAATCCAAATAAAATAAAGAGAGGAAGAATAATTGCCCATAAACCATCTATCAAAGCTTTGACAACTTCTTTCGGACTTTGTTTTTCTGCTTTTGCAAGATTATCTTTCTTGGCAATGAAAAACCACAATACACATAAGGACATCGATAAATAACATGCTGGTGCAATACCACCCATAAATAATTTTGTTACAGAAACACCAGCTTGTACACCAAAGATAATCATTGGCACAGAAGGCGGCATAATTGGAGATAAAATATTGCCCGCCGCAATCAATCCTGTACAGGTATCCCTCTTATATCCCGCACGTACCATCATAGGAATCAAAATCGCTCCAAGAAATGCAGTTGAAGCAACTGCAGAACCAATCATACTGGCAAAAAGTAGAATCGCCATAATCGCTACATATCCTAATCCACCGCGAACATGCCCAATAATAGCATTCGCAGCTTTTACAATTCGTTTTGTAATACCACCACGGTTCATAAATTCCCCAGCCATAATAAAAAACGGAACTGCCATCATGGAAAAGGAATCTGCACCAGAAAATAAATTCTGAGATAAAATCTGTGGATTAAATCCATTTAAAAATAGCATCATACAAACTCCACTAAATAAAAGTGCAAAACAAATCGGCAATCCAATTAACATTCCCCCGATAAGAGCTCCTAAAAATACTAATAATGTCATCTTATTTTCCTCCCTCTTCTCTCAAACGTCTTGCGTATTCTTCGTCTGAAAGTTCTTCTGAACCATCTTTTGCCTCTGCTGTAATCTCATCATCATCAGATGTGCTCATAGTAACAATTTCTGAAATTTCTGACGGATGTCTTAGCGCATATATAATATTCATAACTGCCATAACTGCGATTGCTGCTCCCGTAATAATGCCGACAGAATATAAGATAGAATATGGGATTCCTAATGCAGCTGTTTTGGAAGCAGTGTTTTGTGCCACCATTCTCCAAGAACCTTGAATTAATATAATCATTAATACACCAATAATTGCCTGTGAAATAATATATAAAAGCATTTGTACTTTAGGCTTCATTCTACTGATTAAAGTATCCACTCCAAGATGTGCATTCGCACGCATTGCACTGATGGCTCCAATATAAGTCACAAATACAAATAAATATCTTGATAATTCCTCTGACCAAGTAAGCCCCGAGTGAAAAAAAGTACGAAGCACTACATTTAGAAAAACAAATACTACCATGAGACCAGTGAGAATTCCTGTAAAATAATCAATTCCCTTAAATAGCTTATCCATTAACTTATCCATATCAATTCTCCTTATTCTATATTTGCAACCATCTCTCTGACTTCTGGTGCCCATTCATACTCGGCATCCAAATAGTCATATACTGGCTGTATTTTCTCAAGCATCGCCGCTCTGTCTTCTTCTGATAATTCTGTCACAACTAAACCTTTCTCTTTCATAAACTTTTTATCTTCTTCTAAGTTTTTAATATAGAGGTCCCACGCATAATCAGAAGTTTCCTTAGCTGCCTCTTCAAATATTTTTTGCTCTTCCTCCCCGAGTTCATTCCAAAACTCTTCTCCTGAAAATAGCTCCAATGACGCAATAATATGATTCGTATTATAGATATACTCCTGTACTTCGTACCACCCTTCTGTTCGCACTGTAGCAAGTGGATTATCCTGACCATCTGCTACTCCCTGCTCCAATGCAGTAAATACTTCCCCCATATCCATAATAACTACATTTGCACCCAAGCTTTCTGCAAGCTTTACGTGAATTGGATTATTTGGCATTCTAAGCTTCTGCCCCTTAAAATCATCCAGACTTTCTAATTTTTTATTGGATGTGAAAACACGAGCACCATTTGGAAACCACGAAACTAATTTTAACGGCTGTGTACTCTCTAAGTCTTGTGCAAGATACTCTCCAAGCTCTCCCTGATATGCCCTTCTCGCATGCTCCACATCTCTAAATATAAATGGAAAATCTGGTACTGACATTTTAGGAGTCTCAGACCACATCGGTGTTCCTACTACACACATTTCAATAATTCCACTCTTCGTGTAATCGTATGTTACTTTTTCACTGCCAAGAACACCTGAATTATAAATTTGAATATCATACTTTCCTCCTGTCTTCTCCTCCACCATCGGCTTAAACACCTCTTCCAACGCTTTCGCCGCTGGTGTCTGATCAGATACGCAGACGGCTATTTTTACTAGTTTTCCTTTTTCCCCATTTTTATCTGAGGAACATCCCACTGTCGTCCCTATAATCATTGCTGACATAAGTAAAACAGCAAATCCTTTTTTTGCCAACTTCGCAAATTCCATATCTCTCATACCTCCTAATTTTTTTATATTTTATCTGCTTTGTTGCGCTTTCGTCTTGCATACTAGTATACTAACATTTCTTTTTTCTCTTTTCAATTCACATTTTCCACATATATCATTGAATATTTTTGTGTATATTGCATAATATTATTCTTTTTTTCTTTTTTATATTGACTTTTCGCGCAGTTTATTCTAGTATTCTAGTATACAAGTAATTATCATTCAAATCTAACGAAAAGGAGATATTATTTATGAAAGCAGTACAAATTATAAAACCTGGTCACTTAGAAATTATTGATGTAGAAAAACCAAGTATCACTGAAAAAAACAATGTATTAGTAAAAATGACAGCTGCTGGTATCTGTGGTTCCGATGTAGGAATTTACCATGGAACCAATGCAGCTGCCACCTATCCAAGAATTATCGGACATGAAATGGTAGGAGTCGTATCAGAAATCGGAGATACAGTATCTCATTTAAAAGTGGGAGACAGAGTCATTATAAATCAAGTTACAAGTTGCGGAGAATGTTATCCTTGCAAAAAAAACCGTGGAAATGTTTGCGACCATTTAAAAGTAAGAGGGGTACATATTGATGGCGGATACAGAGAATTTATTGCCGTCCCAGAAAATGACTGCTATCTTCTTCCAGATTCTCTCTCTGATAAAGATGCCGTTATGATTGAACCTACTACAATCGCTATACAATCTTGCACTCGTGCAGAACTAGAAAAAGATGATATGCTTCTATTATACGGTGCAGGTGCACTTGGAAGCAGTATCCTAAAAATCGCTCGTAATATCTGTGACCATATCATTGTCGCTGATATTATGGAAGATAAATTAGAAGAAGCAAAAAAAGCTGGTGCAAAATATACGATTAATGTAGCAACAGAAAATTTTCAAGAAAAGGTACTGGAATATACCTATGGCAGAGGCGCCACTGTCTCTATCGATGCTGCCTGTATCCAAACTTCCCTTATGTCTTTATTACAGGCAACTGGAAATGCTGGTCGTGTCATTACTATGGGATTTTCTACCAATGCCACTGAGATAAATCAATTTTTAATTACATCAAAAGAATTGGATGTAAGAGGATCCAGACTTCAAAATAAAATGTTCGGAAAGGCAATTGAAATGATTCGAGAAAACACTCTCGATTTGAGTAACTCCATCTCTCATACTTTCCCATTGACAAAAGCTCAAGAAGCCTTTGATTTTATTGACAGCAAAGACCCTTCCATCCGCAAAATTGTGCTCACATTCGACTTTTAATTTATTTTTATTGTCAAACTTATACGTAAGTCCATTTAATAAAAAAAACAACTGGCGAAATGTATTTGAACGTAGTATACTATTTCATAGAAAAAACATAAATAGTTATCAAAACTTCTTTTTCCTTTGATAACTATTTATGATGTTTTTAGCAAATGAATAAAGTGAGGAATATGTAATGGTTATACTAGAAAGAAACGCCGTTGAAAACGCAAGAGGATATGCCGTAAGGGTACTCTTATATAATATTGTCCACTTGGACTTGAAGCCTGGAAGTGTAGTCAGTGAGAATGAACTTTCCTCGTTACTCTCTCTATCTAGGACTCCTGTTCGTGAGGCATTAATTGAATTAAACCGTATTGGCCTTGTGGAAATCCTTCCCCAGAAAGGAAGCTATATTTCTAAAATAAATTACGATATTGTCGAGGAATCCAGATTTGTAAGACTTGTCATGGAAAATGCCATCCTAAAACTAGCCTGTGAAGGAATCGACCAGAGCTATTTAGATGCCTTAAACTTAAACATCCAACAACAAAAAATATATTTTGACTCCAATCAGTCTGACCAGTTCCTTGAACTGGATAATGAATTTCACAGATTACTTTTTCAATCTGTAAATAAAATGTGGTCCTACCAAATCGTCAAAGAACAAATGGTACATTTTGACCGCCTCCGCTCCTTATCAACTCAATCTGGTCTTGGAGAGTTTACTATCTCCGACCATGAAGATATTCTATACGCCATCACACGTCACGATTACGAGATGGCAGAGATGTTAATGACGCGACATCTAACAAGACATCTCACAGAAAAAGAAAAACTAATCACAAAATATCCAGATTATTTTACAAATTAAATCGAGCAGGCTACTTTGCCTCTGCGATGCCGCATATCTCGCATAAACCACCTATTGGCAGAATGAAAGAAACGCCGAAAGCGTATAAAATTTATTGTCTATACAGCTTATCGGCGTTTTTTAATTACCTACTTCAATTCTGGCCAATACTCTTTATTCGCCTCAATCAAATCATCCAGAATCTGCTTTGCAACGGCGGCACTTGGAACGGTTTTCGATAATGTAAGTGCCTGCCATAGTTTTTGATAACTTCCCTCAATCCAAGCTTCCACAACAAGTTTCTCCACACTCACCTGCTGTTCCATAAGTCCTTTTTGGAACTGAGGAATCTTTCCCTGAGCGATTTTTTCGTATCCATCTTTTCCTACAATACAAGGAATCTCTACCATAGCCTCTGGATCAAAGTTTTCAATAGCACCCTCATTTGGCACAATGAGAAGCATTTTTTCCTTTGTGTTAAATGCTAATGCTCTCGCAAGGTCAACAATATAAGAAGCATGGTCATCTTTCATAAATCCACAGTTTTCTGCCGTATTTTTCTCAATGATTTCTCTTGCGGCAGAGAATACTTCCTTCTCTCGTCCATCCATAACCTGATTGGCGCGAGTATAATTTGGGTCTGTATGCTCCACTACATAATCTGGATAGAGATAATATTTCAGATATGTATTTGGAAGAGTATCTGGGTCAACCGCATAAACATCTCTCACCTTTTTAAATGTCTCATGCCAACTCTGGTCCGCATGTTGGTCTTCTTCGATATTAATATTATATCCATTTTCTTTTACATATTCCTTTAAGGCTGGCATCAAGTCATTTCCTTCTTTATCTTTTACTTGAGTCCACCATCCAAAATGATTTAAGCCAAAATAGCTAATATCCAAATCTTTTTCCGAAATTCCTAAAATTCTCGCCATACGCACCATAATACCAAGAGGCATATCGCAAATATTAATAATTCTAGAGTTTGGGCGAAGTCTTCTTGTCGCTTCCGCCACAATCGCCGCCGGATTAGAATAGTTTAACATCCACGCATCTGGACTGTATTTTTCCATATAATCTAAAATCTCTAAAATGCCTCCTATCGAACGCATACCATATGCAATTCCTCCAGGTCCACAAGTCTCTTGTCCCACTACCCCATATTTCATAGGAATTTTCTCATCTTTCTCTCGCATCGCATATTTTCCAACGCGAATATGTGCCATCACAAAATCAACATCGGTAAATGCATTCTCTGGGTCAACCGTATATCGAAATTCAATCTCTGGTGCACGCTCTCTTAATAAAATTTCACATGCTTTTGCGATAATCTCCTGTCGCTCTTTATCATTATCATATAAACATAATTTACGGATTGGAAACTTCTCCTGATGGTCCAAGAGCATCATAATAATCCCCGGCGTAAATGTGCTTCCTCCACCTGCTATTGTAATTGAAAACTTCTTCATAGTCATACACTCCTTTTTTATTTTTTATATTCTATCACGCAGTCTTTTCCTGCTACCACATTGCCTGTTTTAAACTTCAAATCTACCATCTCATCTGAGCCCACAATAATCATCGGCGTATACAACGGAATATCCCCATCTATCAAAGCCTTTTCTACTTTACATAACGGGGTTCCAACCTCAACCTGGTCTCCCACTTTCACTAACGACTCAAAGCCTTTCCCGTGAAGTTTCACTGTCTCAAGACCGATATGTATCAATACTTCTGTTCCATCCTCTGCCATAATCGCATAGGCATGTTTCGTCTCAGCAATCACTGCGACCTTTCCCGCAATCGGGGCAACGACCTTCGTATCTCTTGGAATAATTGCGATTCCATCTCCCATCAGTTTTTGGGAAAATACATCGTCTGGAACCTTTTCCATTGGAATAGCCTCTCCCGTCTGAGCAGCATACAGACAGACTTTACGAGTCGGTTGTTTTTTCGTAACTTCCATACCCTCCTCTGTTTTTTCTTCCTCCTGACTCACGGCAGATTTCTCTGGCAATATATTTTTCGCTATACACTCCTCAAACTGCTCCCTCACTTTCGGCACTTTCAGTCCAACAATGACCTGAATTGCTGTGCCGTTTTTGCTAAGCCCATGTGCACCTATTCTTTTAAAATCTATTTCTGGATGAACGAGAGTTTCATCCTTTATATTTACTCTAAGTCTCGTCGCACAGTTTGTCACATCGATAATATTTTCCCTTCCCCCTAAAAATTCCAGAATCTGTGCCGCATATTCTAGGTTATTGCCACCTGACTGCTTTTCTCGGTAATCTTTTTTCGTATAGAGTTTCGCATCTGCGTCGTCCTCCTCACGCCCTGGAGTAAGGAAATTGAATTTTTTAATCAAAAACTGGAATACAAGAAACCAGATTAGTGAAAATATAAGTCCTACAATTACCTGAATCACATAAGTCTGCCAATGATTCTTGCCACATGGAATCCAGTTTAGAGAAAGCCATGCAATCAAACCATTTCCAAACGCCCCTGACACACCTACTAAGTACATAACTGCATTAATGCAGGCGCAAAGCAATGCGTGGACGACAAATAATACGGGAGCAATAAATAAAAACGTAAACTCAATCGGCTCTGTAATTCCTGTCAACATTGCCGTCAATGCTGCTGGAATCATCAACGCTAATACTTGTTTTCTCTTTTCTTTTTTTGCGGTAGTATAAAATGCCAACGTAATTCCGATTGGCGCAAATACTTTCGCATTTCCAAATAATTCAAATCCTCCTGCTGGAAAAAGCTCTTTCAAAGGCTCCGTACTATTCGCAAACTCACTTAAATGCAATGCCCAGTAAGCTTCGATTCCTCCTGGAACAACCGCCGAATCTAGCGTAAACGGTGCGTAAATAAAATGATGTAATCCTGTTGGGAGAAGGATTTTCTCACAAAATGCATATAATCCTACTCCTATCGTGCCACTTGCTTTAAAGAAATTTTGTAACATGAAAATGACCGCCTGAACTTTTGGCCAAACCCCTGCAAAAATAAATGCCATCGGAATCATAACAAAAAATCCTATCATGACTACGAAACTGGAACCTGAAAATATACCAAGCCAATCTGGAAGCTCCTTGTCAAAATACCGATTATGAATCCACACAACAATTCCTGAAATAATCAGCGCTCCAAACATTCCTGTATCCAGACTTTTTATGCCACAAATCATCGTAAGACCACTCGTCCCACCAACTTCTGCCGCATAGTCTATTCCAAAAAACTCTCCCCAAAACTGCAAAACTGTTGCGAGAAAATAGTTAAATGTAATATAAATTACAAATGCTTCTAACACACATCTTGCATTTTGTTTTTTCGCCAATCCAATTGGAAGACCAATGACAAATAATAGGGGCATCTGCCGAAATACCATCCATCCTCCTTCCTGAACCATATACCATAATTGATACCAGAGATGTCCTTCTGTCGCCATAGTTCCAAAAATAGAGGCATTTAAAAATAATGTCGATAAGCCTACTATAATACCAGAGAATGAAAATAATAAAACTGGCGTAAACATTGCACCTCCAAAGCGCTGTACCTTTTGCATTACCTGCTTCAAAACATTTCCTCCTTTAATCCTATTTATTTTTAGCCAGACGTCTTTGCTTTTGTGGCTTTATTCTATCTCACTAAAATTAGGATTTCAATACAATTTCCCCTTTTACTTCATACGTGCAGTTTTAATTTCTTTGCACATTTTTTGTACTTATGTACAAGCAAAATAAAAAAATGCCTAAATTTTCCACCTTATGCGGTTTCTAATTTAAGCATTTTTATGTATTTCTGTGCATTCCTGTTCAGTTTTTTTCGTTCTTTCCCTTTATATACAGCATATATTTTACACATAGTATCTCTGCGATATTAAAATATGAGCTACATGTCTCAAAGCTAACTCCTCCTCTGCGGATAAATGGATTCGGCTGGATATATAAATTCGCTCGACAAAGACGAGAGAGCGTATTATCACTTATTCTAGTTATGGATATCGTATATACCCCTTTCGTTTGCATTGTTTTTGCGGCTGACACTACAGGCTCCGTCTCTCCTGACAGCGAGATAAGTATCGCCAAATCCTTATCACTCATATCGTCCAACGCCATCGTAAGTTCACTTCTCCCATAAAGCGTGACGAAAAAACGATTCACGCTCATAAACATTCTCTTAAGCATCTGAGCGGCCGCGTACTGAGTTTCCCCTGTTCCAAAAACAAAAAGTCTTTTTGCATACTGTATATGCTCGCATATCTCGTCCATATCTGTATTTTTCACATTTTGAATACATCGGACAAAATTATTGCATACGTCATTAAGAAGTAATGTATCCTGAACTTTGTCATTTTCACACTCTAATTTGAGATGTAATTTAAATTCTCGAAAGCCATGAAACGACAGCTTCTGTGTAAATCTTGAAATGGTAGTCCTAGATATACTACATATCTGTGCTAGTTCTTCAATCGATATATCACAGCATTTCTTTTTATTTCCCTGAATATACTGCCAAATCATCTTATCATTTTCATTTAGTTTATCATAGTTTTTATTCACCAATTCCTCTAACCGCATACTTCCTTCCCCCTCTTTTATCAGCTATATTTCTATAATTTTAACAAAAGAAGGGGAAAATCGCAAGTAAGTCTCAGATAATAGAAATCTCTTTTTTAAGGAAACTAAAACTTCTTTTTTTCGTATTCCCTTACTTGAAATTCTAAAATCTCTTTTTCCCTTGATGGAGGTTCCTTTGAAATCCACTCATAAAATTTTGGATAATCAATCTGAAATCCAGCACCAAAATAGGAGAACATTTTATCATGTGAACCACAAAATGGACGTGCAATTACTCGTTTTACATTATCTTCTATTGAAAAATGCCAGTTGACACTCTGATTTGCCGTTAAGAGTGAAATGCCTTGGTCAAATATAGGAGCTGGAATAAATTTTCCATTTCGTAAGATAAGAGCTAAGTTGTTTAGATGTCTATCTTCGTTCAGAATTATCTTATCTAATGTGAAAACTTTACTTAGATAATCTGTTATATCCAAAGAGCATGTAGTTTCTATAAATTTAAGAACATATTCAATTCGTTTCTCCATCGTATCCATACAAGATATGATTTTAGATAAATCTTGACCAAATTCATTATAGTATAGACGATAAAATGTAATTAATTCATCTTCTGGTAGTAAAAAATTTTTGCTCCTACAGCCAGGAATATGATTAATATATCCTTGTTCATATAAAACGTACTCCTTGGAAGATAAATTGGTAAAACGTAAAAAATGAGAAGCGAGGTATTCTGTTAAACCTTCTCTACCTCGATTATCTTTTTTATACCAAAACTCTCCTTTTCTATATTTTATTTGCGTTCCCTCGCTTGTTCCATCTTGTGTTACAATATACTCGCTTCCTAAAATTTCGTTAAACATTATATTATGACCTCACTAAAACATCTTTGCTCGTAATAGTCTCACCTGGAAATCGAAACCAGATGAAATCATTATAAGAAACTCCGTGGGTTTTTCGGACTATCTGTTGTGGATTGTATTCACTTAGTCCGAGATGGTGTAAAATATCATTGATATCTGCTCTATTTCTATCCCAACAACGAAGTTCTAAAATTTTATTTAACTGATAACGCGTCATCTTGTCTGCTGCAAAAATTTGTTTTACTGGATGCTTTACATATCGATTAATTAAAACTTCAGAAGGTTTTACTTCAACATGTGCAGTATGTTCGTCTTTCCAGAAAACATCAAAACTATATGAATTTAAAATATCTTTTTTATCTTTTTCCATAATCATCACCTAAATGTATCATATCATATTCAAACTATTCTTGCAATTTAATGAGAGAAGTTTATGAAAATCAAAATAAAGAAGAAATCTTTATAGAATCTTTAAAATTCCTCGATATACTATTCTTGAAAATAAAAGAAAGGATTTGATTTTATGGATATGATTTTGAAAACTACAAATTTATGTAAAAATTTCAAAGGACAAATGGTGGTAAAGAACGTATCATTGCATATTCGACGAAACTGCGTTTACGGTCTGCTGGGACCAAATGGTGCGGGCAAATCTACTATTTTAAAAATGCTCACTGGTATTTTGCGCCCGACATCGGGGAGTATTGAGTTTGAAGGTCATCTGTGGAGGAGGGACGATTTGGAGCAGATTGGAGCTTTGATTGAGGCGCCACCGCTTTATGAAAATTTGACTGCATATGAAAATTTAAAAATCAGAACGACATTGCTTGGATTGGATGATGCACGAATTAGCGAAGTATTGCAGATGGTGCAGCTTACAGATACTGGCAAGAAAAGGGCGGGACAATTTTCTCTTGGTATGAAGCAGAGGTTGGGCATTGCCATTGCATTAGTAAATAATCCTAAACTTTTGATTCTCGATGAGCCTACAAATGGTCTTGACCCTGTCGGCATAGAAGAATTTCGCAAACTGATTCGCTCTTTTTCGCGCAATGGAATTACGGTTATTTTATCAAGTCATATTCTTTCTGAAGTACAGCAAGTTGCTGACTATATAGGAATCATTGCCGAGGGAACTCTTGGCTATGAGGGGGAACTTCATACGGGGGAAGATTTGGAAGGGCTCTTTATGGATGTTATTCGCAGAAAGGATAAGGAGGGGAATTAAATGGAAATAGTATATATGCAGGCTGAAAATCTAAAGCATAAAAGAAGTTTTACGAAAATATTAATTGTTCTGGCTCCACTTCTAACTGTGCTTATGAGTTTTTTTAATCCTTTTTGGTTTTTGCCCAACTCTTATAATTGGTGGTATATTCTGATTTATCCAGGATTTCTCACCCTTATTTGCGCCTTAATTGAGCAGAGGGATAATGGAAAATTGAAATACCGCGCCATCGCCTCGCTACCTATTTCTAAGAGCAAGGTATGGAAAGCGAAAATTGGGATAGCCGGCATTTACTCCTGCGTGGGAAATTTAATTTTTCTTTTGTTAAATCTATTGGGAGGGTTTGCAATATTAATTATCAATAAAATCCCACTTACCATCGGAGTGTGGCAGGCTGTGGCTGGAACAGTTTGTATTGTCATCTCAAGTCTTTGGGAAATTCCATTATGCTTATGGCTATCAAAAAAGGTAGGAATTTTTGTCGCGGTTATTCTTAATACTGGGCTTGGCAGTATTTTGGGAATCTCTATGGCTACAACCTCTTTGTGGATGCTCTGTCCATATAGCTGGATGCCCCATCTGATGATTTTTGTGCTAGGTATCTTGCCTAATGGAGAGTTAATTGCAGTCGAGAATACAGCAATGACGTTTTGGATGATTATATTTATACTATTTCTCTCTCTAGTCTGGTTTGCAACTTTGTCATTTTTAACTGCAAGATGGTTTGAAAAAAGGGAGTGGTGATAATTATGGTATCGATTATTCGATGCTTGAGGGCAGAGTATCAAAAATATAAGCATAGTATTTTACTCTATATGCATATCATCATTCCAATTATAGGTGCGAGTGTTTTTGCGACCTACTATCATATAGCAAACTGGGAACTGACGATAAAAATTAGTGGGTATCTAGAAGTGTTGGCTGTTGCCTTCCCGTTCTTGATTGGTATTATTGTGGGATTGGCTGTCCAAATCGAAAATCAGGCTGGACATTTTTTACTTTTGCTTGGGACAATTCCATCTCGCACAGCAACGTATATGGGAAAGCTTGTTTTTTTGATATTCTGTGCTTTGGAAGCAATATTTTTAGCATTAGGCATGTTTGCTGTATTATACAGAAACGCCCCGATAACGCTTTATATAAAAGCAGGTTTTTTACTGCTAATTACAATGATTCCTATTTATTTAATTCATTTATTTGTCGGAATGAATTTTGGAAAAGGTGCATCTATGGGATTAGGCATTTTGGGAAGTTTCGTATCTGCACTTATGATAACAGGACTCGGTGACACTATATGGAAATATATTCCCTGGGCTTGGGGCGTTCGCGCTATGGATTATACCGTGCTTGCATGGGCTAGTCCTTGGCTGTATACACAGGCAAAAGCCGATTTTTTTAGTGGAATGATGATTTTGGTATGTTGCACGATTTGTCTGCTCATCGTCAGTTTAATTTGGTTTCATAGTTGGGAGGGTGGAAAAAATAATGATGGATAGACAAAATAATATGATATAATGAGGCAGGAGGTGATTTTTTGATTCATTTACTTGTAGTTGACGACGAAGCTTCTATCTTGGAATTGATTAAAAATAGCTTGAAAAAAGACGGATATTTGATAACAGCTTGTCAAACTGCGGATGATGTAGATATAAAAAACTTATATTGCTATGACCTTATCCTCTTGGATGTGATGATGCCTGGTACAAATGGGTTTGAGTTTTTAAAGAGAATTAGAAATATGGTAGACTGCCCTATTCTCTTTTTGACAGCAAAAACTTTAGAGGAAGATATATTATTTGGATTAGGCATTGGTGCGGATGATTATATTACAAAACCGTTTCGTGTTTCTGAACTTCGAGCTCGCGTTGCGGCACATTTACGCAGAGAAAAAAGGGAGCGTCATAGCACACTTTCATTCGAGCCTAATATAAGATTTGACCTTTCCGCAAAAGTATTATATGTCTCAAACCAACCAGTTTCCCTTACCAAAAGCGAGTACTCCATCTGTGCATACCTTGCTAGAAACTGGGGGCAGGTTTTTACGAAAGAACAAATTTATGAGGCAGTTTTTGGATTAGATGGAATAGGGGATAACTCTACCATCTCAACACATATAAAAAATATTCGCGCGAAATTGGAATGTTTCAATATAAACCCGATTAGCACGGTATGGGGGATTGGGTATAAATGGAAATAAAAAAGAAACCGACATTAAAAAGATTATTTCTCCAGTTTGCCATCTCCCTTATTATTATGTTGATGGTTGCCATTCTTATTCCTTTTGGTTTAGAGTCACTCGCCGTAAGTGCTGGATTAGCTACGAGAGCAGACCAAAGTGAATTGCAGGTGAAAGAGCTTATATCGACATTGGCAATTGCACCAGATATCACGAAGGTTGTCATTCCACAAGGATGTGGATACTTAATTTTGGATAAGGATTTTAACGAACTTTACACCAATATGAACAACGAGGAGAAAGAAGCTGCAATCTTGTATGCAAAAGGCGAATATATCGAATACGGTAAAAAGCGGCAGTTCACTCTTGTTGTCAGGGATAATGAATACTGTGTGCTACGATATTTTGTAGGTTCTCAGTTTACTATATCATGGCTGCCAGAATATTTTCCATCACCTGATTTCCTTACAGTTATTTTAATGGCCGTAAATTCAGTATTGGTTATTATTGTTCTAACTGCCAGATTTGCCAAAAGCCTGCGCTTGCAGCTCACTCCACTCTTTGAAGCTACATCAGAAGTAGCGAAACAAAATCTTGACTTTGAGATTGGACATTCCAAAATTAGGGAATTCGAGGATGTAATCATATCTTTTGACGATATGAGAGATAACTTAAAAACTTCTTTGACGAGACAATGGAAAACAGAACAGGCGCAAAAAGAACAGATTGTAGCACTCGCCCACGATTTGAAAACGCCATTAACAGTCATTCAGGGAAATGTGGATTTGATAAATGAGACAGAGCTTACCAAGGAACAGAAAATGTATGCGAGATATATTGCAGAAAGTGCAAAACAGATGCAGGCATATATCAAAATATTGATTGATATTTCAAGGGCAGCAGTCGGGTATGAGCTTCATATAGAAAGCATTGATTTTCATACGTATATGAGAGAGATAGAAACTCAGATTAAATCTCTATGTCAAACAAAAAAACTTCATTTGCAGACTAATATATCATCTGCACCGAAGTACTTGAAAATAGACAGGATATTGTTTGAGCGAGCAATTATGAATATTGTTGATAATGCGCTGGATTATTCTAGACAGGAAGGGATAGTTTATATTGAAGTTGACTATGACAATAAATATTTCAATCTATCTATAACAGATGAGGGAACCGGATTTTCTGACGAAGCATTACAACACGCCCACGAGAGATTTTTCATGGGCGAAAAAAGCCGCAGTTCTAAGCTGCACTTTGGAATGGGGCTTTATATTGCAAATGCAATTATGGAACAACATAGAGGCAAGCTTATACTAGAAAACTCAAACAAAACAGGGGGAGCAAAGGTTACTCTGGTGCTCCCTTGTTGATAGTGGATGATATTTTTTATCATTTGCAAGATGAAGATTGCATATCCAATCTGTCAAGATAATTGCTTCCCCATTGACACATAGCATCTAAAATGGGAATAATGCTTTGTCCAAATGGGGTGAGAGAGTATATTGTCTTTGGGGGTCTTTCTGGGATAACTTTTCGACGAATCATGCCATCCGCCTCCAGGCTATGGAGTTGTTGGGAAAGCATTTTAGGTGTCGCATTTGGAATAAGTCGCTGTAGTTCCATATAGTGTAGCGGCTGATTGATTAGGTGCCAGAGAATTAATGGTTTATATTTGCCACCAATCAAAGATAATGTCGCTTCTACTGGGCAGTTGAATGGATTCTTTTTTTTCATATATCGATTTTCCTTTCTCATAAGTTACTATCTTTTTGGAAAGTATCTTCCAAAAAAGTGCATTCTTGCGGATTCTTTTTTGTATGTTACAATAAATTCAAGGTTGAATTAATAAACCAAATATATAATATATAGAAAGGATTTGATATTATGGATTTTATGAACATTGCAAAACAGCGTCAATCTGTACGCAAATACAACAATAAGAAAGTAGAACCTGAAAAACTAGAACAAATTTTAGAGGCGGCTCATGTGGCGCCTACGGCAGCAAATCTCCAACCAGTTCACCTAATCACTGTTCAAAGTAAAGAAGGTCTTGCAAAACTTAGTAAAGCTGCTGATATCTACGGTGCACCATTGGCAATCATTGTCTGTGCCGACCATAATAAAGCGTGGGTTCGTCCCTTCGATAAGAAACAGACAGGTGATATTGATGCATCTATTTTAACTGACCATATGATGCTTCAAGCTACAGAGCTTGGTCTTGGTACGGTGTGGGTATGTTATTTTAAACCCGATGTTCTGCGTACAGAATTTAATCTTCCAGTAAATTTGGAACCAATTAATATTTTAGTTATTGGATATTCTGACGAGGAACCAGCAAATACGAATCGTTTTGATACACAGCGAATTCCTATAAGTCAATTGGTTTCTTACGAAACTTTGTAATAAAATATTTGACATAGCTCATTTCAGTAAGCATAGTTCCTGATTATTTATGGGGGCTATGCTTTTGCTGTAATTTATATTTCCTCTCTTTTTAATATTTGGTTTGATGTGACTAAAAAATATTTAATCATTCATTCCGACAGTATATTTGTGCAATCTTTTAAAGTCAATGGTTTAAGCAGTCATTTTTCTCTTTGGATTGAAAAAGTTTCTGATTGGATTCTCCAGAAAAAATTTTGTCTATGTTTTTGACAACGCCAGGTATTGCCGCATCAGGAGCAACAAATTTTCGTATTATGTTCAGTACTTATGTTTTGCAGGGCAGTTTTATGATTGCTGTAACATTATTCCAGTCATTGGGTAAAGCGAAAAAAGCCACTTGGCTAGTACTATTTCGCCAGATTATTCTATTTATCCCACTCTGTGTGGTTTTGCCTATGCTCGGTGATATGGGTATTCGTGGCGTTTGGCTGGCCATTGCTCTGACGGATGCCATTTTGGTTGTCATTACGATTGGAATGATGATTTCGGAATTTCGTAAGTTTCCAGCAACTTCTAAAGTGAATTAATAAGGAGGTGCATCTATAAGAGTAAAAACTTTTGAAAAATAAATAAAAAATAAGGAAAGGAAAACTATGAATGAAAAAAATATTATCGATGCAAAAGAATTATCTGCTGCCATTCTAAAGGATGAAGATGGCTATTGTACCATCTATAAAATGGATTGTGGGGATGGTCTTGGACTTATGACGGTCTATCAAGTCTATCCTGGTATTTGGCTTATTTATAATGATTTTGAAGCAACAAGCTATCAGTGGAATGGAAAACTTGAAAAAAATATATTGGAAATCAATCATTGTCGAGAGGGACGGGAAGGATGTAAGTTACCAAGCGGTTCTTGTCTATATCTTGGAGAGGGTGACCTTTCCATTCATACAATGGATAACTGTGCATCTGAAATGTTTTTCCCATTAAAGCATTACCGTGGAATTTCTGTTTTAATTAATCTGGAGATTGTTTCTCAAAATCCGCCAGGGATTCTTGCAGATAGTGGTATTGATATAATAGAATTCAAAAATAAGTTTTGTGAAAATAGAACTTGCTTTGTGATGCGAGCAAAAGATAAGATAGAACATGTCTTTTCAGAGCTTTATTCAGTACCAGATTGCCTACAAAAGCCATATTTCATGTTGAAAGTACAGGAATTATTTTTATTTTTATGCATGGTAGACGTAAAAAAAGAAAAACAGAGGGAATTATATACTTCTCCACAGGTTGAAATTATACGAGAAATTCATAAGAAATTGATTTCTAATCTGCGAGAGCGACCAACGATTGAGGAACTTTCCAGAGAATATCTCATGAATACAGCAACCTTAAAAAATACATTTAAAGGAGTCTACGGACAACCTATCGGAGCCTATATGAGGGAGTATCGAATCAAACAATCTGCTATATTGTTGCGCCAGACAAAAGCGACGATAGCGGAAATTGCAAATCAAGTTGGGTATGAAAATCAAAGTAAGTTTGCTACTGCTTTTCGAGATATTTTTAAAATTGCGCCAGCTGAATATAGAAAGCAAAATAGTGGAGATAAGGAAATGATCTAGTTATTTCATTTTTTTGTGTAATAGCTATTTCTATAGTATCTTGCCAGTACACAGCGAAGAGAGTCCAAAGATATGTTTTCTAAAAACACGTTCGTTCCCACGTTTTTCGATATACTCTCTATCGTTTTTAGAAAACATATCTTTGGACTCTCTTCGCTGTGTATTGGCAAAACACGATAACATACTTTTCATGTGATTTCCCTGCTTTTTTAACTTACAAAAATTTTACGCTATCAGAGCGGTTTATGAAAATCTAAAACATAAAAGAAGTTTTATTTCTCATGCTCCTTGTATTCTTCTGTACAGGTCATGGAAATTCCCCCTTTCCTCCTTAAAGGGCTATGGTTAGTTGATAGTTGCCTTTAATAGAAAATCATTTTTTGATTTATCCGCAAATTACTTTCTGCTTTTCACCAAAGCGTAAACAGCCCCTATTCCAATTAACAAAGGAAATATAACTCTCCCATAATTAACTCCACTAATACCTCTTAAATCAATGCCTTCTATCAAATAGACAATGCCATTCAGTAAACCTATGATTGCTATAATCAAAACCACTATCCATACTTTTTTCATGTAATTTCACTCCTCGTCGATTAAAGTTAAAAAGATAAGTGGGTTTCCAGATTGCTATATGATGTAATCGCTTCGCAATGCTTCCACTAAACTGCTCTCCATGATTTTTTTACCGCCGATATAGTAAGCAAGTGCTACAAATCCGAAAATCGCCAGACAGAATATCAAGATTGGAACAATCGGAGCTTCTGCCAAAAATTCCATTGGGTTCAAGTGGCTTGCAGTTATCATAAAGCCTACGGATAACACTGTAAGCGGCAAAGTAATCAGAATGGGACGACCCGCAATTACAAGTGATTCAATGCAGAACATTTTTCTCATGCCTTTTGGTGTCATTCCAACAGACATATATCTTGCAAATTCCCGTTTCCTCTGCCGGATAAAGCCCAGTGTGTTGGAAAATACGTTTGCCAATCCAATTACAGCAAGTAGAACACATAAACTTCCGATAATCAGCATATATCCTTTCAAGATATTATCATTGTCTAACCTTTCTTGAATACGGTTTTCAATCTCAAAAGTATAGTTTTTACCAACAATTTCTGAAATTCTTCCCTCCAACATATTCAATTCAGAAAGTGTCTGGTTTTCTTTTGCAAGCACTCGGATATAAGTGTCTGCTTCGACATTTCCTATCACGTCTGCTATCTGCTTCCAGACAGAAAGAGGAATAAACTGAACCAGCGCATAATTATCATATTCTTCCCTTAAAAGAGGGGCTTCCTGTGTAAAGCAGAGTACCGGAATTGTGGCGACATTCTCTATCTGGCTTATATTTTGCAGAGTGATTGTTTTTTGTTCTTCTAAAAGATACGGGATATATTCTTTGTATCGGAAATTGCTGTTTATACTATCCCAAATCTGATTCAGTACAATACCTCCCGTTGTGTTCGGTTCTATGCCTAGCTGCTCGCAGTATTCCAGAAAACTCTTATCGTCCATAATGACAACAGGACTTTGAATATAATACAATCCCTCTGCGCAGCGGATAGAATTTCCCGCTATCGTTTCCAGACCGCCTAAGCTGTTTACCTCATCACTGATATTTGCTTCCGAGACAACGCAGAGTGCAGCTGCCTTTTGATAGATAATATTACTTGCGTTGTCGTTTGAGAGTTCTTCCTCCAATGTAAAATTTTCTATGCTAGTATCTTTTACTGTTACCATGATGTTCCATGCGTCTTGATACCTCTCAAAATAGGTATGGTTCGTACTAATGCCAGAAAGGGTAAAAAAGCACAACATTAACGTAAATCCCAAAAAAGAAAACGTCAATGAGAGAGTAGAAGTCCGTAAAGCTTTTTTCTGCGCCTTTAACGCATTTCCAGCCAATTCGCCCTCCGCTCCAAACAGAATAGATAAAATGCGTGACCTTTTTTTCTTTTTAAGCTGCAATTCTCCACTGTTTTGTATTGCCGCAAGCGGTGTCAATTTACTCAGCTTTCTTGCAGGCAGCCATGCGGAAATAAACACTGTCAAGAAAGCAGCCAGAATTGTAATTGCAAAAATGAACGGGTGGTATGTAAAAACCGCTTCATGCCGCCCGGACATTCCGGCCGCAAGCATATTTATAAGCTGTATTACTCCAAAACTAAGCGCAATACCAATCAAACTTCCAGCTAAAATCGGCACAATGCAGAGAACCGCCGCCTCCTGCAATAAGCAAGTACGAATCTGTCCTGGCGTTGCCCCTATGCTGGAAAAAATGCCAAACTGATGAACACGGGCGTTCATAGATACCGCAAAAGAATTATGTATAATCAAAATCAGAGAAAGTGATACCAATATGAGAATCACCAAATAAAACGCTATCAACAACGGCGGTTCTGCGTCCTGCGGGTCATGTATCAAATATCTTGATAAAAGCAATTCGTGATAAGATACCGCATTATCCGACACTTCCAGTTTTTCTGCAATCAATGGCATATCATGGTATATTGTCCTCATGTTCTGAAAATAAACATCAATGACGGTATTCTGATTATCAGATAAGTCCTCATTGATTTCAGCTTTTTCTACATTTGCAAATTTTTGAATAACAGATATATCGTCCCCGTCAAATATTCCTGTGATGCGCCCTTGCCAATCGCCTTCCTCCAAAGCAATCCGTTCAATTTCATAAGACCAGAAATTGAAGAACAGGCAACATAATAAAGACAAAAACAAGGCAGATATGAACGCCGCTATAACAACGGATAAACTGGAAGCCTTATTCTTTTTGACAAACCCAACTGAATAATCTTTCCACATTTTGCTTACCTCCGTTTCCCCTAAAGGATACCCTGATGCCGTTTGGCAGAATCACGGAAATGGTCGCTGATAATACGCCCATCTTCTATCGTGATAATGCGGTCTGCTTCCAATGCGATTTTTTCATCATGGGTAATCAATAGAATTGTCTGCTTTAGATTGCGGTTTGACAATTTCAGCATATCTATAATTTCTTCCCCGTTTTTTCGGTCAAGGTTTCCTGTCGGCTCATCGGCAAGCAAGAGGGCTGGACGATAAATCAAAGACCGGGCAATCGCTGCCCGCTGTTGCTGCCCGCCGGATAACTGATTGGGAAGAAAGTCCAATTTAGGGGCGATACCTAAAGAGTTCACAACTTGCTCAAAGTAGTCTTGATTCGGCTTTCTCTTATCCAGCATAAGCGGCATAAGTATATTTTTTCGGACAGTAAGTGTTGGAATAAGATTATAGAACTGATAGACCAATCCTACTTTTCTGCGTCTGAAAATAGCAGCTTGTGTCTGGTTCATTTTGGATATGTCGGTTTCCTCTATCACAACTTTTCCCTCTGTGGGTTTATCCACGCTGCCCAGAATATGCAGAAGTGTAGATTTTCCCGAACCAGACGCTCCTACAATCGCTACAAATTCTCCTTTTTCCACGGATAAATCAATATGGTCTAATGCCACTACTTGGCTATTTCCAGACCCATAAATCTTTTTGACACCTTCACATCTTAGTATTTCCATGTCGCTTTCTCCTTTCAAATGGCAAAGGCTGGTTATCTTGCTAATATTTTTATTTGTTACTTTATCGCACATGGCATCTAAAATGGGAATAGTTTAGTTATTGCATTTTTTCAAGAAGATTATTAGTTTATAGGAAAAGGAAAATAAATTCCCTATATTTTGCAATAGGTTTTGAAATCACTGTAGCTTGATAAATACAAGGTATACAGTGATTTTTCTTACTCCCATATATCTAACTTTCTGTTTTAATGACGCTCGTCTAAACGTTCTTCAAAATAAATCTCATCCAAAATCTTATACACTGCCTCAACAAATGGTTCCATATCCTCAAACACTACTTCAACAATAATTGACCAATTAATTCCATCATAGTCGTGCACAAGTCGATGACGTAATCCAGCCACCATATTCCACGGTTATTTCGAATATTTTTTCTTTAATTCATCACTAAGTTGATCTACCTGTTCTCCAATATTATATAATGGTGTGGTAACTGCCCATTGCAAGAATTCGTCATTTAGCAATTGTTCCGACGTGATATCTCGTTCTTTTAGCTGGCTACTAAGGCTCTCCCATGTAGATATGATTTTCTTAAGTCTTTCTTTATCTGATTTCTTCATGCGATTCTCACACCTTCTCTCATAATATTATCATAAAACTTCGTATCTTTATTAACCTCACGAATTTCAAAAGCATCAACATCTTTTTGGGTAAGCTGGCGAAGTTCCTCTCCAAAAGTAAATATGTCTGTTGCTTTAAAATGCGTACCACCTACAACAATCACATCAATATCCGATTCATCCGTTTCTTCGCCACGTGCATACGATCCAAATAGGATGGCATACTCAGCATGGTACTTCAATAATAATATTTTTATTGATTTTTCAACCTCTGCTCTTGATAATTTCATTCGCCACACCTCCTGTAGATTTAATAATATATCAATAGTATCTAAAAATTGCAATAAACTATGGTATTGATAGTATTTACTGAACTTACAGAAATTTACTTAATTTTTGTGAGTTTTTTATTTTATCCACCACTTCACAACTTTTTTAAAATAAAAGATGCCGTATAAGGCACTTTTCATGTATAATAAATTTACCGCAATAAATTACCAAAGGAGTAACCTCTTACGGCAAATATATTATACAACAAAAAGAACATAATTGGTAGATTATTTCAATATTTTCAAATATATTTTTGGAAATTTCCCGCACCAACAAGTAATTTTTACTACTTTCGTAAAAAATGTCAAAACTACAATATAGTATCTATCCCTGTAAAAAGAATTTTAAATCTTATAAGATTTTGTCAGTACACAGCGAAGAGAGTCCGTCGATATATCCTCCAAAAACGATAGAGAGTGG
>JAUUSJ010000031.1 GCA_030841965.1 Blautia sp.
CCCATTCCCCCTCTCGGCGTCTCCACCCCATTCCCCCTCTCGGCGTCTCCACCCCTCCCCTCTCTCGGCATCTCCACCCCATTTCCCCCTCAAAAAAACAGGAGTCCCCAATCCTCTTAGGAACTCCTTATCTCAAGGAAGCCTCGCTTCCCCCTCATCTATACTATATTTCTTCTACTCTATCCCCTAACATTCCTCTCTATAATTCTTATACTCCTCAAACTCATCCAAAATCGCCTGCTCTGGAGCCTTCGTAGCCAGACTCACAATAACAATACAAGCCAAGCTAATAATAAATCCAACCACCAAAGAATAAAGCCCTGTCGCCGCATAAATAGTCTGACCACCTACTAATGGAAGATAATCCCAAATAATAACCGTCGCCGCCCCTGAAACAAGACCGGCAATCGCTCCCTGCAAATTCGTCCTCTTCCAGAACAAACTCATTACAACGAGAGGTCCAAACGCAGAACCAAGCCCAGCCCATGCGTCAGATACTAATGCCATAACAGAACTATCTGGATTCCAAGCGATAAAAATAGCCAAAATAGCGACAGCACATGTCGTAATACGTCCAATCTTCAATACCTTTTCATCTGACGCATCTGGGTTCATGATATCCTTATAAATATCTGCCGATACAGAAGAAGAACAAACTAAAAGCTGAGAATCCGCAGTCGACATAATCGCCGCTAAGACACCACAGAGGAAAAGTCCACCGATAAACGCTAATGGCAGATTCTCGATAAACACCTTCTTAATCATCTCAATAAATACTGACTCCGCAGACGCTGCTCCCGCTGTCTCTCCCAAAATCGTAGGATACATAAAAGCACGTCCTACAACTCCGATAATAACAGCTAAGCCCAGAGATAATACAACCCATACAATCGCAATGGCAGAAGATTTCTTTAATTCCTTTTCATTTTTAATCGCCATAAAGCGAACTAGAATATGTGGCATACCACAGTATCCAAGTCCCCACGCAAGATTAGAAATAATCTCAATCGCCGTAATCGGATGGTCTCCATTATGCATAGGGCTCAAAAACGAGCTGGCATTCACCCCTGTCTGCTCTAAAATATTGCTAAAATCTCCACTCACATATCCCCATGCGAGAATTGGCACAATCAAGAGTGCAACTAACATCATAGAGCCCTGAACAAAGTCTGTTGTACAGACAGCCAAAAATCCACCTAAAAATGTATAGACTAAGATAACGCAAGCGCCAATCAAAAGTGCCATATGATAGTCAATTCCGAACACACTATTAAATAACTTTCCTCCTGATGCAAGAGCAGATGCTGTATACACCAAAAAGAAAATGACGATAATAACCGATGAAATTCCAAGAAGAATCTTCTTCTCATCATGATAGCGATTGCCAAAAAACTCCGGCAATGTCATGGAATTATTCGCTACAATCGTATAAGACCGGAGAGGCCTTGCGATAATCAACCAGTTTGCGATTGTTCCAAGTCCAAGACCGACTGCAATCCACGCCTGTCCTGTTCCAAGTGCATAGACAGAACCTGGAAGTCCCATAAGTAACCATCCACTCATATCCGATGCCTGAGCGGATAAGGCAGCCACTGGTCCCGAGAGTCCACGTCCACCTAAAAAATAATCATCCGCACCCCTTGTCTTCTTCATCGACATAATACCGATAGCTATCATAAGAACAAGGTATGCTGCAAATGCAATCAATATTGCAATTGTTGATCCTGACATATATATTCCTCCTAATCCTCTTCTTGGCCTTTCCTTCTTGAAAAAACCTATAGAATTAATTATACTAGAAAAAAGAAATGCGTAAAGCGACAATCCTTCATATATTTTTTTAGATATATGACAAACTTTCATGTTATCTATCATAATCTATCATATTTTATTTAGCTCGTCGCTCCCGCAAAAAATTTTTGCCTACAAGAAGGGAATACGAAATATTATGGATATCAATCAATATATTATTTTTCTCGAGGTTGCCAGATTACAAAGTCTCTCAAAGGCAGCCAAATCGCTCGGCTATACACAGTCTGGAATCAGCCATACTTTAAAGCGATTAGAGACAGAAATGAATCTAAAATTATTTTATCGAAATCGAAACGGAGCCTATCTGACAAAAGCTGGGGAGGAAGTTTATCCGATTATCTCTCAGATTGTACAATGCCATGAAAACCTCGGTCAAACTGTGCAATCTCTACATAATCTACATATGGGTACTTTAAATATCGGAACTTACTCTAGCATTTCTAGAGAATGGCTTCCTCATATTATCCAAATATTTAAAAAGGATTTTCCTCATATTAAAATTCATTTTAAAGAGGGAGGAAATGAGGATATTATGCGTTGGGTGGACAGCCATGAGGTGGATTTTGGATTACTCAGCCTTGGCTCTGGCATAAAAACAAATACCGAGTGGATTGCTCTAAAAGATGACCCATTGCTTGCAGTTTTGCCCCCTCGCTACGCCGAGAAAAATTTAACTGCATTTCCTCTAAAAAATTTCAATAATGAGGTATTTATTTTATCTGCCTTCGGTATCGATGTCGATATCCACCATACCTTAAAATCGCATAAAATTACGCCTGATATTCAGTATTCTGCCATGGATGATTTCACTATCGTCTCCATGGTGGCATGTGACCTTGGCATCAGCATCTTGCCTAAACTCGTCCTAGACCATTACGATACGGGGGTATTCACCCTTCC
Source organism: Blautia sp. (assembly GCA_030841965.1). Taxonomy (GTDB): domain Bacteria; phylum Bacillota; class Clostridia; order Lachnospirales; family Lachnospiraceae; genus JAUUSJ01. The sequence continues at coordinate 2,713 of JAUUSJ010000031.1, forward strand.
TCTCGAGCCATACGCAAAAAGACAGCTCGGAATCGCCATCGCCTCAAAGGAAATGGCTTCTCCTGCTGCCTTAAAATTTATAGAATATACCGAGCAATATGTGAAGGCGCTTTAAAAAGCGTCTTCTATTTTTATAATACTTTTATCTCTTAATCGTCACTGTCTTTGTGCTGCCCCATTTCGAGTAATACTTCACACCATTTACTGTCTTATAGCAACGCATTTTCACATAGTATTTCTTTCCTCTTGTGAGATTAGAAATTGTCTTACTCGTCGTCTTATAACTACTTACAGTCGTTGTCTTTGCGCCCGAGAAACTTGATTTTACGCCGTACTTAATCTCATACCCAGTAACTAATGTATTTTTGCTCCAGGAAGCCGTAAGCTTTCCTCTTGTATTACTCTTTACAGAACTTAAATTCATACTTTTTGGACTAATCTTAAATGTTTTTTTCGTAGTTCCAGTATATTTATCTCCCTTAAACTTGACTGTCAAACTATAAGTTCCCACATTGATTCGTCCCGCTGGATAAATCACCTGATAATTAGAGGAGCTTACAACTTGACCTTTGGAATCCGTTATCGTCACAGAAGGCTTTTTCGCCTTTCCAGTATAGACATAGGATGTTGTGGAGAGAGTAATTGTCTTTGGATAATAAATTTTACTTGTTTTTTGAATCCTGCCACATACGGAACATGTATTCTCGATTTTCCCACTCGTCGTTAATGTCGCTTTTTGAATCATATCTTTATATGTATGAGCCGTTTTTGGAATACTTGTCTGTTCTTTTAGGGTCAAATTGCATACAGAACAATGACTTCCCTCGGTCTTTCCCTCCTCAATGCAAGTTGGCTCTACTGCCGCATCAATCACCTCTTTATGTCCAATAGCCTTAATTGACTCTGTATAAGTATCTCCACATATAGAACAGATATAAGTACAACTTCCCTCTTCTGTACAGGTTGCTTGTTTTGTTATATTACTCTTATAATCATGCCCATCATCGGGACATGCCTCTACGATATTGATATCTATAACCTTTTTATCACCATTATAGTTTTCCGTCTCATTGACCTCAACCGTAATACTCGCCTTTCCAACGCCCACTCCAGTGATAACTCCATTCTCGTCAACCTGGGCTACCTCTGTATTATCGGACTGATATGTAATCGGCGTCCTTGCGCTCGCACCAATATCCCTCGTCTTTCCCAGAACCATATTCGTGCTTAAAACGGATATATTTAATTTTGGATTCGCCTTATTGATAGTAAAAGTCTTTACCAATGTGCCCGTATAATTTCTTCTGCCCTTAATCGTGACAGTTGCTGTTCCTGCATTGATATTATTTCTATAGTAAAGGTTATAATCGGTATTTAACTTCAAAGTTTTAGAACCATACAAAACAGTCACAGCAGGTCTTTTTGCAACTTGGCTATAAGTATACTCATCTCTCGCTAAGCTAATATCTGCATTTCTAATATTTCCAAGTTTATTTACTTTAGAGATTTGGAATATTTGAGCATTTGCCCCTTTATATTCCGCCATATCCAAGCTTGTGCCCTCTGCCACACCATCGTCACTTAAATTCAGAACTTCCGCTCCGCTAGCTGCTCTAAGCTTATATTTCCCCTCAATTCCATATAAAAACCATTTTTGAGAAGAACTTCCAGTCCAATCGCTCATTTTTACAATTCCATCTCCTGCTTCTGACTTAGAAGCCTCCATACATTTTCCGTCCTCACAGGAAGTAATCTTATAACTGCCGTCATCTTGAAGTTCAAAATACCAAATCTGATTCGCTTCCCCTGTCTCAGAATATGCCTTGATATCTTCATTATCATTCGTCGCATGAATCCACGCCGCCGTATTAATAATATAAGCATAGAAATCTGTTCCCATATTTACTTCCGTATCAAAAAAAGAATTGATATCGATGCACCCATCATAATGGTCTGGACTCTTTACATACGCTCTTTGGTTATATCGAAGCAATACATATCCATCATTGATAATTTCTTGAACCTCCGCCGGTGTATAGATAACCGTTCTTGCCTTAGGCGGTGTTTGTTCGGAAACTTCCACAGAAACTAACTCACCATTTTGGTCATACTCCATTCCTGTAATAAGCTCTACATGGCTGCCAGATTTATTAAAACAATCACCAACCTCTGCATTATAAATGCTATTTCCATCCACCTTAGAAAACTGGCTAGATATACCGATTGTTGTTGTTGTCATTCTAGGAAGTCCATACGAATAGGCAACAAAAGCACTACAGTCATTACCATAATATGTAGACTCTAGGGCACCGTAGCTTCCCCTGCTCGTATAAAATAAACTATTTGAATCCGCAACATCCTCCATAAACTTGCCAAACGATGCACTATAAGGTACGTATTTTCCACTATTTATCATCTGACCATAAGGCAGACCGACATATATTCTTCCAGGAAAATACGTTGCTGTCAATATGCCGCTGCTATCTCGAAAACCATCTACTAATTTCGTAGGAACCCAAGTAATATTGACTTGATGGTATGCACGAGAAATAATATTTTCTATTCCAGATGCCGCAATCGTATCCACATCCTTCGTCTCAATTACAACTTCAATAAAAGGTAAATAATCTTGCAAATTATAATTTTCATCGAGAGTATAGGCATTTTCATCCCATTTTGCCCAAAATAAATAATAGCTCTCCTGCGTTGTGTCGTACTCCTGCTCTGTCATCCAAGTAACTGGGATTGTTGTCGTCGTCTCCTCATTATTTAAATACACCTCAATCGTTTGAGGCATATCAGCGATGACATCCATAAGACTCGGCTTCTCATCATAATTTAGACAAGAATCTTGTAGCTGCTCAAATTTTGTAATAGTCTGGACGCCCTTTTCCTCAGATAATCTACTTAAGCCACTAATTGTATCTGTTTCTTCCACAGTACTGGCAGCTAGTCCATCTACATTAACAAAAAACAATAATAATATCGACATAAGCAATGTCATGATACGCTTTAAATTCTCTTTCATTCTTTTTCCCTCTTTCATAATACATATTTCCCATTCGTTTTTCATGTTTAGTTAACTTTTGTACTCCTATTTGACTCATATAATTCTCCGCTTAAATGCAGTGAGATTTGCAGTCACTTATCTAGTATTTAATCCATTCACAAAAGCCAAATAACAGGCAAAATCTCCTATCCTCTTGCGATAATATTTATTCACCTCCTCATATCCAAGGACTTCTCTCCATGCCGCTGCCTTGCCATGCTCTTTTAAATAATCCGCCAACGCATCAAATTTCGTAATAAGCATATTATGGCATTCTGTTCTCTTTGGATTTCTCTCATTTTTTTCTTCCTTTGTCATAATAGCCCAACTGGCACGGATTCCTACATAATCAACTGCGGTCTTAATAACCTCATCATAAAGGTCCTTTGCCTCTTCATCCTCCTTAATTTCTGATATCATCTCCTTTTGAAGCTCTGCCATCTCACTTGCAGAAAGACTCTTTGGACCTGCTAAGTAAGTATCGTAAGTACGCATCGTTTTTCTCATGATATCTCTCCTTTCTTTAATTGTTTTTTATTTTAAAATTTTAAAACCCCAAAGTCAAAACTCCTCTTGCAAGCAAGCTTGCATCAGCTTTTCGACATTTTGACCTTGGTATCATTTTATCACAGTTATAGAAGAATTAATATCTGTTTTTCTTAACTTTTTCTAAATCTTGATATATCTGTATATATTTTCCCATCCAATTTTTATAAATTCTAAAAAGCGCTTGATTTACCTTATTTAAAATAAATACACTCTCACATTACTCCCAATTTTGCCAAGCAAGTTTTCTGATAAAACGAAACTCCAAATCTTAGAACTATTCTATATCCCGAGCGTTCTATTTTCCTCGCATATCCTTTTTCTTCTATTTGCTTTAAGGCTTCCATGCATTCTTTTTCCAATGTATTTTCTGAACTTGCAATCTTCGCCTCTATCACAACAGCCCGACGATTTTTCCTGTCTTTAATCGTGACATCCGACCTTCCAAGTCCATTTTCATAGTTAGACTCCACAATATATCCTGCACTAGAAAACAAACCAACCATAAAAGCGTGATAAAAACTCTCGGCATAATCATGAAAACTAATCGTATCAAAAAGCAAATCCGACAATAGCTCTGTCAATTTTTCAGCATCCCCACTCCATAACGCACGGAAAAATTCTCTTCTATCACTATGTGCAGATTTACAATTAAACCATTTTACTACTGCTCTCTTAAAAATATCCATCACTTCTACGTTTGGAATAGCGAGTGCTATCTGACCATCACCCAAATTATCGTCCTCTAATATCTCTTCTTTTTTTACCTTTGTCAAATACCCTGTCAAATATAATAAACTCCATAAATTACTTTCGTCCGATTCTAAAATATCATAGGTTAGATTTTCCGTTATATGCTCTTTTATATAATTACCAGCAAGCAAAGTCTCAAACTTTTCTGTCACTTCCAAATCTTCTCTCTGTAAAAAATCCCCGACAATCGCATTATCGCTTGTATTTTCCCAAAAATTCTCTGGTCTTTCCACTCCACTTGTCAATACCTTATTTATATAATTCAATACATCCCAAGGACAGTAAATATCCGTATCTCCAAAATGATATCCATCATACCATTGTTTTATCTTATCCGCATACACTTCGCATTCCGTATCAACTAAGATTTTTTCTACTTCTTTTTGCGTAAAACCAAAATACTGACTAAAGCGATTATCTGAGATAGTATCTATGACAAAATTATTCGTTCCTGTAAAAATACTTTCCTTGACAATTCTAAGACATCCTGTGATAACTGCAAATCGGAGCGAATCATTATCTTTTAATGCTGTTCCCATCATGGTCCGAATAATTTCAATCATCTGCTCATAATACCCATTTCTACTTGCCTTAGCAATCGGAACATCATACTCATCCAAAAGAATAATAATCTTTCTGCCATAATACGCCTGCATCATACGCATTATCGTACTTAAAGAAGTTTGTACTTCACTTTTCTTAGCAATCCCCAATTTTAATCTGTTAAAAATCATCCGGTCCGCTTCATCTATCAAATGACTATGTTCCAAATAAGCATGTTCTTTACATAAATTGGAAATCATAATTTCTAAAAGCCCATAGGCACTCTCAAACTTTAATCCGTCAATATCTTTAAAAGAAAGAAATAACGTAGGATATTGATTCATCCACTCCTCGCATATTTTTCGATTCTCTGAGATTTCAAGCCCTGCAAACATCTCTTTATTATCCTTCCGAATATCAAAAAATTCAGAAAGCATACTCATAGCCAACGTTTTTCCAAAGCGACGCGGACGAGTAATCAATGTAACTTGAACTGGATTTGTCCTAATAAGTTCCGAAATCAATCCCGTCTTATCAATATAATAATATCCATTTTCACGAATTACCGCAAAACTCGATATACCTACTGGAATATTTAATTCTTTCATATCTCTCCCCTCACTTTCTACCCATATAAAATTTATAAACTGTAATTTCTTATATTATATCCTATTTTTAATTTTTTGAAAATGAGATTATAGCAAGAAGATAGCGTAAGATTTTTATTAGTTAGATAATTGCTGTGGTGAAGATAGGTAAGAAGAGAATTCATGAGAATGTGGTGGAAAGAGACGCAAAGAGAGTCCGGCAGTATATCCTCTAAAAACACGTTCGTTCCCACGGTTTTTCGACATACGCTGATTTTTGCCGCTTCCCGCAAACTCGCTTCGCTCAAACAATGCTCCAGCGGCAAAGCTAAGTATATCGAAAAACCGCTCCACTCTCTATCGTTTTTAGAGGATATACTGCCGGACTCCCTTCGCTGTGTACTGGCAAAACAATCTAAATATCACTTAACATAATTCGCCTATTCATAGAGGAGTCTTCCTCCAATATATACTGCTTTATATCAGAATAAATCGTATCCATTTTTACCGTTAATCCATACTCTTCTAATTCATCTTTTAATATATTCTCATATTCAGAACTTCCTGTCGCTTCAAAATTATTTTCTGAATCATCGTATAATACTGTTCCTGTATCATAATAATCATCATATGTATCCAATTTATCTGCCGATTTATTCAAAGAATATAATACCAGACCTGAAGAATATCCAGGGTCGTATAATCCTTTTTCTAAATACAAATTTCCTTTACGATTTACACTTAATATATAAATCTTATTAGAGGTCGCATCAATCGTTCCAAAAGACTGCATTACAATGTATTTATTACGTTTATTCGTTTTTATATAAACCTGATTCTTTGAGTAAAGTCCTCCATTACAAAGTGGTTCGAGTACTATATTATCTGTCTCAATAATCTCTCCTTTTTCTTTCCTCAAAACTGCTATATGTAGACTTTTGTAATCTGAATGTTCATCTTCTACATCTAAATTTGCACCACTTGTATAAATAACTAAGCATTCTTTTCTTCTGTCATGATTCAAATCTTCCGAATGAACATCTAAAATCCCTTTGTCCCTAATCTGTTGCTCAGTATCATCGTCACCATAAGTCTCTCCTACTTTACCATATACAGGAACCATATTTTCATTTACATAGTTTTCATATTCCCTGTCAAATGCAAAATTATATTTCACATATATACAAGCAATACTTATAATAAAAACAAATGGTAATATAACCTTTATCCGTTTTTTCATTCTCACTCAACCCCAGACACTCATGACTTCACGCATGAGTGATGAGCTTTCCTCCTCTCTTCGACTCTCTTTTCGTTTTTTCCTCTTTTTCTATTTTATAAATTGAATATTTAATACATAGAATTTTCTGACTCATAATGTATTGTTGCTTGGTCTAATTCCTCCTTATCCAAACACTCTACCTCTTCCCACTCAGACTGGTTACCAGCATAATAAATATCCTCTAATGCTGTATCAAAACATGCATTAGAACGTATATCTCTTATTGACTTTGGCAAATACAATTCCTTTAATGCATAGCAATGTGAAAACACCTCCTCATTTAAAGTCGTTACTCCTTCTGGAATCGTCACAGATTCCAACTCTGAACATCTCGAAAAAGCGCTGCTTCCAATTTCTGTTATATTTTGCGGAAGAACAAGTTTTCCTTTTATACTACAACGTGAAAAAGCTGCCCTTCCAATAGATGATACACTATCTGAAATGTATAACAATTGCACTTCATCAAAGCCCCAAAATGCAAAACCTCCAATACTCGTAACCCCCTCTTCTATTATAATTGCTCGAATACCATTATCCCCGCCTTTTTGCTCTGGTTCCCACTCCTCTGGTCTTTTATATGTTTTTTCTTCCCCTTCTTCATCCTGTGCAAAATTCCACATTTCGCCAGTGCCTCCAATTGTTAATACTCCATTTGAGTCAATATTCCAATTTAAAGAATCCCCACATTGTCCTGAGGCAATTAAATTATTAGCACTCTCTTCCTCTGTATCCTTCTCTTCCACTTGTTCCTCACTGTTAGTCTCATTATTTATTGTATTTTCTTCTGTCCCCTGCTCATTTATGTCCTCCTGCTTTGCATCATTGAGTAACTCTTTTTCTTTTCTGACCGTCTCATTACTCGCTACGCTTGATTCTTCATTGCGAACTTCTAGCACTAAATACGCACTAAGCCCAACTCCAAATATTATTAATATTCCCAAAAATATTCCCAGTATAATAATAATATTCTTATCTTTCATTTTCTCTATGTCCTCCCATTAGTTTCAGTATGTCTTTCTACTGCATACTTGCATACATATGCTCTATGTATTCATCATACTCGTGCATATCTTCTACATAGTACATTTCAAATCCTGTAATTCCTTTTCCCACTCCATACTTTGCATATCGATAATAGCACATTCCATCTTTTAAAATACTGACGATATAATGGTCTTCCTCTACTTTATTAAAATCGGAATGTCCACCCATTGTTTCTAAAATATTTTCCAACCCTTCCTTTGGTGTTCCAACTTCTGCCATAGAAAATATTTTTAACTCCGCAGTTCCATCTGGAGCCTGTGCTGTATATCTTTGATCCACATTATAGCTATTATACGCTATAAAATTTCCCGGATATTGTATTGAAAAATTATATTCCGGGTCATGATATACTTGCCAGTTCGGTTCATAAATATTATAATTTACAGCGGTCGTTGTTTCTACTGTCGTTTCTGTCTCCACTTGAGTTGTTACCTGTGTTGTCGTCTCTGTTCTTACCTTTGTTGTTGCTTCCGTTGTTGCTTCTATCGTTGCTGTAGTGGTCTCTGTTACTTCTTTTATATCTTCTTTTTCTATTTTTTCTTCCGTGGATTCTTTTTTCACTTTTTCTGTGTTTTTTTCTTTTTCATCATTTTGTTTTGTATTTTCTTGTTGTTCCTTTTCAACTCTCTCACTCATCATTTCCTTATCTCTAAAAACATCTAGAGATAAATATATAATTATTCCAAAACTAATTAATATCATAACAGCTAAAAACACACTACATACAATTTTTCCTACCTTATGATTCATTTTCTTTAATCCTTTACTCTCTTATATTCTAGCTCACCATCTTCATATATTAATTTTAAACTATCTCCTTTTACTTTAAATTCAAATCTTTCAATAGAGCCCCAAAATCCTACATCTTTTATTGTAATTCTATTTTCTGATATTAAATATTCTCCCGATCCTCCCGTTGTCACAATTTTACCATTATCAAAAAATTCAATATAATAGTCATCGCCTACCTCTTCCCATCTTCCTATCAAATTTTTCTCTGGATTACTTTGTATATAAATTTGAGCCAAAATAGCCCCCATAATAAAAATAACTATTATAGATATTATAATTACATTAAAATTATAAGATGAAATCTTTGAAGTATTTCTAACTATTTTCTGTGTTTGATTCATCGCTTTAATATGGACTATTTCACTTCCACAATTCGTACAAAATTTTTCTCCTTTTTTTATTTCATTTCCACATTCAGAACAATACATATTCTCTCTCCTCTCTTAGTACGCTGGTGCAACATATACCGCTTTAAAAACAGATTCCAGTTCCTCTAATCCTGCACACCAATCCTCCATCTCTGAAATTGTCATTGGTGGCACTTTTAGTTCTAATGTATGAATCAAATCGTTTTCCTCAATTATCTCATATGCATATTGCTGCATGATAATATCTTGCTCAACAGGTAATAAATCCCCATCTGTAAATATAATGACTCTATCTTTAATGTATTCAATTCCCAATTCTGAGTCATATCCGATTGTTCCCTCATCTAGCGTATAAATTGGCTTTTTTTCTGTTGCTACATAAGTTTCTTTTGTAATATTTTCTGAATTTTCTGTACTTTCTTCCAAAGATTCCGCTGATAATATATTATTTTCTTTTTTTATTTTGATTTTATAAAGTAATAACTCTCCAATTACTATAACCTGTATAAAAAATAAAATAAGCATAATAATCATCAGTTTATTTTTTCTTTTCTTTGGTTTTTGTTGCATATCTGGTATCCACTCTGTTTTCGTATTAAAATTCTCCATTTCATTCTTTATAAGACTGGAATTTTTAGTATCTAATAATTTATATCCACAATACGGGCAAAAATTTTTCCCTTTATCTAACTTTTTATCACAATTTGGACAACGTATTTGCATCCTGCATCCCCTTTCTTCTTCTTTCCATTGTTTATTACTTTTCTATAAATATTCCTGGTATCGGGAACTTAAATATTTTAAATACTCATTCCATTTCATAGAAGGACTTGATTTTTCTGCTATATACTCTCCAAATTCTTGAGGATTTCTATGATAGTTTTCTTCTTCATATCCAGTTAATACATATGTCAATTTACAATACTCTTTCTCTTCTCCTCCATTAAGACTCTTTTCTATTTCTATCGGATTTCCATAACTATCTAGTGTGTATATTGTTACCGTTTCATTTGTCCCTGGTTCTTTAATTATTTTTACTAAACGCTGTTCATCATCATATTCATATGTAGTAGTAATTTCACGATCAATTTCCTCTGCATTGTTGACTTTATATGCAATTTCTCTTGAGGACTTGACTATATTATCCTCATATTCATATATCCATTCTGTATAGAAAATTTCTCTACCTCTATGTTGCCATGCCGACCAAATTCTAACTAAATTTCCATCTATGTCATATTCATACTCTTCCCACAGAAATTCTTCTCCTTCCTCTTTTTCAACTCTCTTACTTAACAAACCTCTATCATTATATTGATATAAATTTTCATACGTTAGTTTCTTTCCACCTTTATAAGTATACACTTCTCTTGTTCGTTCCCCATTTTCTCCATACTCATACTGATAAGTTGTTCTATGTTCTGGTACAATGTCTTCTTCATCCCTCAATATTTGTATAAATTGTACTAAATTATGATTATCATCATACTGATAGCTATACTCTTCTTCTTGACCAACTTTCTCCCCTAATAGAGTCTGTAATTTTTTCTTTGAAACTAGTAAATTGTCTTGATCATACTCATATGTTTCTGTATCTACTGTCTCACTACCATCATTTGTTACCATCTTTACTATATTATTATTTTCATCAAATTCATAATTATATGTATACCTCTTATCTTCTGTCTCTGCTGTCTTCACTCGAAAAATAAATTTTTCAACTCGTTCTTTCGCATCCTTATAAGACCCAAGTGAACTAAAATATTCTCTCGCCTTTTCGTAATCATGTTGAGCCAAAAATTTTTCTGCCATTTTATATTTGACACATGGATATATAACCTTAATACTTACTAAACTCCCTGTTATTATTATTAAAATTATTACTATAGGGAAAAAAACTCTTATATTCTTTTTTCTTCTCAAACTTAATTTTTTCCCTTTTTCTTTCTCAAACAAAGCAGAATACCCGCAATTAGGACAAAACTTCTCCCCTTCTTTTATTTTACTTCCACAATTCTCGCAATACATTTCTTTCTCTCCTTATCTTTTTTTCATTTATCTCATATTTACTGTTCTTTTCCACAATTGGTACAATATTTCCCTTGTTTTTCCATCTTCGCACCACAATAAATGCAATATCGTATTTCCGAAATGCCTTTTTTATTCTTTTTTCTTAATTCCTTCTCTTCCTTTCTCTTTCTTTTTATTTCTTTATTTTCTATAATTCTTTTTTCTACTTTTTCCTTTACTCTCATACAAAAAACAAAGCAAAAAATAAATACTATTGTTAATACCAATGCGCCAATAAAAAAGTTACGAAATAAAAGCATTTCTGACATTTTTTGTGCCCCTGTGATTGGGTCGGAAGCTATTTCTACGAATTCTAGGCTATTTACAAAATGATACATCAATATATATTGAATCAAAAAATATATCGATATACCTCCTCCTATAAGAGCAATAATTATAATTCTCCCTATCATTTTTTACCTCCATTCTTTGATTTGAAAAATATAAGAGAAATAATGATAATAATAACGCTAATTCCCAGCACAATAAAAAGAGTAATAAAATCTTGCCAACGAATATTTCTTTTAGATAATTTTTCATCTCTGATACGATGTATTGTAACGAATCTTTCAGAAATATTTCCAGCAATATCTTGCGCTGTCAATTTTATTTTGTTTTCCCCGTAATTTAAGGATACGTTCACCTTAAACAGTCCATCTTCTGATATTGACTGTTCTTTTCCATTCAATAATAATTTTGCTCCACTTATGGTCTCACCGACTAAACAAACAGAAGCTGTCTTCACAGTTGCTCCATCTAAATTTTCATATAATTTAATCGTGGGAGCAATATTATCACGATAAATCGTGAGAGAATCATCATAATAAATTCCATCTGCTGCCAACATAGAAACTGCAATATAGGTATATACTTCATTTAGAGGAAAATCGATAATTTGACTTCCTTCTATCTCAACCTCTCCAATATCAATATTTTCATCTTTTTCTATCTCTTTCTCATCTCCCCTTATTTCCTCTTCTCCTGTCCAAATCTTTACCTTTGTCTTACCATCGTTTTTACATTTAACCTGCCCAGTAGAAGAACTAGTGATATCAGTATTTAAAATTTCCACGCCATACTCTGAATCTATTTGAAACTTTTTTTGTTTTGGAGCTGAAACTCTACTTCCTATCTTTTGTGAAATAAAAGCTGTTATTTCTTTATCTTCTGAGGTATACGGAAATCTTACCTTTTTCTCAGTCGTCTTATCTTGAAATAACGTCTTTCCTTCTTTATTTACAACCTGAACTTCATAACTATTTCCCTGTTTTTCACTGGACCAATCCAAAGTAATCGTTTGATTACGCCGATTTAAATGAACCTCATAATCCAAAATCATCTCTGCTTCGTCTGGGTTTTTATAAGAAAACGCCTTTGTCAACTGTTCATCAAATAATTTTCCCTTCTTCATTTCTACAGACAAACGCAATTTATAGTTTTCTCCTGTTGATATTTTAGAGAGATTTATCTCTTTTTCGATATCCTCTCCAATTTTTGCACTTCCAGAAGATATTTTTATCGTCTCCTCATCATAAACACTCTCTTCTCCTGTAACAGAAATTTCATACTTATAAGTTCCACCATCTGGATAACCTACTTTAAAATGGACAAATGCTTTATTTTCCTTGATATTCTCCATCTCAAAATACTGTATTGCTATATTATCTATACTCTCTAATACATGGTAACGAACTGTTTGATTTGACTTCTTATCATAATCAAGTTTCCATTTCCCCGCTTGTGCATTCTGAATCAAATAAGTAATCCATCCATCTCCACTCTCGCAAATGACATGCTCCATTCCTTCTCTAAGCTTCTCTCCAGCTGGAGAGATAAAAGTAATATCTGGCCTTTCTTTGTCATATTCAAATATCACTCTAAATTCTCCAGCTTTTTTTAGCTCCACAATCTCCTTTGTATCTGCATATACTCCATTACTCCAAGAAAAACAAATCACAACCGTCATCCAAAGTATCAATTTTTTCCACATATCTTCTTCCCCCTATAGATAATCCGATTTATCTGAAAGATTTCCATCTTGGTCAATATATAGCATTTTCGACTTTTTCTCTCCATCTTCTTCATACTTAAATGCAAATACTAGTCGAGCTTTTTCTCCCTTTGGCAAGCGAATTCCAACTACAGCTTCCGCCTCTTTTTCCGTTTTCACTTCAAAAATCCACAGCTTAAAAGATGCACTCAAAACTCCCTCAGCTTCAACACCAACAAAACGTGCATGTGCATTGCTCGCTCCCTCACATGTCGCTTCAACTCTCCAGTTTTCTGTCTCCCATACTGGTCCTACTTTCATACTTGCAAAAAGTCCCTTTGTATCTTCATCCGCCTGCAATAACTCATTTTGGAATCGAAAATTTCCCAATTTAACAGTTGTTTCTGCAATCTTTGCTTTTTTCATAAACCATAGGCTTGCATCAAATTCAAAAAATATTTTGCCTAAATTTACAGAAAAAGTGGTTTCTGGCATAGACAATACACATAATTTCTGTGTGTCCTCAGAAAAATATTTGGATATTTTAGGGAAGACTTCCTTTACATTCAACATTTCCACATCTAATTTTCCTTCCAAAGTTGTCTGGAGTAATTTCTCAACAGTCAAAAGCTCCCTTTCAGGTAATATTGCTTTAAGTGAAAAGTTTGAAAATGTCACTGGCACATTTGCTATATATGTTGTTACTTTCGCATCAATTCCAAGCTTCACCTCATTTAGCTGCTGTTCTTCCCATGCGAGTTCAACCATGACTCCTTCTATTCCAAACAAATCTTTCATCTTAACTGAAAATTTTAAATAATAATCATTTTCTAACGTATCAATTTTGACCGCACTATTATTAAAATCAATATAAATCGGACTATTTGAAAAATTTCCTGATTTATATTTTTTTTGTTTTTTTGTATTATTATTTTCTGTTTTTTCAACTTCTGACACGGTATTACTACTTTCTTTTTGAGAATCTGATTTCGTATCACTCTCCTTTTTCTCATCCACCGATGAATTATTCTCATTATTTTCTTTTTTCCCTGATTCTTTTTCTGAATCTTCAGAAGATTTTTTTGACCAAGTTGTATCAATCTTTATGCCTATATTTTTTCCAGTGATAACACCTTCACACTTTGCATCAAACTCAAAATCAAATGGAGAAACATTTTCATTCGTCGTAAGTAAATTTTGCTGAAACGGAAGCATAGTCGATGCCATATGAAAAGATAACTGCACCTGTTCTGGCAATAATTTCATATCTACTCTTGGAAGGTTTAAAGCAGTATACATTTTAACCGACAGGATTTCTACTGCCTTCGCAAGCTCTGGATTTTTATATAAGTTCACACTTCCAAGTCCACTTAAATTTACATTCACACCTTGTTTCGCCAGAGCCTTTCCTAACCCCTCTGCTGTACTTTGGTTATATTCTACATAAGCACCCTGATTATCTATAAGTGTAAGAACTTCTCCAGTTATTCTTCCCTCTAAACGAATTCTCCCTCTAAAATGCAACCATTCATTCATCGTAACATTTCCTATAAGCTCATATCCACTTCCTGTATCACTGATATTGGCAGCAACAAAATGATATGGTCCAAAATCAAGTACATCCTCACTTCCTGGGTTGATTACCGTAAATTCATTCTGTAAATAAATACTCCTTCCATCGATTCTAATCTCTACATCGTATGTATCTGCCAACAAACCTACTGGCAATTTTAGACGAATATTTTTCTCATCAATATACTCTGTATTTATTTCATACGATACATTCCCAATTAATTTTACTGTCAAATTCATTTCTTTTTTAAATCCTGTACCAGAAAGCTTTACTTCTTGCTCTTCCTGACTTTGATATATCATTTTTGGAGAAAGTCCATAAATGCAAATCCCATTATTAGTTGAAAACTTTGAGTCTTCTTCTACTTTTAAGTTATATTTCTTCTCACCGTGAATACTAGAATTTTTCGCTAAAGATACTTGTAATTCTCTATCTATCATAGTCATTGTATCAATCGCATGATAAGTGAGATTATATTGATGATTCATCTTATTTCCTATAAAACGATAAAAACTCTCCAGCTCATTTCCGCTCGGTGAATAAATAAAACTTCCACCTGTACTTTCTGCTATTGCTGTTAAATAATCTATATCCACCTCATTTCCCAAACCGATAGTATAAACCGTAATTCCCTTTTGTTCAGCCAACCTTCCTATATTGTCATAGATTTCATCCAAATCTGCCTTTTCATTATCCATACCATCTGTCATCACTATCATATTTTTATTTACCTTTTCCCCTGATTGAAAGCTCTGAATTGATTTTAAAACAGTATTATATATATCTGTCCCCCCTCTAGCAGACATTGCATCAATCATCTTCTTCAACTGTTCATCGTTACTTCCAAATCCGACTCTTCCTAAAATACCAGAGTTAAATGTAAGTAAAGATATATTTTCATTTTCAGCCCTTCCATTTACAAAACTAGAGACAGCTGCTTTTAATATATCTATATTTTTTTTCATACTGTCTGAATTATCACAACAAAGAAGTATTTGTGCCTCCGTATATTCAATCTTTTCTAAGGCAAAATCTTCTATATCAATCCCACAATCTCTTACATCAATATCTTCCTTTTGCAATACATGATCCGAGCTAAAATCACTAGAAAATGTTAGTTTTGCCTTCACCGTTTCAAACTCTGCTGTATTAATATGACTAATTGTAATAGCAGAAGCAGATTCCAATATATACTCCTGCATCTGATTAGAAAATTCCATCTTTTCTTCTTTTGTTTCATTAATTTCTCCTTGATTTTGAATATCTGTCTCATCTTCCCTCTTATCATTCCTAATTGGCATTGTATTTTCCATTACTCTATCAACATACTCTGAAACATTTTTTACATTCTCCCCTGCTTTTCCCTCAGAAATAGATATAAGCTCTAACATTGGAACAGCAAAATCAGAATCTGTACAAGAACCAATCGAATCCATCGCCTGTGAAATATTATTTCTGGCCTGCTTTTCATCTCCCATATAGGAATTCATTTTTCCAATCTGTAAATATACCTTTGCCTCATTTCCGTCTACTTCTTCCTCTTCTATCTTCCTCTCTAACTCAGAAATTAAGGTACCAACGATCGGATCCTTATACTTTTCCTTTATATTATCTATTTTTTGACATAAATTCTCATATTCGGATGAAGTTAATTTTTTCTTCTGTCTCTTTTTTATTTTTTCGAGTTGCCCTGTAACTGCTTCCATATCTTTTACAGAATACCGACAAAATTCCTCTTTAAAATCTCTTCTTCCTATATACCCGTTCATAAACAACTCAGACACTATCATATATTCCTCGTAAGAAGAAGTTTTATCTAGATATTTAGCAATTTTTTCATATCGCCTTGCCAATATAGCTGCTTTTAATCTCAATTCCCTAACAAGATGTATTTTCTCTAATGTCCTATTCTTCAAAACTATCTCTTCTATCAACTGAAACAAAGTTTCCGCTTCTGCACTATTATAATCATCCGACTCCAAAAAAAGTTGATACTCCTCATTTACTTTTTTTAAAACTTCTACTATTTTCGTATCCTCTAAAAAATACGAACCTCTCTTAATATTATCGCAGATACATTGACTGAAAGAGCCAGCCTTATAAGTATTCGCCTTATTTATCATCTCTTGATTATAAGAAATTTCTGTACCTACAGATAAAGCATATGTATACATTTCCTCATCATAAGCCTCTGCCTGCATGATAGTGAATAACATTTGCTTTTCTTGCTTGTTATAAGAAATGTCATCTCTATTTGCAATTCCAAATGCTACCTGATAATTTCCTTTTAAAGCCTCCAAACGCGCCTTTGCAATTGATATATCTCCATCATAAATTCCATAGTCAATATATTCGTCTAATATCTGTTCCGCTAAATCATACTCTCCCGCATCCATAAAAGCGTAACTTAAACTTAACATATCTGATTTAGAAACTTTATTTATAATAATCGCACTATTTTTTATCTGCCAAATACCAATGATAAAAGAAAATGCACAAGCCATTATTAATAGCAATAAAAAAACTGCACGCTTTCGATTCCAAGCTCTACGCCTACATAAAATAATCATTACCACTATAACAGCTGGTACTAATCCCATCCCAATTTGAACTATTCTCATTTTTACCTGTCCCCTTGTATATTAAAACGCCATACCTACTTTACAGGTGAGCATATATAAATTATCCTTACTTTATTCTCTCAATGATTCTCCAGCAATTATATCCATTTTTCTTCCTAGTACAAAAGCTATACATGATAAAATCCCAAATAATAATCCCTTTGACACTATTTGTCTGTACGCCATTCCTATCGAATATACTAAAAGATAAACAGTTTTTTCAAAAAACACCTCTCTTAAAATCAAACTAATTGCCACCATTATAAGCATCATACTAAGTAAAATAATTGTTTGAAATATTCCAATTATATACTTATTGGAACTAAACTTATAAAAAAATAAAATAAAAACTGCTCCAATTCCATAAAATGCACCTACACAATATAAAATCCAAAATCCTATTGGATTCCCACATATCTCTAAAACTAATTTAAAATCTTCCATATAATCAGCAGTATTTTTTACATATATAAACACAAGCAGTACCAATAAAATAAAACCAGTCCAAAACAAAATTTCCTGAACTTTAATTTGTATCTCAGGTAATTGTATTTTTCGCTTTCTTTTTTTCTCCTTCTCGTTTTTTACTGTATTTTGCACTTTTACCCCACATCTTGGACAAAACTCTTCCGTTTCCAGTCTTTTTCCACAATTCGTACAAAATTTTGTATCCATTTTTCCTTCCCCCATCTACTATTATTGTAATTTATTTCCACATTTCGCACAAAATTTCGACTCTGTCCTATTAACAAAGCCACAGTCCGCACATCTTATTCCATCCTCCATAGCTATATTGTTCATTTCTGTTGCTCCCTTTTCTCTTCTTTCCATATTTTTCAAATTCATATTACATTCTTCTATTTGTTTCTCATAACCTATTATCTCATCACAAATTTCTTGAAAGTTTTCTACTGAGATTTCATTTTGCACCTGTAGATTATACGCCAACGTCCCTAACTGTTGTATTAGATTATATTTTTTTTGCTCTAGTTCATTTATCTGCGTATTAACCTGAGCCCTTTCCATAATTAATTTTGAACTTTCCCCTAACTTATTCACTTGTTTATTAAATTTAACAAGCATACCATCCAAAAAATCTGACATAAAATTTCCTCCTTGTGATTTAAATATTTTATTAAATAAACATATTATTTTACTTAAAATAGATATTAATGTATTATAACACAACATTTTTTTCTTTTTTCTTTTAACGTAATAAGAAGTCATATTAATGTAAAAAATAACCTTCCATACTTATTATATCTTCTATAAAACGAATATATTGATTTTATTATATTCGTTTTATAGAAGATAGTCAACTAAAAAAAGATATATTATTCTTAAATTGTATTTATTACCAATATTTTTATATTTCTTCCATTTATTGGATTAAATTCACTCGGGAGGTGGATTAATGATTGACTATTCCCCTTTTTGGGATACTTTAGAAAAATCAACTGAAAATTGGTATACCTTAACTAACAAACATCATCTATCTCATAGTACTCTACATCGTTTAAAACATAATAAAGATATTTCTACTAAGACTATTAACGAACTATGCTGGCTTTTAGATTGTGATGTAAAAGACATTGTGCGATATATTCCTTCTCAGGAAGATCAGCACCTTTAATTTTTTTTATTTATTTCGTCCTACAAATCTATCTTTTTAAAATTTCTAGACATAAAATAAACCTCTTTTATTAGACTCTCATCCAATAAAAGAGGTTATTTTAAACACGATTATAGAAAAAGCACTCCTATCTTATATTCGTTTGATACACCCATCTCCTTTCTTCTCTATAATCTTTTCTACTTTTAACAAACTTTCTTTCTCCATTTTTACATCAATAAAAGAACTTAAACTCTCTAATCCACTCTTATATACTAACACCATTTCTTTCCATACTCCCCCTTCCTTAGTCCTAGTATATATTTCAAAATCAGACATCCTCTCATCAAGCGCATCAATCTCTTTCCTCTAAACAAATATATAAAGCATATATCCACCTATCAAGTAATAGATTCTGTATAAATTAAGATTTTTTTAATTGTATTCAATGCAACCTCCACAAGGTCATAACTTCCATGATGCAAACACCAATCATAAATATTTCCACGTGAGATTCTAAGCAATTCTCCAATTAAAACCTGTGGAGATTCTTTAATCTGATACTCAAGCAAATATTCTTTCGCTGTTGCTGTTAACTCTTCATAGAAAAATCGATTTTCTTCCAGAATAAAAGGTTTATCAAACAACAATTGCGTACGAAAAATCTGCGTTGCGGCATAATGCCCGATATCATGAATACTTAATAACTCCACCTCAAACAGATAAAGAAGCTTTTCTCTTGAACTGTCAAATGATTTTTCTGCAAGAAAATGTTCTCTTAATGTATTGTCAAAATACTCATACTCCATCTGCAAAATTTCTTCTTTATTTTGAAAATGATGATAAAACGTACCGATAGAAATATTACATTTCTTACAGATATCCCGAACCGTCATAGCCTCAAAAGGAATAGTATTTAACATATCCGTCACTGTAGTAATTATTTTATTATGTGTAATCTGGTATTGTTCTTTTTTCTTATTCATAGTCTTTATATTATCATATGTACTAACAAATTTTCAATCCAATTTTAATAAAAAAATATAATTCCATTCAATACATTAGACAATTCACCCATCCCTTAACCTTATAAGTTTTATAAAGTTTTGCCAGTACACAGCCAAGAGAGTCCGTAGATATGTCCTCGAAAAACGATAGAGAGTGGAGCGGTTTTTCGATATACTTAGCTTTGCCGCTGGAGCACTGTTTGAGTGCCGAAGGCGCGAGTTTGCGGGAAGCGGCAAAAATCAGCGTATGTCGAAAAACCGTGGGAACGAACGTGTTTTTCGAGGACATATCTACGGACTCTCTTAGCGTCTCCCCCCACTCTTTTATCATCCCTTCCCACTCTCTTAGCGTCTCCCCCCACTCCAAAATCTCCCCACTAACAAAAATTTTCTTCTATCCATACACCCAAATCCCATTGACAAAACCCCCTCTAAGCCTTATAATAAATATACCGAACAACGTTCAATAAAAAATAAAAGGAGGTATTTTTATGGCTTATGAACATCTATTTTCCCCTGTAAAAATCGGTAATGTGGAGATTCCAAACCGAATTGCATTAATGCCGATGGGCGTATTTTCACCTCGTATGATGAATCCAGATGGCTCTTACACAAAGGACGGAGCGGATTATTACATCGAAAGAGCTAAGGGCGGCACTGGATTAATCATCACTGGCTTAGTACCCCTTCCACCTGGTGGTCATCTTCCATCTATTATGAATAACCCTGCCACCTACACAGAGAATATGAAGTATCTGGCAGACGGCATTCATAAATACGGCTCAAAAGTATTCATTATGATATCTGCCCTATCCGGAAGATCTGGCGCCCCTGGAGACGTAGCCCCTTCTGCATTGCCAAATGTCTGGGACCCAAGAGGCGTACAAAAAGAAATGACAGTAGAAGAAATCCATCAATACGTAGAATGGTTTGCCATCGGAGCCAAAGCTGCCAAAGATGCCGGCATCGACGGTGTAGAAATCCATGCAGTTCACGAGGGATATCTACTCGACCAGTTTACCATCTCTGCATTTAATAAGCGCACCGACGAATACGGCGGTTCTCTGGAAAATCGTCTGCGCTTCCCAATAGAGATTGTACAGGCAATCAAGGAAAAATGCGGACAAGACTTCCCTGTTTCCATCCGCTATTCTGTAAAAAGCTATACAAAAGCATTTAACCGAGGAGCAGTTCCAGGAGAAGAATTTGAAGAGTTTGGAAGAGACTACGAAGAAAGTAAAAAAGTTGCCAGAATGCTCCAAGATGCCGGCTATGATATGCTCGATTGTGATAACGGAACTTATGATGCATGGTACTGGCCACATCCACCAGTCTATATGCCAAAAGCTTTGAATCTAAAAGACGTTGCCTTTATTAAACAAGCTGTGGATATTCCAGTCATCTGTGCCGGACGTTTTGATGACCCAGAACTGGCAGACAAGTCCATCGCAGAAGGCGCAATTGATATGATGGGTATGGGACGTCCATTATTGGCAGACCCTGATATCGCAAATAAATTTAAAGAAGAAAAACTAGACGATATTCGTCCATGCATCTCCTGTCATTTCGGATGTCTTGCACGAATTTTCCAGATTGACATGGAAAAACTGGCTACAAAAGATATTTCCTGCGCATTGAATCCTAGATGCGGCATGGAAAACCATTACAATATCACCAAGGCAGACACGAAAAAGAAAATCGCCGTTGTCGGCGGTGGAATTGCCGGTATGGAAGCTGCCAGAGTCTGCGCATTGCGTGGTCACGAAGTAGATTTATACGAGAAAAAGGATATACTAGGTGGAGTCTTTATTGCAGCGGCCGCATTTGACTTTAAAGATGACGATAGGCGTCTACTAGAATGGTACCGTAAACAGATGAAAGATACCGGCGTCAATGTATTATTAAACACAGAATTTAGACCAGAAGATAAAGAACAATACGATGAAATCTTTGTTGCGACAGGAGCAGTGGAAAAGAAATTACAAACTCCTGGATTTGAACAGCCAAATATCCGTTATGCGATAGATGCGCTAATGAATCAAAATATTAAAAATCAAAATGTTGTCATCGTAGGTGGAGGCTTGACTGGATGCGAGTTAGCCTACGACCTAGCAAGGAAAAATAAAAAAGTAACATTGGTAGAAGCCTGTCCAACGATTATGAATGTGGAGGGATTATCAGCCGCCAATTATAATTGTCTCGTAGATTTAATGGAATATTATAAAGTTGATATCCTCAAAAATTCTAAAGTTGTCAAATATGAGGACGGAAAAGCCTATATCGAAACAACTACATACAATGAACCAAATATCAAGGACAGAGCGATAAACCAAAGCCTTCAGGGAATCCGAAAGATTACCAAACCAGTAGATGCTGATACCGTAATCGTGTCTGTCGGATACAGTTCTGACAGAGAACTATACAATGCGATTAAAGCAGATAATGTGCATTTATTAGGCGACGCCGAGTCTCCTTCTAATCTGATGGGATGTATCTGGTCTGCCTACACAACATGCCTAAATATCTAATACTGTATCAACTGCATCCATCGTTGAGAGCGATATACTCTCGATTTAAATTATGGCAGTAATAAAAAACGAAAAGACTTTATAAGAAAAAGCTCGCTAAAAATTTTATCTGGATTTTTAGCGAGCTTTTTTCAATTTAACTTCTAAATTTATCAGTTATAACTGATACTTTTTTATTGATAGAGTAAAATTCCTGTAAATAAAAATCGACGAACTCTCTTCGCATCTATCCCCATTACACAATTATCCAACTAACCAAAACTTTACGCCATCCTTACATCTTCAACGCCTGCACCACACTTCCATAGGCCGCCTCTTCCTCATACTCCTGAACTCTCATCGGCATCTGAAATATCTCCTCTGCCATTTCCCGCATCAAAGCATTTCTTCGTATTCCGTTTCCAGAACCCACGAGATATTCTGCCCTTTTTCCTGTCACTTGACAGATTTCCTCATACATCTCATATAGTTCTTCCAAAATTCCTCTTATCATTCCGACTGTCATGGCACCGGGGACAAAGTTTTTCGTGCTAATCCCTGTTATACTTCCCCTCTCCTTCGGATGATTTCTCGTACCTGAAAACACAGTTTTTATTCTCCATGCCTCATCTATTTCATTGTTTTTTAAAAAAACTCTGGCTTGTTCTTCCATTAATTTATAGCTGTCTTTGTTCCTCTCTCCTCCAAACATTTCCACGATTTCTTGATAAAACTGCTCAAGCATCGCATACGCTCTCCCACCGCATAAACTGGAGCCTACTACCAAATATTTGTCCAGACATGGTCTAATCTCAATAGAACCTTGACTCTTTAATTTTTCTTTATGATAGCTAGTCGCTCCGACAGAAACTTGACTTCCCGTTCCAATATTGATAAGCACTGTATTTTCCAAATCCTGCACGGAACCTAAAACACTCGCCTGATTATCCCCCATAGAAGCCACTACCTGGATTTCTTCTGGAATATCAATCTCCGCAGATATAGAATTTCTCACTGTCATCCCAATCACTTCATGAGATTGCAAAACCTCTGGGATAAAACTAGTATCCACTCCAATCTTTTCCAATTTTTCTCTCTCGAAATCTCCACTCTCCATATGAAAACAACCCCAACTCGCCGCCATATCCTTTGCGACAAACGCCTCTTTTCTCCCACAAAGCCTCATCGCAATATAGTCACTAATTGTAACTATTTTTCTCGCATCTTTTGGTATTTGTTTTGTTCTCTGCAAATAAAAATATGTCGTCAATCCATAGCCTGTAGCTGCTCCGCCCACTTCTCTTTTTAAAAATTGAGCGTAAGTTTCTGTTTTTTCCAAAGTTTGCATCCTCTCATCGCCACAGCCATCTTGCCATGTATAAAAAGGACTTACCGCTTGCCCCTCTTTATCTACAAAAATAATTCCATGCATCTGACCCGTCATACCAATGATATCTGGTCTTCCATATGCCCTTATCATTTTAGAAATAATCCTTGCCGTCACCTGCCATATTTTTTCTGCATCTTGTATTTTATGGAATTGCTCTCCACTATCCAAAAAAGCATGATGTGAAACTGTCTCACTTCCTACAAGTTTTCGTTCTATTCCCTCTACCATGACAACACTGATTGTCGTCGTGCCAATATCGATTCCCATTCCTAACATTTTCTCTATCCTCATTTCTTCTGAAGCAAACACCGTTTCTTAAAAAAGGAAATACCATAACAGATAACCGTAGAGTAGTCATCCTCAAACTCCTCTGCATACATCCTATCATCTATCTGGTTAATCGCCCTCTCACAGTCTTTTGCCAATTCCTTCAAGGTTTTTGAATATTTTACTTCAAATATAGCTACGCGGTCGCCTATATAATCCTTTATAATAATACCACTGCGTCCCTCGCCATGTTCTTTATTGGATTCAATAATATAGCCTGCCCCTGCAAAAATCCCTGCAAAAAAAGCATGATAAAAATCTTCTTTATAATCGTGATAGCTAATCGTCCTACGCAATAATCTAGACATTTCTTCCGTTGCCCTTTTGGCATCTCCACTCCAAACTGCTGCAAATAGAGCCTTCCTATCCAACTGCTTCGTACTTGACTCAAACCAGCTCTTTATTGTCGTCTCGAAAATTTCCATAATTTCTGCATTTGGAATAATCAGAGCAAGACTACTACTTGGCAATACTTTCTCTAATTCTACTTTTCTCATTCTTGTCAGATAACCTGTAAGATATAAAATACTCCATAAATTTTCCTCAGAAGATTTCAAATAATCATAGGTTAAATCTTCTTGTATTCTCTCAACAATATACCCACCCGCCAACAAAGTTTCCATCTTCTGTGTAATCGATTCACCTGAGAAATCAATAAACGCTCTGATAATAGCATTATCACTTGAATTTTTCCAATATCCTGCTGGCTTGGTCTCTGAATCTAAAATTAAATCTTTTACATAGTTCATAACATCCCAAGGACAGTACACATCAAAATCTCCAAAATGGTATCCATCATACCATTTCTTTATTTCAGATGCATGACTTGTAAATCCCGTGACTTGTAAAAGCCTATCCACCTCCGCTTGGGTAAATCCAAAGTATTCATTTAATCTCGTATCCGAAATTGTGTCAGATACAAAATTATTCGTTCCCGTAAAAACGCTTTCCTTTGCTATACGCAGACATCCTGTAATAACCGCAAATTTAAGTGCATTATTGTCTTTGATAACCTGCATAAGACTTTTGATGATATCAAGCATTTCCATATAATAGCCTTTTTCGCTTGCCTTTGCCAAAGGAACATCATACTCATCTATAAGCAATATGACCTGCTTTCCGTAATAGGAAGACATAAGTTGCGTAATTTTTAATAGACTATTTCCCACTTCCTCTATCGATGCCTTCTTAGCTGCAATTCTATCAAAAAGCTCTTTGTCATAAATATTGGTCGTATCACTGTCTAAGAGATAAAGATGTTGTTTATACAGTTCAGAAATCACCGCAACTAATCTTGAATATGCCACATCAAAGCTTATCCCATCTACCCCTTTAAAAGATAAAAATAATGTCGGATATTGATTTCTCCAATTCTTACATAGCTCTTTATTCCTTGCCACCAAAAGACCTTCAAATAAATTTTCACTATCCTTTTGAATATCAAAAAACTCCGCCAACATACTCATATTTATCGTTTTGCCAAAGCGGCGAGGACGAGTAATCAATGTGACTTTGGTACTTCTGGTACGCAAAATTTCTTCAATTAGACCTGATTTATCAATATAATAATATCCTTCTTTTCTTATCTCTGCAAAACTCGATGTCCCAACAGGAATATTTACTTCACTCACTGCCCTCACTCCCCTTTTTCATATCCTCTCGCATCAAAAATACAATGCAAAATGCATTTCTTCTATTTTTTCATTCATTTTAACATAGGCATAGTACTTTCGCAAGTGCGTTCTAAATTTGGGAAATTCTTTTTATTTTTATAAGGGCAACTAATACATAGACTACATAGTTTCAATGTGAGTTCCCTGGTTTTCTGGTTTTTTATTTACAAAAATTTTATCAAAGAAGCTCCTAAAACCTCTTGCTTTGATTATGGGGAGTGTTAAGCTATCATCATAACTATAGATATTATACTATAGATATGTCTTTGCGGGCGTTTTCCATTGTTTAGACTTTTTAACCATAATGATACAGATATTTTACGAGCGTTTTCTATTATTTAAACTTTTTAACCGTAATGGTATAGATATTTTGCGGGTGTTTTTTATTATTTGGATTTTTCAACCGTAATGATAGACATATTTTTACGGTCATTTTCCACTATTTTAACTTTTCAACTGTAATCATGGTCATGTTCTTACAGGAGGTTTTCACTATTTTAATTTTTTAACCGTAACTATGGTCTTGTTCTTACAGGAAATTTCTATTATTTTAATTTTTCAACTGTAATCATAGCTATATTCCTACATTTGCTTTTAGATAGTTTTGTCATTTCAATTATCAGTCTATAAATTTAGGCTTTTTTAGAAAAATAAAGAAATACAGAAAATTTTGAATATCCAATATTTTTCTAATATTCGATAAACTATCTTATCTCCACACTTCCTCTATAAATTCTTAGTATCTAATGTTTCTCCAATACCCAGCCAAGAGAGGAGGCAGGTATATGCCCAACAAACGATAGAGAGTGGAGCGATTTTTCGATATACTTAGCTTTGCCGCTGGAGCACTGCCCCCGTGCCGAAGGCGCGAGTTTGCGGGAGGCGGCAAAAATCAGCGTATGTCGAAAAATCGTGGGAACGAACGTGTTTGAAGGGCATATACCTGCCTCCTCTCTTAGCGTCTGTCCTCATTCCCCCACTTATTCCTCTCTTCGCTGTGTATTGGCAAAACACTTAAAAATTTTACGATATCCTGAATAGGCAAAAGGCCATCACATAATGTGATAGCCTTCGCCAATTTTTCTATTTTATTATACATGATACCAGGGTCAAAAGACCTTTTGAGCCCAACATCATCTTATACATATATTTTATGTAATCGGAGCTGGATTAAAGATGCACATATCGTTATGGAAACCATACTTATCGCTATATGGCTCTTTTACTCCACTTGCGACATCCAAAATAAATTCAAATATTTCCGTTCCGACATCTGCAATTGTCTTCTCGCCTGTTGCGACATCTCCTGCTGAGATATCAATTAAATCAAACCAATGCTCCTTCATCTCATTTCGACTACAGACTTTGATAACTGGGCTGATATCCAAACCATAAGGAGTTCCTCGTCCTGTCATAAATACTTGTAGACCGATGCCACTGGCAACCTGACATGGACCACAGACGATATCACTCGCTGGTGTGGCTGCATAGATGAGGCCATGCTTTGTTGGTTTCTCTGCTGGAGAGAGTACTTCCACAATCTGACTCGTGCCGCTCTTTGCGATACTTCCCATCGCCTTCTCAACGATATTCGCGAGGCCACCCTTTTTATTGCCAGGAGTTGGGTTTGCATCTCTGTCAACACCGCCCTCTTCTAGATATTTATCATACCATTTCATCTCTTGAGCTAATCGGTCTCTCGTATAGGCATCTGGACATCTCGCTGCCAACATATGTACACCATCTCTCACCTCAGTTACCTCACTAAACATAACTGTGGCTCCACCTCGAACAAGCATATCCGCCGCATAACCTGCGCTTGGATTGGCTGAGACACCAGAAAATGCGTCACTACCCCCGCACTGCATTCCGACAAGCAAATCGCTGAGTGGGAGTTCCTCCCTCGTTCTCTTGTTCAATTTCTGTAATTTCTTATCTGCCATCTCTAAAATTGCATTCATCATCGCATCATGTCCTGCATAATCTTGCAATGTCAATACATTTTCAGGGGTAATATCTTCCGGTGGAAGTACACGGTCATAAGTCAATTTCTCACATCCCAGACCAACTACCATAATCTCACCGCCAAAGTTTGGATGACGAATCACATTTGTGATAGCTCGAATTGGAATGTAGGCAAGTGGCGCATTGATTGCAACTCCACAGCCATAAGGATGTGTCACAGCGACAACACCGTCCACATTTGGATACTTCGGCAAAAGCTCTTTTTTAATTCGCTCCACTGCCACTTTCAGCACACCTGCTGCACACTGAACTGTCGTGACAATACCGAGTAAATTCCTCGTCGCCGCAGGTCCCTCTTCATTTTTATATCCCATCCAAGTTGTGCGAGTCGGCATTGGAAGCTCCTCAAATGGGACAAGATTAGTGCCAAACTCCATATTATCGACAGATGGACTCTCTGGCAACTCCAACATATGCTCATTAATCCAAGAACCCTTCTTAATCGGATTAATCGCATAGCCAAGAACAACACCGTAACGAATAATCTCGCCGCCAGCTGGAATATCCACTAAAGCAACTTTATGCGCCTGTGGAATATCTTCATTTACAGTCAAACCTTCCATAATCTCGGTTCCAGCAGCCACGTCTTGAACAACGACAACAACATTATCTTGCTCTTTAATCTTGACATACTTACGTTTCTCCATAAGTTTCCTCCTTCTAGAATTTCTTTCCTCTTAATAATAATATTTTATCATGAGCAATCTCTAATGTAAAATTTTAAATATTTTGATATCTCTAAATTTTTATTTGAGAACTATTGTTTTCACAGACCTTTTGTTCTATACTATTATAAAAATCATGTTTTTGGCGGGTTCCAAGTTCACAAATCCTCTTGCAAGCAAACTTGCATCGGATTTTAGACCTTTTGACCCTGGTATCAAATCATTGATATTATGCCTCTCCAATACACAGCCGAAAGAGCAAACAGGTATCTGCTCCAAAAACGATAGAGAGTGGAGCGATTTTTCGATATACTTAGCTTTGCCGCTGGAGCACTGTCTGAGCGCCGTAGGTGCGAGTTTGCGGGAAGCGGCAAAAATCGGCGTATGTCGAAAAATCGTGGGAACGAACGTGTTTTTGGAGCAGATACCTGTTTGCTCTTTCGGCGTCTGGGCGTCTCATCGTCTCATTATCTCATCGTCTCATCTCTCATCCAATTTAAAGGAGGAAAAAAATGGATACAAAACAAATCGAATATATTTTAAAAATAGCAGAAGAAAAAAATATTACAAGGGCAGCAGAAAAATTACATATCACTCAACCTGCCTTAAACCAGCAGCTATTACGTCTCGAGAGGAATCTCGGTCTTCCCTTATTTTACCGCTCGAGAACAGATTGCCACCCCACAGAAGCTGGAGAAATTTATTTAGAAAATGCCAGAAAAATGTTGATGATAAAAAAAGATACCTATCGCATTCTAGAAGATATGGCAGTGAATCAAAAAAATCAACTGTCGATTGGTTTCACGCCCGGCAGGGGAGTCGCCATGTTCTCCCATGTCTACCCAAAGTTTCACCAAAAATATTTAAATATTACTGTTATGCCTCATGAATTAAGCGTAAAAAAACAGCAGCCCCTTATCGCATGTGGAGAATTAGATATCGGATTTCAGACAATCTGCGACAGTCAAAAAACAACCGACGATTATGCTTTCATCGGTTTTGAGGAAATATATTTATGCATTCCCTCAAGACATCCCCTCAGCCAAAAAGCAGATAAAAATTTCTGTCAGGAATTAGAGCTTAAGGAACTTCAAAATGAGCCCTTCGTCCTCATGTACAAGGAATCCACTATACGTCAAATTTTAGATTCTCTTTTTGCCGAGGCAGGTTTCCAGCCAAATATCTTATTTGAGACAGCAAATAATGCGACTATCTTATCTATGATTCGCAATGAACTTTGCTGCGGCTTGATTCCCGCCTATTATTTACAAGTATCGGATTTAGAGGGAATTACCTGTTTTTCCCTGGCTTCTCATCCGACAATAGAGTTAACTGCCTCTTTTCGCAAAAATATGTATCTCTCCAAGGCAGCACGCTATTTTATTAAACTGGCATCTGACTATTGGAATGGTCTTCCCTCTCTTATCTAAGCTATCGTCTTACTAATTTCTCATAGCTTGATATAAGAATAGAACGAATAGTCAGACACCATTTCCATCACCCGAGGGCAACATCTAGAATCATCATGAGAACAAATCCTATTGCAACTCCTATTGTTCCAATATTGCTATGTTCTCCCGCCTGTGATTCTGGGATTAATTCTTCCACGACGACATAAATCATGGCTCCTGCGGCGAAGGATAAGAGGTATGGAAGAATCACTACAATCTGGTTCGCCAAAATAACGGTAATGATCGCAGATATTGGCTCCACAATTCCAGATAAAACACCGTAGGCAAATGCTCGCCTTTTTGATATTCCCTCTCCTTTAAGAGGCATAGAGATAATAGCTCCCTCTGGAAAGTTTTGAATTGCAATACCGAGAGAGAGAGTTATTGCTCCCGCTATTGTGATGCTTGTATTTTGCATCTGTGCTCCCGCTAAGGTCACTCCAACTGCCATTCCTTCTGGAATATTGTGAAGAGTAACAGCCAAAATCAGCATTGTTGTCTTTGATAGCTTCGCTTTTATCCCCTCTGGTTTTTCACTCTCTAAATGCAGATGAGGGATAAACGTATCCAGTAGAAGTAAAAAAAAGATGCCCGCCAAAAATCCTACTGCTGCTGGAATCCAGGATATTTTTCCCTGCTCTGTGGCCATATCTATCGAAGGGATAATCAATGACCATACAGATGCCGCAATCATCACTCCTGATGCGAATCCCAAAAGGGCTTTTTCTACTTGCATATCGATTTTTTGCTTCATGAAAAATACCATTGCTGCTCCGAGCGATGTGCCTAGAAATGGCATTCCTATTACAAATATTTGTTGCATAAAATCACCTGTCTTTCTCTCTATTATTATAATCTCCTTGAGTATATTTTGTGATTCTTTTTGATGGGGACAGACGCGAAGAGAGGTCGGCGATATGTCCTCTAAAAACACGTTCGTTCCCACGGTTTTTCGACATACGCTGATTTTTGCCGCCTCCC
>JAUUSJ010000032.1 GCA_030841965.1 Blautia sp.
CGGTTTGAAGCATAGAAAAACCTGGCTTTCGCCGAGACTTTGTCTACAGTCTGAGGGGCAAAATATATTTTGCCCCTATAATCGTTTTTCTTCACAGATTCATATTTATATTATGATGATGGGGGTCAAAAGGTCTTTTGACCTTGGAACCCTGGTATCATATTATTGTGCAAAAGCGATATCCTTTGTCAGCCAATAATAATCCATCGGATACATTTTCACTCCAGTCAATGACTTAGAAGAGAAGAGATAAGTTGTCTCATACCCAAAGAAAACGGTCGCTGCATCATCCATAATATGCTGCTGAATTTGAATAACTAGTTCTTTTCTCTTATCCTCGTCAAACTCTTTCGCAAGCTCATCTAATAATTTATCTACTTCTGCATTATTATAACCACTTGTATTATTTGGAGACGTACTATACCAATTCTCTCTCAAGTAGTTTTCTGGGTCACCTGTATTTGCGACAAGTACATTCCAGATTAATAAATCATAATCGCCAGAATCTCTCATATCGAGTAATGTCTCATAACTTACTGTATTTAATTTTACATTAATTCCAACATCCTTTAGATTCGCCTGAGCAGCCTGTGCATAAGTTCCAAGCTCCTCACGACTTGTATAAATGACAAAATTAAGCTCTAATTTCTCTCCGTCTGGAGTCTCCACAAAGCCATCCCCGTCCACATCTTTATATCCAGCTTCCTCTAATAATTTCTTAGAACTCTCTGGATTATAGGAATTTTCATCCTTTAACTCATCAAATCCAAAATCAAGTGTCGGAGGAATCGGAGCCTTGCCCGCTGTCGCTCCTCCCTGTAATAAATTAGAACAGTAAGTTTCCTTATCAAGCGCACGAATCAATGCCTGACGAAGAGCCAAATCCTTTAATACACCATTTTGATTCATAAATGCATAGGTGGAACGAAGGGATTGTAAACTTTGAATATCAATATCATCTCGACCTTCAAAATCCGCAATATTTTCTGTCTTTAGGTTAAAAGCAAGGCTAATCTCACCCGTCTGCAATGCCATTGAGCGTGTTGTCTGGTCATCGATACATTTTAATGTTACTTTATCAAACGGAACCTCACCGTCCCAGTAATATTCATTTCGGACTACCACACAGGAATCAGTCGGACTAAAGGATTCCACCGCATAAGGTCCTGTACAGATAGGTCCATTCATCGCATAGTCATCTGGATTTACATTCTCACTCGTATCTACAATCAAGAAAAGTGGGTCCGCCAAGCTGCCAGGAACAATAGCACTAGGCTCTTTTGTCTTAATTATCAGATTCTGTCCATCTACCGTGATAGAATCTAATTTAAAGAATTCATCCGTACGATTGCTAAGTTCAAAGGTTCTCTCAAGAGAGGCCTTTACTAGCTCAGGTGTCATATCATCTCCATTTGAAAATTTCACACCCTCTCGAATCTGAAAGGTCCAAGATAAATTATCTTCACTGACCTCCCAGCTCTCGGAAAGACAAGGGATAATCTCACCGTTTTCATCAAATTTTGTGAGTGTCTCACCCACGCCGTATCGAGATACGACCCAACTAAAATATTGTTCTGTCGGCTCTAATGTATCCGCAAAACTCGTGACACCTATGACCGTTTCTTTGCCGCCTCCCGCCTGATTTTGTGTCTTACTATCTGCCGCAGTGGAACCTCCATCTGAACTTCCGCCGCATCCTGCCAACATTGTAACTGACATAACTCCTACCAACATAAGTCCCAAAGACTTTTTAAACCATTTTCGCATATTTTTCCTCACTTTTTCTTTATTCTTGTTTTGTATCCATCATATCTCGGATACTGTCACCCAACATATTAAATATGACAACTACAATCATAATCGCAATACCTGGATAAATCATAAGCCAAGGTGCCTTTGACATATAAGCTCTTCCCTCGTTAAGCATCAAGCCCCATTCCGGAGTCGGAGCTGTGGCACCAAAACCTAAGAAAGATAATCCGGCAAGCTCTAACATCATCGTTCCAATATCGGTCGCTGCTGTCACAATCATAGTAGTTACCATATTCGGCACAATATATTTTAAAATAATATTTAATTTGCTTGTTCCCGTAATAACTGCCGCCTCAATATAGAGATTTTTTCTGATTTTTAATACCATACTCCTCGCCAATCTGGCGTACTTTGTCCAACTTACAGCCGAGATTGCAATTACTGCATTCACCACATTGGGACCTAACATACCAGCAATAGCAATCGCAAGCACCATTCCTGGAAAGGAAATCATCATATCGGCAATACGCATAATGACTTGGTCTATCATACCTCCAAAGAAACCAGCGATAATGCCAAGCGTTGTACCTACGACAAAAATAACTGCAACTAAACTTAAGGTCATCGCGAGAGAAGTACGTGTTCCAAAAATTACTCTAGATAAAACATCTCTTCCCAGTTTATCTGTTCCACATATATACTTTCCTCCCGGCTCTTTTAAAGACTCTGTCATCGAAGTCTCATAAGGGTCCATCGGCGCAATATATGGAGCAAAAATTGCTATTCCCACCACTATAAGAGCTAATATAAGGAATACCGTAAATTGCTTATTTTTTCTAAAAATGTCTAATTTTTTCAATTTACACTTCCTCCTTTAGTCTTGGGTCTAAATAATAATAGGAAAGGTCAACAATCAAATTAATTCCCATATATAAAAGAGCAATCCATAATACATATCCCTGTACGAGAGGATAATCCCTACAAGAAATCGCCTTCACTGCCATACTTCCCATTCCCGGCCAGTTATAAATAATCTCCACAACAGCCGTGCCTCCAAGTAAACTTCCAAGTGAGAGTCCGAGCAATGTCACCAACGGAAGAGTGGCATTTGGAAGTACATGTCTCCACAAAATCGTACTTTCCTTTATTCCTCTCATCCTTGCCCCTGTCACATAATCTTGATTTAATTCTTCTAATACTGCTGTCCGAACCTGTCTTGTATATTTTGCTGACATGGCAATCGCCAGAGTAACCGCAGGCAAGATAACGGATTTAAAATCTGTCGTTCCTCCCGCAACGGATACCCACCGAAGTCTTACTCCGAATATACTGAGCAAAATAAGACCGAGCCAAAAATTCGGAATCGACACTCCTATAAACGTAAACGCACGAACCACATAATCAATCCATCGGTTGCGATAGACGGCTGATAAAATGCCAAGTGGTATCGATATAATAATCATAATAAGCAGGGAGAGTAACGCAAGCTGCAATGTAGGCCAAAAGCAATCTTTTAATTTGTCAATAACTGGTACTTTCATGGAGTAGGAATGTCCCATATCTCCCCTTAACATCTTTCCCAGCCAGGTCGTATACTGAACGAGAAATGGCTTGTCTAAACCAAGCTCATGTCTTGTCTGTTCTAGTAACTCTGGTGTTGGAAGATTACCACATTCTGTCAACATAATCTCCGCCGGGTCACCTGGCGACAGATAGGTGAGACCAAATGTAAAAAAGCTAATTCCAAATAAAACAATTACAATCTGAATCAAGCGCCTCCCTAATTGTTTTTTATTCAACGATGATTTCCTCCAAACTATATGTTCTTTCTTTCATATCCTATCTGATATAATACATTCGCCCACGAGCCACATAACTTCTGTAAAGATTGTCTCATCTCCTTTGGAAATTCTTTCTTATCTGGAATACAATGATTTTTTTCAATCCAATCTTTTAACTGTTCCAAATACCTTGCATTCACCTCATCAATCTCAATCAATTTATAATAACAGTCATGCAATACTACATTATGTAATCTCTTCTCCAAACCGAGACGATAATCCATATAAGTGGACGAAAATGGTTTTATTTTTGTAACTGGCTCTAAGTGAATCTGGTATAATACATTTCGCCAGCTTTTGCACCTTTTTACCAGTTTTTTCCTTTTTATCCCGTCAACCTCACTCTTTAAGGGAGCTCGGTTTAATTTTTGCGATAAATCCCGAATTTCTTCTAGGTAGATTTTATATTCCTCCTCCAAATTCGGAATACAATATACAACATTTTCCTCAAAAAAGGTCTGTGTCAACTTTGCATCCTCGATAACTTGATTCCAAGTCACTGTATATTTTCCAAGGGCATCACATATATCTGGCAAATCCTTTGGATGTGGTATCCTGCAAAGCTCTTTCGTTTTTTCCCTTACTTTTTCTAGAAGTTTTGCGTATTCTTCATCCTCTATCTTTTTTTGCTCTAATGTTTTTCCCGCTTTTCCTGCTGACTTTGACAAACCAGCAGCCGAGAGAGCATACGGCCATTTTCCAAATCTCTTCTTTATATATGTTCTCCAAACCCAGTATACTTCCCTCTGAGCTGGAGACCGTCCAAGCCTTTGGGCATACCGTCTAAGCACATCTAGCAAATCTTCGTCTGTGAGAGAGCGGTAAAATCTCTCTCCCGTTTTTGATTCCAGAGAAAACGCCCTCCATATCTTTGTCTCTTTGGAATTTGCATACTCTGTATTTTCATTACATCTGTCTGAAAATTCCAATAATTTATCATAGAGATTCTCCCTCTGTACCTTCGCTTTCGTTTCGTCTTTCATCCTCATTCTTTAAATCCTCAAACTTCCTCTTTTTACCACCTCACCTCTCTCTTTCTCTGTCATAATCTGGCTTTACTGCGAATCTAATATCCTCTGCCCAACGAAATAAGGCGTATCTGCTCAGGCATCGCAAGAGAGGAAAGCTTCCTGACAGTGCAAAGTGAAGCATACACAGATTATTGTAGTTTTTTATTGTTCATTTGTAAAGCTACAAAATCTGGTATAAAAAAAATTGCTGACTTCTCACAGAAATAGCAATTTGTTTTAGAACAGAGTACAATTGTAAGAAATGTCCATTACTGGATACGACCTTTGCTGACTTATGTCCCAGACAATTACAGCTTACTGCGCCGGACTCTCACCGAACTTTTGATTAAGAGTTACTGCATTCTACATTCCTCATCGCATCTGTTTTTCGTGTATGATATTTATCGGCTCTTGTGAACTCCCGATTGTCTAAAGCCAATGGGCTTCCACTTCTCTCTGCCTATTTGGGCAAACATGTCAATTTATTGAAAAAATCTGCCACTCTTTGTTAAAATTATACTATTGAAGTTTTATTTTGTCAAACTCTTTCCCAAAAATTCTACATTTTTTGAATATTAACAAAAATTTATCGGTACTTGTTTTTAAAATTACTAATTTTATTTTCCATTCAAAGAACTATTTTGTCACATCTATAACAGAAATCTTTCTTTCTCTTTTCCCTTTCTTCTATCGCATTTCTTATTTTTTTCTTCTTTTTCCACACAAATATAGGTAAATTCTTAACCTAAGACAGAGATAAAAAAGCAGGGCTGTCACAAAATAAATTTCATAAGATAAGCTATCAAAGCTTTTATATCCTTTTAAAATTCACTCTGCAACAGCCCTATAAAACTCTCCTCATCTAAAATTATCTATATAGGCTTATTGACTAGCCTTTCTTCTTTATCGACTGTCCTTATTCTTTTTTAAATAGATTCATAAACTTTTCTATGAAGCTTTCTTTCTCCTCGACCTTCTCGACTTCCTCTTTTTCTGGCTTTTCTAGAGCCGGGGTCTTGATTGCAAACTGAACAGCTGACACATTTTTATTCTTCTTCGACACGAAGGAAACTGGCTTATAGTCAGAACCGTCTAATTGTTTTATCATCTTATCAATCTCATCATCTATCTGTTCATCGATATTAGAAGTCTCATCTTTAAATGTCTGCGTTCCATCCTTCATCTCGCCAATACCACCATCCAGCTGTTTGGCTCCTGAAGTTAGGCTTTGACTTCCCGTATATGCATCTCCAACTCCATCAATCAAGCTTCCCATTCCCTCAGAAAACTCATCATAGCCATCCTTTAAATCTTCTCCGCCTGATTTTAGAGATTTTGTGCCCGCCTTTAAACTTCCTGTTCCCTTGGCAAGTTCTACCCCGCCTGAATAAAGCTGGGATGTTCCAGATTTTAGACTACTGCTTCCAGATTTCAGCTGCTCTGCTCCATCCACTAGCTCTTCTGTTCCAGATTTTAACTGCTTTGTTCCATTCACAAGTGTTCCACTTCCCGTAGACAAAGCTGCTGTTCCAGATGCCAATACTTTACTTCCCTGAGAAAGTGCCAAAGAACCTACCGATAAAGCTTTCGCTCCCACTCCAAGCTCTGTCGTTCCCGCTGCCAAGCTCGCACTTCCCTTGGCAAGCTCGCCCGCACCAGATGCCAGACTGCTGCTTCCAGATTTTAATGCATCAGAGCCTGTCACCAATGCCGCACTTCCCTTCTTCAGAGTGTCAATTCCTGTCACAAGAGTGCCACTTCCCTCGACAAGTGCACTCGTTCCCGATACTAGAGAATTACTTCCAGAAAGCAATGCATCACTTCCCGATACTAAACTAGTTGTTCCCTCCTTTAAGCTGGCCGCTCCATTATAGAGGCTATCACTTCCCTCTTTTAATTTCGTTGCGCTCTCGTCCGCTGCGATAATTCCAGATTTCAATGTCTGGCTTCCCTCTGATAAACTCTTGGCTCCTGTCAGTAAATTCTGCATTCCATCTATCATCGTGTCATAACCGTCTGACAAATCATCTACTCCCTGGGTATATTCCTCTATTCCCGTATCCAGCTTCGTATAATTTTCACTCAATGTATGAATCGTATCTGGAAGAGTAGAAAGCGCTGCAAGGTTCGTCTCAAGCTGATTAATAATTGACGCCAACTCATCATGGAAACTACTATAATTTGTCTGAAGCTCTACCGTATCCCCATAGAGGGAGTCAATATCTGATATCAACTCATCCTTCCAATCTCTTATCGAATCCTGTGCATCTATATTTTTATCCAGGGTAGAATCAATATCACTCAAATTATTTTTCATCTCCTGCAGACGACTAATCTCTTCCTGTAAAGCGTTTGCCGTCTCCGTATCTGTCGTAGTAGAACTCTCCGAGCTTAATTCTGAGATAATACTGTCTAACTCGGAATCTATATTGCTCACAGAAGTTTTTGCTGTCTCATTTTCTTGACTGAGGTCTTCGATATCATAGCTGTTTATTTTCTGCTGCATATCAGAAACTACAGTGACAAGAGAATCCAACTCTGACTGAATATTCGAGGAACTTTCAATAACAGACTCTAATCCCTCCGTCGCCGTCGAGATATCAGAGAGAGAACCATCGAGAGAAATCAGAGCATCTTTTATCTGTTTGGAATTTCCACGCAAAGAATCTGAGTTTGAGGAAAGCTGGTTTAAGGCGTCCTTACTCTGTGAGAGTCCGTCATTTAGCTGTTCCAATCCCTGTTCTAACTGGGTACTTCCATCACTAAGGCTTTCTGTTCCCGCGACAAGCTGACTTGAGCCTTCCTTCCAAGAACTCATGCCATCCGAGAGAGTTTTCGCTCCAGCAGATAGAGAATCCACTCCAGAGTCAAGGGATTTCGCTCCGTCCGATAGTATACCAAGATTACTATTCAATGTCTTTGCTCCACTATCTACCTGATTAATTCCGGCATCCAGCGCATTCGCTCCGTCACTCACATCGGAAATACCGCTGTCCAACGCCTTTATCCCCGTCTGTGCCGTACTCACGCCGGCATCCAAAGCCTTTGCCCCTGCATCCACTTTAACTGCTCCGCCAGTCAACGAAATGGCTCCGCTATCTAGCTGTTGTACACCATTATATAGACTTTTTATGCTATTATTTGCCAACACGATGCTTGCATCCAAAGCCTTTGCTCCCAAATTAACCGCCTTTATGCCAGTATCCAGTTCATTGGCACCTTCGTCTAACTCTTTGACTCCGCTGTCGAGTTGTTTGGCTCCTGTCTTGGCATCGCCAATTCCATCGTCGAGCTGTTTTGCTCCGTCATCTACCTGTTTAATGCCATCTCTTAATTCCTTCGCTCCGTCATCCAAGTCGGCAGCTCCATCATCGAGCTCATCGATTCCGTCTGTCGCATCTTTTATTCCAGATTTTAGCTGTTTATCGGCAGAACTTAATTTGGTACCTCCATCTTTTAACTGCTTTAGACCAGATTGAAGCTGGGATGACCCGTCATAGAGTTCTTTCGCTCCGTCACTTAGCTCTGTCGCTCCATCGTTTAGCTGGTCCACACCGTCTTTTAACTCATCGACCTTATCCGTCATGCTGCTCGTATCGACAATATCTTTATCCACGTCAAACGCCATCGGAATTCCCTGAATCGACATCGATGCAAGCTCGATATCTTTGGCGTCCGCCTTAATCGATAATTTCTTCTCATTTCCAGCCATAATATTGAAAATAATCTGCTTATCACTTCCAACATTGGCGAGGTTTGCTCCCTTCGCCTCAATATTAGAGAACTTTTCTGTATCTAAGCTCAAACTAAGCTGCAATAAGAAATTATCGAAAAAGCTCTCATCTACCTCTTTATTTTGCTTAATCTCTATAACAAGCTCAAACGCTCCGTCCTTTCCAATGATTTCCTCCGGCTCCTTTTTCACACCGTCCAAATAATAGGAAATCTGAAACTCCCATGGAATTTCTTTTGAGACTAAATTTCCCTGATAGAAGAAAGTTCCCTCATCTGCCTGCACAGAAATCTGGTTTCCACTCTGGTTTATCTTCGCCTCACTCGATAAGTTTTTTACAGACTCGTACTCTCCGTAGTCTTGTAACTCTCCCTTACTCTTTACATCAAACTCATTTACTACGTATACATCTTCCACCTGACCACTGCTAGTTAAATTTACATATACATTCTCTTCCTTTATCTTACTCTCTGAGCTTGCCGCCAAAGCTGTGCTCCCTAATGAGGAGATAATCATCGCCGATGTCATAGCAAGTGCGCTAACTTTTTTTAGTCTCATTTTATTCTTTTTATTCATCACTATCTTCCCCTTTCTGCTCGTTTTTTGTTTCTGCATTTAACTCCTGCATCACTGCATTTAATCTCTGCTGTAATTGTGCTAATTCTGACATTGCCTTTTTCTCTCTCGCTCTCGCCTCTTCTAGTTTTTTTGCCTCTTCCTCTCTTCGTCTTTCTTCTTGTTCTTCTCTTTCTTGTTCTTCCTGCTTATATTTTTTAAGCTGCTCTCTGATTAAAAGAACTTCCTCCTGCGTAAATCCAAAATCTACACTTCTTTTTTCTTCCACTGGCTCTTTTTTTGTTTTTTCTATCTCTTTTGAAACATTCTCTTCTCTCTCTT
This sequence comes from Blautia sp., assembly GCA_030841965.1. Taxonomy (GTDB): domain Bacteria; phylum Bacillota; class Clostridia; order Lachnospirales; family Lachnospiraceae; genus JAUUSJ01. The sequence goes on from JAUUSJ010000032.1 coordinate 9,234, forward strand.
TCGGAGTATTCACATACTCTGTTTTTTCTTCTCGCTCTTTTAAAGCATTTGCTATTTCTCTTTGCTCTTCTTTCTTTTCCTGAATATGAACTATCTCTTTTTCGTTCTTCTCCTCTATCTTTTGCTGAATATTATTTTCTTTTGCCTTTCTCTCTTCTCTTTTTGCCTTTCTCTCCATCGCTCTCTTCTTAAGCTCTTCTAGCTTTTCTTCCTTTATCGTCTGAGCCTCTTCTTGTTTTTCTTCATATTTCTCCTGAATATCTTCCATAAATCTGCCTAATTTGCTATTCTTTGGCAAATGTGCAAGCTCAAGTTGATAAAAATGAACATTCTTCGTTGTTCTCGCTATCGCCTTGTCAAATATCATAAGAAGAATTGGAAGCACAAACATAACCAAAACAATAGAGATAAAAGCTCCTCTACCAACTAACTCACCAAGCTGCTTAATAACTCCGTTTGTACAGACAACTGATAAAGCGATACCTGCCAAAATCATAATAATCGCAGACGTAAAAATCGATAAGAAAGTTCCACTTACTGTCTCCATCGCCGCTTCTTTCTTCCTCATTACCTCTCGATTACCCAAATATTTACTCGTAAACAAAATCGCATAGTCAATTGTCGCACCAAGCTGAACAGAGCTAATAATCAAATACGCAATATAGTTTAATTGAACTCCCGCAAAATACGGAACTGTCAAATTCATCCAAATAGCTGCCTCTATCAATAAAGTTAAGATAATCGGTAATATCAGAGATTTAAAATTAATCAAGAGGATGAGAAAAATGGCGCCAATTGCCACCGCATTTACACGGACATTATCCTCCGTTACTACTTCTCTTAAATCATATGTACTTGGGCTATTTCCCGCTACAAACGCCTCATCTCCGTAATATTTTTTTCCTATCTCTCGAATTCCCTCTACCGCCACAAAGGCACTTCCATCTATGTCATTTCCCTCCACGGTAATGACAAAACGGCTATAATTTTCTGACATAAGCTGTTCCAATAGATTCGTCGGCACATACTCACTTGGAATTTGATTACTCACCGTATTGGCATAGGATGTGACAGATTTGACATAATCTTGTGCCAATAATTCTTTATTCAAAGTCTGCTCCTTCTGACTATCTCCTCTTGGAACCATCAGTACAAAGGGGTCGTATTCTCCAAACTCCTCGTCAATGACACGCTTATCATATCCTACCTGTGTCGAGTCATCATTGAAAATTCCAGACTCACCGTACAAGAAAATATTACTTCCCTGTGCCAGATAACATGGCACAATAGAGAGAACAAAAATCGTCACCATAATAAACCGCATCTTATACACTAATTTGGCAAGCCATCCAAACGGCGGTATGAATAATTTATGCTTTGTCTTATCAATCAGACGATACGTCTCAAGCGCAAGTGCTGGAAGTAAAATAAGAACTGTAAATAGACTTAGGATAACTGCCTTCGCCATAACAATTCCCATATCTGGTCCGATTCGAAATCTCATCAAAATCAATGCGATAAATCCTACTATAGTTGTGAGACCGCTGGACATAACAGATGAAAATGAAATCTTTAACGCCATCTTCATCGCCTTTTCCACATCAGGCTCCGACTTTCTACACGCCTCAAATTGATGAAGTAAGAAAATCGAGTAGTCCATCGATACTGCAAGCTGCAAAATACTTCCCGCAGAATTTGTCACAAAAGAAATCTCTCCCAAAAATAAATTCGTACCTCGATTCAACATAATTGCAACACCGATTGTTCCCAAAAATAAAACTGGCTCAAAATAGGAAGTCGTCGTCAAAATCAAAATAATAAAGATAAGCGGAATAATAATGAGCATAATTAAATTTATCTCAGATGTGGTAGTCTCTCTCGACGTAACCGTATTGACAATACTTCCCGATAAATTTCCATCCTCACCGATAACTTCTCGAATCCCCTCAATCGCCTTTGAAGATAACTCCTCATCTTCATCTATCGTAATCGTATAAAGTGCCTTATTATCCTTATAATAACTCTCTAGAACATCTTCATCTATCGTCTCTAATGGCTCATAAATATTGACAGAATCGTCAAGCCATGTGACCTCATCCACTCCCTCTACATTTTGTATCTTCTCTTTGATATCTCTCGCCTGCAAAATCGTGACATTCGATACCATTGCTCTGGCATTTGGAGGTGCCTGTTTATACTCCTCATCCATAATATCAAGAGCAATCGTAGAATCTGAGTCCTCTGGAAGATAATCCATCAAACTATAGTTTACTTTTACAAAAACGGATGCTATCGCACAAATCACCGTAGCTACGGCAAAAATAGCAATCACTAGTTTTCTCTGCTTTACAATAAGCTCGCTAAACCTATCCATCTTTTTATTTCCCCTTTCTAAAATTTCTATCCACTTTTTCTTCCTCAAATCCTATTACATTTGAACGTTTTTAGTCATTTAATTAATTTTAAACAAATGTTGTTTTTTTTATCTTTTTGTATTATAATAAATAAAACAAAGTTTTTCAATCAGCAATGCATTGTTACTTTGTATGATTTTATACATTTTTTATTGATATGTTCATTTTTACTTGGATAATATTTTTCAGAAACAAGAGTGGAACATTCTTAGCAAAAACTTACGAAAGAAGGTGAAAAAATGAAACCAGAATACAAAAACGTCTCCAGGTCAAAAAGACTAATCAAAGAAGCCGTATCCAAACTTTTACTGGAAAAAGATATCTCTAAAATCCGTATCACCGAAGTTACCGCATTAGCTGATATCAACCGAGGTACCTTCTATGCCCACTATAGAGATGTCTATGATGTCGTAGAACAGATGCAGAATGAGTTTGTGGAAGTTCTCTGTAATTCCATCCACAATTACCCTCCCCTTTCTCTCCTGAAAAACCCTCTTCCTTTTATTATCGAAGTTGCAGATTATATCAGAGAAAATATGGAGCTCTACCAGACATTAATTCAGAGAGACGGCGGTTCACAGATTTCCAAAAAAATGAACTCCCTCTTCATTGAAAAATTATTCAGCGAAAGCCCTTATATTCCTGAAGGCACAGATGCCAAAGAACTCAAACTTTGTCTCTCCTATATTATGGCGGGCTGTATGGGAGTACTAGAGAGATGGCTTAATAATGAGATTCCTTATACTTTTGACGAATTCGTCTTATTACTCAACAATTTTGTGTCCAGCACTCTCTCTAAATACGAGCTTCCGAAAGAAGCTTCCTAAAAAAAAAGGCTATTCATAGAGCGTTCCTTTTATTCCAATCGGAACGCTCTATGAAATAGCCTTTTTCTATCTTCTATCTATTTATTCTCCGTCATAGTGAAGCGCAGCCTCCACATTATAATTTTCCAGAAGCTTTCCTCCTCCTAAGTCATCCAGCTCAATTAGGAAAATCATCTTTACAACCTTTGCCCCCATCTCTTCTAGCAACTCTGCCGCTGCCTTCGCAGTTCCTCCTGTTGCCAATAAATCATCGACAAAGACAACTCTCATGCCTGGCTTAATGGAATCTTTGTGTATCTCAATCTCTGCACTTCCATACTCTAAATCATATTTTTTAGAGACCGTCTCTCTTGGGAGCTTTCCCTTTTTGCGCACAGGGATAAACGCCTTATTCTTATTATAGGCAAGAGGCATACCAAATATAAACCCTCTCGCCTCCGCGCCGGCAATCGCATCAAACTCTATATTCTCAAGCATCTTCTGCATTGTGTGAACCGCCAACTTTAATCCCTGTGGCTTTTCTAGTACTCCTGTCACGTCTCGAAAAATCACTCCCTCCTTTGGAAAATCTGGGATATTGATAATAAAATCCTTTAACTCTTGCATATTCCCTCTCCTTTTCATTTTTCGCTACCTGTATGAGCAGGCATGTTAATTTATCATCTTATCTGTATGAGCAGATATATCGATCTACTTTTGTTTCATTCGCTCTTTTATTTCCTTTAAGGCGCGCTGAAAGTACTTGGACGTGACGGTTGGATTGGCTTTCAAAATTCCATTAAATCGAAATCCAAGCATTTTTTCCATCGCTTCCTCTCTCTTTTGGTCTAAAAGGGCAATTTTTTTTGTAATCTCCTCTGTTGTCGCATCGTATTTTTCCTTTTGGCTCTCAATAGACTCCTCAATCTTGTCCCCAAGTGATTCCTTAATTGTTCTTCCCTTTTCCTCTAACTCTGCATACAATTCTTCGATTTTATCTCTCGTTCTCTCCATATACTCAAGCATATGTTTGAAATCGATTGCTTTCTTTGTCGAGAGAATAAAGTCTACTAAAAACAATACTGTAATGACAGTAACTAAAAAATTTAAAACGAAAGCTGGCAAAGACAATACAAACTTCTCTATCGGCTCATGAATGATATAAGTCATGAAAATAGATAAAACGCCCCAAAATAAAGAAGACTTTATACATATCCTGCCTTTTATATTTCCAAACTTCCCTGTGTAATCCCAATATTTTACTTTCAATATGGTCTCCATCAGCCAACCTGTTATGTATTCGAGTATCGTGGCCGCTATCATACCAAAAATATAAACTAAAATAACCGAGTCACGAACTGGCAATGATACAAACAAGACGACTATCGCCCCCGAGCCATATATTGGTAACATCGGCAAGGTCAAATATCCTCGATTCACAAATCTCTTTTGACTAAAGGAGACAATCGTAGATTCCACACACCATCCTAAAAAACAGTAAATATAAAAAAACATCATCCACTGAAATACTGTATATTCAAATATATTCGTCAAGTAGTCTTACCACCTTTCTTTTATTTTATAATAGAGTATTCCATTTTTCAATAGCAAAACCAACTCCGCTCTCATTATTAGAATATTCACTAATATAATCGGCGACTGCTCTCGCCTCATCAGAGCCATTTTTCATCGCAACTCCAAGTCCCGCTTCCTTTATCATCGCAATATCATTGGAATTATCTCCAAATGCCATCGTTTTTTCTATGTCTATTTTAAGATAATCGGCGAGCGCCTTTAGGGCATTTCCCTTATTACAAGTAGCGGCATTGATTTCAAGATTATTCGCAAGAGAGCTCGTCACCAAAATATTTGGAATTTTGCTTAGTTCTTCTCTTGCCTGCTCTCTTTTTTCCTGACTTGCAAAAAACATATTAAACTTCTCTACATAGCATTGTTTTTCCTCTAAATATGCATCAAGACTTTCCACAGGTCTTCTCGTTTTTCTCACTACTTTTTGAATTTCTGGTTCAATATTGTATTTATCCAAATCTTCTAGAAAATTTGCCTCGATTCTTCCGACACCATCTGCATAAAAATCAAACATCGTATCATATTTTCTCAAAGCTGCAATCAACTGGAGAGCTTCCTCTGGAGTAAACTGATTTCTGTAGATAATCTCCTCTGTCTGCATATTAAATACCGTCGCTCCATTGGACAAAATAATATATTTTGCTCCCTTTAGCTCCTTTAAAAATTCCGGGATACCAGAGATGGGTCTTCCGGTCGCTGGGACAAAATATCCTCCCTTTTCCATCACATTCTCTATTACTCTTTTATTTTTATCTGTTAATTTCTTCTCATCTGTGAGCAGAGTTCCATCTAAATCTGCCGCTACAATAAGATATTCTCGTCTTTCCATTTTGGTTCTCCTTTATTTTCCTATATTTGAGAGGAGGTATCTCTTTCTATCACTGGTAATTTTGTATGATAATCTGCAATGTTCTCACTCCTCTAAATTCATTGACAGACGGATAATAAGTCAGAGACATCTTTATATTATTTTGGCGTCCCTGATATAAGTATTCTACCTGTTTTACTCCAAACTTGTCAATCATGACCTTACGTATTTCCTCAATATCCCCAAAAAATAATGCCTCCATCTGACATCCTCTCTCATTTTCTACTATATATTTCAAAATTTTCCTATCTCTTCCAAGAACCCTCGCACTCAAAAATTTTAAATTCTTCTCTGCAAAAAGTGGCTTCTCGTTTGCCTTTCCAAATGGTTCCAATAAATCCAACTGCCTAATCAGCTCCTCGCTCACATAGTCAATCGGCATCGGCACATCAATCACTACCTTTTTCACAATATCCTCTCTCGTCAATGCAGTATTTTCATTTAATAGTCTGCGAAGCTCATCCAAATTTTCTTCGGGGAGAGAAAGCCCCGCCGCCATCGGATGTCCGCCAAATTTAGTGAGAAGATGCTTACATCTCGTAATCTCCTCAAACATATTATACGCCTCGATAGAGCGACCAGAACCCTTTAATCCATCCTCCGTCTTTGTAATAACAAAGACAGGCTTATTATATTTCTCTCTCACTCTGCCTGCGATAATGCCAGCTATGCTCTCGTGACAATCCTCAAGATAAATAACTAAGACAAGGTCATCTCCAATACTCGTCGTCTCCACAAGCTCAATCGCTTTCTCGGCTCCGTCCTCCGTCATTTTTTTTCTCTCATCATTTAATTGCTTTAAGTTTTTTGCCATGTTTGCCGCCTTCTCCCTGTCTTCGCAAAGAAGCAAATCGACCGCCAGCTTTGCCGAATCTAACCGCCCTGACGCATTGATGCAAGGACCTATCACAAAGCCGAGGTGATAGGAGGATAAGGTCTTATCCTCAAGAGAGTTGACCGCCAATAATTCCTGTAAACCGATATTTTCCGTGTGATTTAATTGTTTTAATCCCTCCTTGGCGATAATACGATTCTCGCCTACCAAATCGACGACATCACAGACTGTGGCGATTGCCACATAACTTATCATTTTTTGGGTCTCTTCTTTTGGAATATGATACACCTCATAGCATGCCTCAATTAACTTATAGGCAACTGCCGCACCGCAAAGCAGCGAAAAAGGATAGTCGCATTCTATCTGTTTGGGATTAATAATCGCATCTGCATCTGAGCTTAAATATGTTTTCTGGCCATCCTCCTCCACAAAAGGAATATCGTGATGGTCTGTCACAATCACCGTCATATCAAGCTTTTTTGCGTACGCAATCTGGTCAATCGCCGCAATGCCGTTATCGCATGTGACAATCGTATCAATTCCCGCCTCCTTCGCCTCTAAAATCAGATTTTCATTTATCCCATATCCGTCCACAATTCGATTTGGAATTTTAAAATCGACATCTGCCCCACATCTTTTTAATCCAACTGACAAAATATAGTTCGAGATAACTCCATCGACATCATAGTCTGAGATAATTCTTATTTTCTTTTTTTCGCTTATCTTTTTTTGCAAAATTTTAACAGCCTTATCCATATCCTTTAATTTCCATGGACTGTAAAGATTTTCCAAACCTCCATTCAAATAATTATCTATCTCCTCCTCTGTGATATGCTCTCTATTCCGAATCAATCTCGCAATAACAGGGTCGATGCCAAATCTCTCGCCTATCTTGCGAAAATCTGCTTTCTTCGCCGCAACAAACCATTTTTCCATCGAATTCCTCCCTTTTCATAAAAAAAGTTGCTGTCTATCTATGAACAGCAACTTTTTTCAGTATTTGGAGACAAGCATTGCTTAATCTAGCTCCAAATCGTTACTTATTATCTATCTTCTCTTTTTCTTTTTTGGTTTCACAGAAGATAAAACTCTATCCTCATTCTTTTTCTTTTTTGATTTCTTCTGAGGGTTGCTTCCTGATTGTTCATCCATCTGCTCTTTTTTCTCTCCATCAATTGCCTCAACTAAAACTGGTTCAAGCTCCTCCTTTTTTCCCTTCGTTCGCATATAGTACCAGATTGGCGCTGCAAGGCAAATCGAAGAGTAAGTACCACAAAGAACACCTGCCATCAGAGTCAGAGCAAATTCTTTAATAGAAGGAACTCCGAGAATATAAAGAACAAATACCATAATAAATGTTGTGAGAGAGGTATAAATTGTTCTCGTCAGAGTCTGACTGATACTCTTATTTACAATATAGGCAGTTCCCTTCTTTCTCTCGCTTGTAATGGATAAATTCTCACGAATTCTGTCAAATGTGACAATCGTATCGTTGATAGAATAACCGACGATTGTCAACATGCAGGCGATGAAGGTATTTCCGACAGAGAGCCTTGCTATCGAATACAGAGCAAGCACAACTAAGACATCGTGAATCAGAGCGATGACTGCACTCGTACCAAATTTAATATCGCGGAAACGAATCGCAATATAAATCAACATACAAATTGTGGCAATCACAACAGCGACAACTGCGTCTGTCTTCATCTCATTGCTGACACTGGAACTAATATTTTCAGTCTCAAATTCTTCAATCTCAAAATCCTTCTTTAATTCCTCTTCTAATTTCGCTCTCTGGTCAATATCTAGCTCACTTGTCTTAATAATAAGCTGATTTGCATCCTGCACCTTCTGACTCTCAGCAGTCGTACCTAAAACTTCATAAACCTTATCTACGACCTGCTTATCAAGCCCATCTGTGATATCATCCTTCATCGTCAGAGTTACTGAAGTACCTCCCTGAAATTCCAGACTATAATTTAGAATATTTCCAATCTTACTCTTATTAATCGGCATAAAGATAAATCCAGCGATAATAACAGCTACCGACACAATCATACATATCTTGCTAGCTTTGATAAAGTTTCTCTGTTTCGCCGGCTTAATTGTGCCAAAGAACTTAACATCCTGTGCTCCTAAATAATAAAAGCTCCAAAGAAGTACTCTCGTAAGTACAAGTGCTGTGAACAAAGAAAGCAAAATACCGATTCCGAGAGTCTGCGCAAATCCTTTTACTGTACCAGAACCTTTTACCCAGAGAACAATCGCCGCAATCAATGTTGTAATATTACCGTCAATAATTGCAGAAAATGCCTTGGAAAATCCCGCCTTAATCGCATTCTGCACAGACCTTCCAGCTGTTAATTCTTCTTTAATTCTCGTGAAAATAATAACATTGGCATCGACAGCCATACCGATGGACAGTAAAATACCCGCAATACCTGGGAGGGTGAGTGTCGCATTAAATCCATTTAACGCAAGAAGTGTCAAAATAACATAGTCAATTAATGCAAAACATGCACAAAGTCCAGGAATCCGATATACGAATAACATAAATACACAAATCACTGCAAGACCAATTCCAGCCGCTATCAAACTTGTCCGAATCGCATCCTGTCCAAGCTTTGCTCCGACTACGTTAGAACGCATTTCCTTCAACTCAAGTGGAAGAGAACCGATACGAATCGTCGTGGCAAGCTCATTTGCCGCCTCGTAGCTCTCCATTCCAGAGATAGTACATTCTCCGCCTGTAATTGCCTCATTTACCGTAGGTGCACTGATTACCTCTCCATCATAGATAATCTGAATTCTCTTTCCGACATTCTCTGTCGTGGCCTGTGCAAACTTCGTTGTTCCATCTTTATCGAAGGATAAATTTACAACATAAGAAGTAATTCCATTCTCCTCCGTCTGTGCTGGCTCCGCTGTCTTTACATTAGAACCCGAGACAACCTCTGTTCCATCTTCTGTCTGAAAGGAGAGAGAACCTGGTTTACCAAGACTTTCCAAAATCTCATTGGCGTTTGTCACACCTGGGATTTCGACATTAATTCTTTTATCTCCCTCTTTATAAACCTCTGCCTCTGTGCTATATCCCTCGACACGCTTTTGAAGTTTATAAATCGTATCATTAATCTCTGTGTCTGTTGGATTATCGGCTTGAATCTCGTAAGTAATACTTACACCGCCAGCTAAGTCAAGACCTAAATCAATATTTTGTGCACTGCCCACCTTTCCCTTGCCGATACCTATTCCAGCAATACATCCGCAGGCGATAGAGGCAAGCAAAATAAGCACAAGGATTAAGGCGCTCCTTGCTTTTAAATTCTTTTTTTTACTTTTCATTTGCCTTTTTATATACTCCTTTCTTCCTGAGTAGAGCTAGAACCCCTTTTTCTCACACAATATAAAAGACCCTCCAAACAAGCTTCTTATTTGAACGGCCTTTTCCATATCTTATCTGGATATGCCCTATTGGCTTAAAGTTAGCTCCACAACTCTACAGCATTATAAATTTATGAAGACAAATTGATTGGAAACCATAAAAGCCTTCACATAATAGTCGTTCTTCGAGATTATACCATAAGTTTTTCTACTTATAAAGTCTTTTTTTAATAAAATAATGTTGGGGTCAAAAAGTCTTTTGACCCCTATGATACCGAATTGCTCCGCACAATGTGCTCCCGCAATTCTCAAAAATAGTTTTATGACAGCATTCCTCCAAGCATCCCTCCGGCTAGACATAGTAAAATTGTCGTCACTGTATTCGCTGTGGCAAAGCCAGAAATTCCGTGAAATCCAATCGCCAGGGCAGAAAATAAAATCAAGTATGCGATGGCCAGCCCCATCCCCCACAAAAACTTCTTCTCCTTTATCTTCTTCCCCGTTAAAAATCCTCCAATTAGGGTGGAGATAATATAGGTTGCGATAAGAACAAGAGATATTGTCTTATCTTTTATCTCCCAGCGATATGCGATAAACGCCAGAACAACTATCATAAGAAATGTCACTATGTAAGAGAAAAATAAATTTTTTAAAACTACGATAATTTTCGTCTCTATTTTCATACTACTCTCACTCTCTTTTTTTTCACTATATGAGAGAATAAGAAAAAAAAGACCGAAAAGAAAAATTTTCTTCTCGGTCTCAAAATAAAAATAATAGATGATAATAGGAGTTCATATGCTTTTTTCATTTTAACTTGGTCCAAACCCCTCACTTTTATTTTAATTTGTTTTAAGGAATATAAGGTTTTCTTTTTGTATCATCTATTATATAATGAGGGCTGCTTTACTTAAAAGCTAATTTTATCTTATACAAATATCTTTTAAACTACGAGTTACTTTTATTTTGGAGTCTAAGTCTCTTCTTAGACTCCATTTTTATCTGGAAAAGCTAATATTCATCCCTTCTCATACTAGCTTTTTCATACTTTATCTATCCCCATTTGGTTATATTTATTACTAGTTTGATTGTATTATCCAAACCTATATTTGGATATTTTCGACCCCATAGCGTATATTTCACTTTCTAAAATAAGGGAATCACGATTCTTGATGAAATAAAAGCTCTATCTACCAAGCAGGTTTGCCCTTCCTGCGTTCTTAGCATGCCGTTCTTATTTTTGCCAGAATTTTTTGGTATCTTTCAAATCATCTACATTTTATATTATCACGGTCCATATAAAATATTTCCCATCATTTCCTACGCCAATGGTCATACTATTATTGCGATTTTCTAATATAATTTTTAATTGCTAAGCTAATTTCTCATACTCTGCAACGATGGCGTCTAATAATTTCTCATCTGAAATCTCTGTAATCTCTGCCACTGCTGCTCTTAATCCCATTTCTTTAATCTTTGCCTGAAGCTCAACACTTTGCTTATCCTCAGGGTTATCATAATGTAAGGCTGCTCCCACACCTACTAAGAGATGGTCAACTGGTAATCCATATCCAACAGCCGTCATTAAAGGTTTGATGAGTCTATCTGTAGGACTTAATTTACGAAGTGGCTCTCTTCCTACACGAGTAACATCATCTTGAAGGTAAGGGTTCTTAAAGCGGCTAATAATCTTTTCAATATAGGCAGCATGTTTTTCTTTGTCAAAACCATGTTTTGCGATAAGTCCTGCTCCGCTCTCTTTCATCGCTGCGGATACAACGGAAAATACTTTCTCATCCTCAATTGCCTTGTCAATTGTTGGGAAGCCATTGATTTTTCCAAGATAAGCTGTGATACAATGTCCTGTATTCAATGTAAATAATTTACGCTCGATATAAGCCATCAAATTATCAACAAGACTCATGCCTGGAATCACTGGAATCTCACCCTTAAATCCTGAGCGCTCTACATCCCACTCATAATAGCTCTCAACTACTACGTCGATAAAATTCTCACTCTTTACAGGTGGAACGATACGGTCTACGGCACAGTCAGGGAATCCGACATACTCATCTGCAAATGCCTTTCCAGCATCACTTAAATTCTCATACACTGCTTTCTTTAACTGAGATGTTCCACGGATTGCATTCTCACATGCGATAATATTCATAGGATTCTTAATTCCTTTTTCCTGACGCATCTCAATTGCTTTTGCGATAGTTGGCGCGATACGTGGAAGAACAACAAGTCCAACCGCTGTCGTAACGATATCTGCGTCAGAGATTTCCTCCACTGCCTCTGGCTTTGTAGAGTTCACTCCACTGATTCCCTCAATTTTCTGGTCCTCACATGTGACATCCATGACATGTACGGTATATTCTTTATCCTCATTAATCTTGTCAATTACAGCATCTACTACATCTGCGAATACAACATGATATCCTGCCTGATTTAATAATGCTCCAATAAATCCACGACCAATATTTCCTGCTCCAAACTGTACTGCTTTCTTCAACGAAGCCATCTCCTCTCTAAACTCTTGTACATCTACTACTACCAAATTCTCTTTTTGAAACAGCAAAACTATCTCGCTATTTCCCCATCCCAATGGCATAACCTATACGCCATTGGGATATCTTTTCTTTTGTTAAAATATATTTTACATTTCTGTAAATTATATGCATTCTTAAAATTAACTAAATGCCTTCATAATCTCATCGACTGTTGCGTCTTTCTTTAAGTGCTCCATCAATGCCTCATCCTCTAATGTTCCAGCAATCTTTCCAAGAACCTCAAGATGCTCATCTCCGACACCTGCGATACCGATAACAAGGTTTGCAGGCTCATCACCGCCGAAATCTACACCTTCTGGATACTGTAATATTACGATACCAGATTTCTTTACTTTATTTTTAGCCTCTGATGTGCCGTGTGGAATTGCCACGCCCATACCCATATAGATGCTGGCAAGTTTCTCTCTCTCGCACATTGCCTCAATATAATCTTCGTCAACATAGCCAAGTTCATTCAACAATCTACCTGCTGCACGAATTGCCTCGAACTTCTCAACACTGGCAAGACCAGTCTTAATTCCTCTCTTATCAAGCTTCATAGCGCTCTTCTTTGGCTCCTCCTCTGCTGGCTGAGCTGGAGCTTCCACTGTCTTAGCAGCTCCGCCCTTTGCGTAATCTTCTAATTCTTTATAGAGAGCGTCCAAATTAGGGTCTGCCAAGAAGTTTCCAAGTGTTACAAGACGAGCCTGTGGGGCAGAAGCCGCTGCACGGTCTTGTAAAATAGTCTGAACAACTGCGACATCCGTGTCTGCTGGAATATTATCTACAGAAGTATTCTTTACTGTAATTCCAAGGTTCAAATCTTTGATACGGTTACGGAACTTTGTAGCACCCATTGCGGATGAGCCCATACCAGCATCACATGCGAAGATAATCTTCTTAATATTCTCTGTCTTTACGTCTGCACCTGTCAAAGCAGGACCTTCTTGTGCACCTTTTGATTCTGCCTTCATGCTGTCTTTTTTCGCCTGTGCTTCCTCAAGACTCTTGCTTCCAGACATCTTAATGATTGGAGATGCAATCAAGAAGGAAACTACGGCTGCGATAGCAACACCTGCAACTGTAATAACCATACCCATTCCCTTTGGAGACATGGATAAGAATGCGATGATAGAACCTGGTGAAGCTGGTCCTACAAGTCCAGCACCTGTAATACTATAAAATAGAATCGCACAAACATTACCAACGATTGGTGCAATGATAACAACTGGGTTCATAAGGATATATGGGAAGTAAATCTCATGGATACCACCTAAGAAGTGGATGATAATTGCGCCAGGAGCGGAATCCTTTGTCGCTTTATCCTTTGAGAATAACCAGTATGCAACTAAAACACCAAGTCCAGGACCAGGGTTTGGCTCAAGCATATACATAATGGACTTTCCAGCTTCTCTTACCTGCTCAGCTGCGATAGGAGTAAAGATACCGTGGTTGATAGCATTGTTAAGGAATAATACCTTTGCTGGCTCAATAAAGATAGCTGCAAGTGGAAGTAATCCCTTACCAATAAGAATATCAACTCCACCTTTAAGAATAACTAATACTGCACTCATGAATGGTCCCACTACATAGTAACCAATGATTGCAACAATCATACCAAGAATACCAACGGAGAAGTTATTAATTAACATCTCAAATCCAGCTGGCATTCTGTTTTCCATAAATTTGTCGAACTTCTTGATAACAAAACCGCCTACAGGTCCCATTACCATAGCACCCATCAACATTGGATAATCTGGTGCTCCAGCGATAACACCGATAACGGATATTGCACCCATTACTCCTCCACGGTCTCCTCCGACCATCTTACCACCTGTATAGGCAATCAATATAGGAAGTAAATAATTAAGCATAGGTGTTACAAGTGTGGCAAGAGCCGCATTAGGTATCCAACCTTTCTCAATAAATAATGCGGTAATAAAGCCCCAAGCGATAAATGCACCGATATTTGGCATAACCATGGAACTTAAGAACTTACCAAAACGTTGTACTGCGTTTTTCATAAAAAATTCCCCTTTCTTATGTAATGAATGATTTTTCACTTTCACCTCTTTGAAAAACCGTTTATTTATTTGATAGTTAAATTTTATCAACATATCGCCCAAAAATCAACCTAATGATTCGTCATATTTGTCACCAACTGTTTGTGACATCTTTTGTTTTATGTGTATTTGTCACAAACGCTTTGCGACATTCCTATATTTTTCTCCTCAATTTGCATTTTATTCAAGTTTTAAAGATTGTTTTCTTGGAAAATTTACTGTATAATAAAGAATGAATATTTTTATTACCAAAACAAAAGAAAGGAGGTACTCTCTATGCTATTGACTAATCGTTCCGAAAAGATTATAAGAGTCCTCGCACGCTTTCCAAAAGACCAGCCTGTCACTACTTCTATTATCTCTGAGGAACTAAATATTAGTACACGCTCTGTACAGCGCGAGCTTTTGACCGTGGAACAGTGGTTAGAGAATAATAATTTTAAGTTAATCAGAAAACGTGGGACAGGACTTACACTCGATGAATCTGAAGAACGCATTAAGGAACTTCTATCTCTCCTTGATAAGCAAAATGACACAATGACTACTCCAATAGAAGATAAGGTTGCTCGTCAAAAAGCATTACAAAATGAGCTACTTCTCGCCGAGGAACCGCTTAAATCTTTTTATTTTACAGATAAATTTTGGATTTCAGAGGGAACTCTCTCAAATGACTTAAATCAAATTACCCCCTGGCTGGAAAAATACGGTCTAAAGTTAGTTCGCCGTCCGGGCCTTGGCATTTTCATCGAAGGAACAGAGCTTGCAAAACGCCGTGCCATCACAGCAAGTCTCCACGAGTATTTTAATGAATCTCTACTCTCTGGCACACGGAGAAAGCAAGAACTATACCAACAAAGTACATCCATCCCTGGAATTGACCCCGATATATTTAGACAAGTCACAGAAATTTTAGAAAAAAGTGAGAAAGAGCTTGGGATTCATTTTTCTGACAGTGGATTTTTAAGTCTTTTGCTCTATATTACTCTTTCTATGCAACATATCAAAAAGGGAGCTGTGATAGAGCTAGATTTAAATGAGTACGAATATATTTTTATCACTCCAGAATACGCTGTCGCCGAGAGAATGAGTACTTTTTTACATGATATTGTACATTCCAATATTTCCAGAGAAGAAATTTGCGGTATCGCTCTACAGATTAATTCCACAAGACTCTTATCAAAAGGAGAACGTGATTTAACTCAAACCCGCGATATCAATATCCATCAGCTTATTTTTTCTATGATAAAATCTGTCAGTAATGATTTAATGATTGATTTTACTTCCGATAATGTACTAATTAACGATTTGAACACACATATTCAGCCCACAATCGGTCGTCTCCGCGCTGGTATTCCAATCGATAATCCACTCCTCGATAATCTAAAGACAGATTATCCAGATGTTTATACTGCATGTGAACATGCCGCTTATCTCTTAAAAAAGGAACTCGATATCGAGCAGGTACCTGCCAGTGAAATCGGTTTTTTAACGATGCATTTTGGTGCGGCAGTCGAGCGAAAAGAAAAGCAAAACCGACGTATCGCTGTCGTCATCGTCTGTCCGACTGGAATGGGAACTTCCAGACTATTATCTGCTGATTTGAAAAAACAGTATGTCGAACTTGATATTCGCCGCACAATATCTTCTTTTGACCTCAATGCAAAAGAGCTATTACAAGAGGGAATTGAACTGATTATCTCCACAGTAAAACTAGATATTAGTTTTCGCTATATTCAAGTTAATCCAATTCTCACAAACCAGGATAAAATGCTTTTAAGCTCCACTATCAATCTCATATTACGACAAAAAAAGAAGGGAACTTCTCTGTTTGAACATATTCCAGATACCATTACTAAGGCAGATATCCAATATATCTCTACCCTTGGGAATGAAATCTATGAATTACTTGACAATATAAAGATTACTCACGCACCAATCCTTCACAATCGTCAGGAACTCATCTCTTACTCTGCGACAATTTTTGCCGAGGATACCGACATGGAAAAGCATCTCTATGAGATTCTTCGAGATAGAGATAATCTCTCTGACACTTATATTAAGCCGTTTCACGCTTTATTATTACACGGCTCAAGTCCATTTATCTCACATCCTCGTTTTGGCTATGTGCGTTTAGACCTTCCATTTTATGAGAATGGAAAAGTAATTTTGGGAGCGATTCTCTCGCTTATCCCAAGTGGAACATTAAATAAAATCAGCGCCAGTATCGCAAGTGAGGCCATCGGCTCTCTCATAGAAGAACCCCGACTTTTGGAGGCAATTCGGGCAGAAAAAAAAGAAGATGTGTATCAATTTCTTGAGACTGCTCTTCTTCGTTTTTACCGGCGAACTGCGGCAGAACGGCTAAATTTGGCAGGCGATCATTTATTGGATTGATAAACTAAGTCAATAGATTCGCTGACATAAACTCTGCGCTAGAAGATAAAAGGGGATGCCAGAAAATTAGAAGTTTTCAGAAATATCTATATCTTACCTGAAAAATTTGTTTTCTGGCATCCCCAGTTTTTTATTCTTTTACTTTTGCTATCAGTTTTCCATTTTCTACATCAATTACGATGCTATCTTGAGCAGCAAGTCCATCGCTTAGGATTAATCTCGCAGCCAATGTCTCTACATTTTTCTGTAGATATCTCTTTAACGGTCTCGCACCGTAGAGAGGGTCATATCCATTCTCGATAATATATGCCTTCGCCTCCTTGGTAAGTTCTACTTTGATTTCCTTATCGATAAGACGTTTATTTAAATCAGCTACAAGCAAATCAATGATATCTTCCATATTTTGCTTCGTGAGAGGCTTAAAGAGAATTGTCTCATCCAGACGGTTCAAAAATTCTGGTCTAAAATGAGCCTTTAATTCCTGCATAACGAAGTTTTGTGTCTCTTCCTTAATCTCTCCATTCTCATCAATGCCCTCCAACAGATAGGTAGAACCAATATTGGATGTCATAATTAAGATGGTATTTTTAAAATCGACTGTCTTACCCTTGGAATCGGTCACACGACCGTCGTCAAGGATTTGCAATAGTACATTAAACACATCTGGATGCGCTTTTTCTATCTCGTCAAAGAGTACAACAGAGTAAGGCTTTCTTCTGACAGCCTCTGTCAACTGTCCACCCTCCTCGTATCCGACATATCCCGGAGGCGCTCCGATTAATCTAGATACGGAATGCTTCTCCATATACTCACTCATATCGATTCGCACGATATTTTGCTCATTGTCAAAAAGACTCTCCGCCAATGCCTTGGCAAGCTCTGTCTTACCGACACCAGTTGGTCCTAGGAATAGGAAGGAACCTATCGGTTTCTTTGGGTCCTTAATCCCCGCCTTAGAGCGGATAATCGCATCTGTCACTCTCGATACACCCTCATCTTGACCGATGACTCTCTTATGAAGGACTTCGTCGAGATGAAGCGTTTTATTTCTCTCACTTTCTGTCAGCTTTGAGACAGGAATTCCTGTCCATCTGGAGATAATACTTGCTATCTCCTCCTCGCTCACTTTCTCGTGGACAAGTTTTGCCGCCTTATTTTTCGTCTTTTCCTCTTCCTCCTCAAGCTGTTTTTTAAGGGATGGCAAAGTTCCGTACTGTAACTCAGATGCCTTATTAAAATCATAATTTCTCTCGGCAATCTGGAGCTCTCCCTGTACTCTCTCGATTTCTTCTTTTAATTTTTGTACTTTCTCAATGGAGGATTTTTCATTATCCCAGGTTGCTTTTTGCGAATTAAACTCCTCCTGCATCTGTGCGAGTTCCTTTTGAAGGGCAACAAGTCTATCCTGGCTTAGACGGTCTGTCTCTTTTTTCAAAGCAGTCTCTTCTATCTTAAGCTGCGTCATCTTTCTTTGTAACTCATCGAGTTCCGCCGGCATAGAATTTAATTCTGTCTTAATCAAAGCACATGCCTCGTCGACTAAGTCAATCGCCTTATCCGGCAAGAAACGGTCAGAAATATATCGATTCGATAATGTCGCGGCTGCCACAAGAGCAGAGTCTGTAATCTTTACTCCGTGGAATACTTCGTAGCGGTCTTTTAAACCTCTCAAAATAGAAATCGTATCTTCCACATCTGGCTCATCTACCATAACCGGCTGGAATCTTCTCTCCAAAGCGGCATCTTTTTCTATATAAAGTCGATATTCATCTAAGGTAGTGGCTCCGATACAGTGAAGCTCTCCTCTCGCAAGCATTGGCTTTAACATATTTCCGGCATCCATAGAGCCCTCTGTCTTTCCCGCTCCTACGATTGTGTGAAGCTCATCGATAAATAGGATAATCTGTCCATCGCTCGCCTTTACTTCCTCGAGAACTGCCTTTAGACGCTCCTCAAACTCACCTCGATATTTGGCGCCCGCCACGAGAGAACCCATATCAAGAGCAAAAAGCTTTTTGTCTTTTAGAGTTTCTGGGACATCGCCTTTTACAATTCTCTGTGCAAGTCCCTCCACTACCGCAGTTTTTCCGACACCAGGTTCACCGATTAGGACTGGATTATTCTTTGTTTTTCTGGAAAGAATACGAACGACATTACGAATCTCGCTATCTCTTCCGATAACAGGGTCTAGTTTCTGAGCTTTCGCTCTCTCCACTAAGTCATATCCATATTTTTCCAATGTATCATAAGTGGCTTCTGGATTATCACTTACCACTTTTTGATTCCCTCTCACCGTTGAGAGTGCCTGTAGGAATCTCTCTCTCGTAATTCCGTAAGCTCGAAATAGCTCTTTTATCTCTTTATTTGGATGCTGAATCAGGGAGAGGAATAAATGCTCTACCGACACGTACTCATCTTGCATTCTCTTCGCTTCATCTTCCGCCTGCACTAAGACTTTATTAAGTGCATTGCTAATATAGAGTTTGCCCCCAGATACTTTCGGTTTCTTCTCCAATAATTTTTGAGTTTGCTGTAAGAAGGATTCTTTGTCAATATCCATCTTTTCGATTAATTTAAAGATTAGACTATCTTCTATCGTCAGTAAGCTGTATAGAAAATGTTCCTGGTCAATTTCTTGGTTGCCATAATCATAAGCTAATTTTTCACAGTCATTGATGGCTTGAATTGACTTTTGCGTAAATTTATTTATATTCATAAAACCCCTCCTTTGGTTTTTACTTCTTTATCTGTTCTATAACTACTATAACATCTAGTTTCTAAAATTGCAAGCATAAATTTTATATAAATTTTTTAGAAAAATAAAGTGTATTATTGGAATATATATATAAAGATGCTGAAGTTCAAAAATCCTCCTGCAAGCAAACTTGCATCGAGTTTCCGACCTTTCGCCCCTGGTATCATATAAAAAGGATGTACAAATTTTATAAAATTATGAGATAGGGCAAAGAAAAAGAAAATAGAAATAAATCAAAAAAATAAGAAAAGGATGTAAATATTAAAATCTACATCCCTTTTTGATGCCGCTGGCCGGACTCGAACCGGCACGGCTGTTAACCGCTTGATTTTGAGTCAAGTGCGTCTGCCAATTCCGCCACAGCGGCTTATCTAACTTGTTCTCTCTCGAACAGTTAATATAATAGCATAGTCATGAAAAAAAATCAAGCATTTTTTTGTATTTTTTTAATTTTTTATTTTTATTGGACAAAACCAAAAACTTATGCCCTATTTCTCTTTCTTTTTCTTCTCCAAAGCTTTCTCGAGGGCATCGATTACTGTCTCTAATACTTTTATTCTGGCATAATACTTACTATTACCCTCCACGATAATCCATGGTGCATAGGTTGTCGATGTTTTTAATATCATTTCATTGACTACAATCTCATACTGCTCCCATTTTTCTCTATTTCTCCAGTCTTCGTCTGTAATCTTCCACTGTTTATCTGGATTTTCTTGACGCTCTTTAAATCTTCTCTCCTGCTCGTCCTTGTCGATATGCATCCAGAATTTGAGGACAACCGCTCCCTCTTTTGCGAGATGTTCTTCCATCATATTCATCTCTCTGTAGGCTCTTTGCCATTCATTCTTCGTGCAAAATCCCTCCAGGCGCTCTACCATAACACGCCCATACCAAGTACGGTCGAAAATTGCGATATGACCGTCTTTTGGCATCGCATTCCAAAAACGCCATAGATAATGATGTTTTTTCTCGATATCATTTGGCGCAGCCGTAGGAATTACTCGGTATCCTCTAGGGTCAAGTCTCTCTGTCAATCTCTTAATCGCTCCTCCCTTTCCGCCGGCATCCCATCCCTCAAAGGCTAAAACGACAGGAATACGATTTAGATAACATTCATTGTGAAGCACTCGTAATTTCTTCTGCGCTTTTTTCAGTCTCTCCTTATACTCTTCCTTTGTCAAGGAGAGAGAAAGGTCTGCGCCGTCCAAGACAGAACTCTTCATCATTTTTAGCTCGCTCTCTTTTAGCATCGCATTTGGGACATCTGTTCTATCTGGATTTTTCTTTTTTTCAATCGCCTCAGTGAGCTCTGCAATTACGACAGACATGATTTTAATAATAGCGAAATCACCGTCAATCGCCTCGATGATATTCCAAGGTGCAAACTCGTTATCTGTCTTCTCTAGAGTTTCGTTGGTAATATCAAAATAACGGTCATAATTTTTATGATGTTTCCAGTCATCTTTTGTCACTCTCCACGCCGTCTCCTTATTCTCAGCTAATTTTTTAAAACGCTTTTTTTGTTCCTTTTTCGAAATATGCAAAAAGAATTTAATAATTAGCATCCCATCATCTGCCAAAACTCTCTCAAAAGAATTGATTGCCGTATATGCCTGCGCCAATTTATCATCGGTCGTAATTCCGTCTATGCGGTCAGATAACGCAATTCGATACCAACTTCTATCAAAAATAGCTATTCGTCCATTTTCTGGGAGTCGAGTCCAAAATCGCCAAAGATATGGTCTCATACTCTCCTCCTCCGAGGTTTTATTTGTCGTATAAACATCAAATCCCCTAGGGTCAAGCGGTGCAATCAGACGGTTAATCAAAGTTCCCTTTCCCGAAGCTCCCCATCCCTCAAATACGATAGAAACTGGAATCTGCAGAGCTTTTGCCTCTCTTTGTAGCTTTGATAATCTAAGAGAATATTCCTCTAGTAAGGTTTTGTATCTTTCCTTTTCTAATGTTTTTTTCAAGTCAATTTTTTCAAGCATCCTTCACCATTCCTCCTCAAATCATTGCGGTGTTTACTGTAATTTTGCGTCTTATATTATCTATAGTATACCATTATTTTGGAAATCATACAATTTATATTCTCTATTTTTTAGTTATTTTTACGTTTTTCATGTTTTTTTTAATATATTTTTGTATATTATCACTATTAATTTTTGAAAACTTCTCTTTCTCTCTAAATATCCTTACAGATATCTACCAGTTTTCCATCAAAAATGCGGCTCACTATTATTTTCAAACATCATCCTAAATATCCTTGCAGACATCTGCCAGTTTTCCATCCGTTATGCGAATCAAATCATCTGGTGAAAGCTCCACTTGAAATCCGATTTTCCCTGCACTAACCATCATTGTCTCTCGGTCCTTTGCGGTCTCATGATATACGGTCTCGTACTTTTTCTTCATATTAATAGGGGAACATCCGCCTCGAATATACCCCGTAATCTTTTGAATATCCTTTACATGAATCATCTCGATTGTCTTCGCCTTCACGGCTCTCGCCGCTTTTTTTAAGTCAAGCTCTCGCTCCACTGGAATGACAAATACAAAATAATTTTTCTTCGTATCCGTCGTGACGAGAGTCTTAAAAACATCTTCCACATCTTGACCAAGTGATTTTGCCACCGTCACACCGTCCACAGCCTCCTTGCCGTGTGGATATTCATGTGGTTTATAAGCTATCTTCTCTTTTTCTAGTGTACGCATAACATTTGTTTTTATATTTCCCTTTGCCATTTTTACCTCTTTTCCAAAACTCCTTCTCTCGAAGGAATATTTATCAAAATCCATATTTTATTCATCGAGCTATTTCCTTATCTTACACCATAATCGAAAAAAAAGCGAGGAAAACTCAAATTTTCCTCACTTTCGCATCTCGCTTAAATTGTATTACTGTTTATTCTCTGCCACCCGCTCTCTCAAATACTTGTCCATCTCTCTTTTCACTTTATCCTCACAAGAGCGCATAGCTAAAATTGTCTTCTCAAAAAGTTCATCTAAATCCCAGTCAAGCTCCTCCGCCCCTCGTCTGATAACTTCTCTCGAGCAACCTGCCGCAAATTTTCTGTCCTTGAACTTCTTTTTTACACTTCTTACCTCCATGTCCATCACACTCTTCGATGGACGCATTAGGGCAGCCGACCAAATAAGTCCTGTAAGTTCATCTACGGCATATAGAACTTTCTCCATATCAAGCTGAGGCTCTATATCACAGCAAATTCCATATCCATGGGAGCAGATAGAATATATCATATCCTCCCCCACTCCTGCATCTCGCAGGATATCTGGCGCTTTCTGGCAGTGCTCGTCTGGATACATCTCAAAATCAATATCGTGGAGAAGTCCCGTAATTCCCCAATAATCTATCTCATCTTCGTATCCTAACTCCTCTGCATACCAACGCATAACGCCTTCCACTGTCAAGGCATGCTGTATATGAAATGCCTCTTTATTATACCTCTTCAAAAGTTCGAATGCCTCTTCCCGGTTAATCAAACTGTCCATGTCCTTTCTCTTTCCTCCAGTTAATATGTTTTGTGCAATTGTTATATGTTTACCGTTCCATTTTTATCATATCTGTCCAGAATTTCATCACTCTCCCCTGCGACAGATATTTAAGATATGGTCAAACTATTCTTATTTTATCATCTTTTTTAAAAAAATACAACTTACTTTTCTTGCTATTTTCCAAATTTATGGTAGAATTGTTTTCATCTTCTAGTTTTGCTATCAGTTTTTTTGTTTTTAAGAATATATTAAGATAGAATAAAACCTGATATGAAAAACAAAAATAGAAAAATTTTCAGTAAATATTGAACGAAAAATATATTAATAATGAAGAAGGAGGATGGCTTTTTTCTTATAATAACTAAAATAATAAGCAGAGAGCCTAGATTATAATGAATAATATTATTTTAATTGGAATGCCAGGTTCTGGGAAAAGCACAATCGGAGTCGTTCTTGCCAAGGTACTCGGATATGATTTTATTGACTCAGATTTACTGATTCAAAAAAAAACAAAACGCCTTCTCTGGCAGATTATGGAGGAGGATGGAATTGATGGTTTTAATAAGATAGAGGAAGAGGTAAATTGCTCTATTGAGGCAGATAACTCTGTCATCTCAACTGGCGGAAGTGCCGTCTATGGGGAGAAGGCGATGAGACATCTTGGAGAGATTGGCACAATTGTTTACCTTGATGTGAATTATAAGACTCTAAGAAATAGACTCGGAGATTTGAAAAAGCGCGGAGTTGTCTTAAAGCCTGGCCAGACTTTGAAGGACTTGTATAGGGAAAGGATTGTACTATATGAGAAATATGCAGATATTACGATTAAGGCTGAAAATATGAATATTCCACAGACGGTTGATTGTATTTTAAGGGCTTTAAAATAGAGTGGGACTGATGGGGATGAGTTGAAAAGACAGACGCCAAGAGAGGTCGGAGATATGTCCTCAAAAAACACGTTCGTTCCCACGGTTTTTCGACATACGCTGATTTATGCCGCTTCCCGCAAACTCGCGCCTACGGCACTCAAACAGTGCTCCAGCGGCAAAGCAATGTCATTTAGTTAGTGGTAAGT
>JAUUSJ010000262.1 GCA_030841965.1 Blautia sp.
ACCGTGGGAACGAACGTGTTTTTCGAGGACATATCGACGAACTCTCTTGGCGTCTACCTCCTACTCTCTTAACGTCTCCTCCCCACTCCCTTTATTCTAAATACTACTCAAATACTACTCAACCAATATCAAAAATACACAAACTCTTCCTCTGGTCTTGTAGCAGCCTCCATTCTCTTCGCATAGAGCACAGGACCTTTCTCCTTATACTCCTTCGCATATTCCACCTTAATCTCAGCTGTCAATGTAGCCCACATGCCATTTTTAATCGTACGGATACTAGAAGACTTCGCATGGTTCATATGGCAGAGATATCCAAGGAACTGAACATCATCCGCACAACATGTCATCGCATGACGTCCTGGAACGAAACATCCCTTTGGCATACCCTTTCCCTTTAAGACACGCACTTTCATCGTAATCGTCTTACCATCATAGAGCTCTGGTCTCTCCATCGCATCGATAAACCAAATTCCATAATCTTCGTCATCCAAACGAATATTCTTTCCATCGATATCAAATGGAAGTGATTCCTCCTCCTCTTCCATATCATCCCCCGTCTCCGACTCAAAAATAACTTGAACTCGACGGTTTACCGCACGGATACTTCGTCTGTACGTAGATTTCGGTGTATCTTTTGTACAGCGGTTAATAACGACAACCTCAGAAATCTTAAACATTTCCACTGCCAAGGAACGCATATTATTCATATAAATATCAAATGTCTCTGCATTTGCCATTGTAAGCGTCTGAAAAATATCAAGTGGTGTTCCCTCCACTGCCTCAAATAAATTTTTCAACATCCACATGCCATTATACTCGATAATTACACGGTCTGGATGAATCTTTTCTAACTCTCCATTAATAAAATCTGTTGTAAAATCTTCCTCGTCCTCTACATAGACGACAATTGACTTTGCTTTTTCCAAAATCTCATCATCATACTCTTCCTCGCCCTCCTCGCAAGCGAAAATAAGCGTCGTCTGACCGTCATTAAAATAATCTTCCTCTAATGTATCCTGAATAAAGCTTGTCTTTCCACTCTCTAAAAATCCCATAAATAAATAAACTGGAATCTCTTTT
The DNA here is from genome assembly GCA_030841965.1 of Blautia sp. GTDB lineage: Bacteria > Bacillota > Clostridia > Lachnospirales > Lachnospiraceae > JAUUSJ01. Next base: position 1,084 of record JAUUSJ010000262.1, read on the forward strand.
TGTCTTTTTATCATAAAGTCAGCCTCCCGATAATCAATCTATTATAGTCCAAAGAGCTCTGCTAACTTATCTTCCACTAACTTAGAGCCAATCACACAGATTCTTCCTGTATAATCTGCTGCCCCATGACGAACTTCCGTCTCCCCTGGAACTAAGTCAAAATGAATCCAATTACCCTCTGTATCTGGCACAATTCCCTTTGCTCTTAATATAACTCCATATTCTGTGGAATCTTCTTTTGCTAACTCTTCCAAAATATGATTTATCTCATCTTCGCTAAATTTCTTTGGTGTCTCCTTACCCCAACTTGTGAATACCTCATCTGCATGATGATGGTGATGCTCATGACCACAACAACTATGCTCATGATGATGTTCATGCTCACCATGCTCATGCTCACCATGCTCGTGATGATGCTCGTGCTCACCGTGCTCATGATGATGCTCGTGCTCACCGTGTTCGTGATGATGCTCGCACTCACCGTGCTCGTGATGATGCTCATGCTCACCATGCTCCTCGTCATGATGATGCTCATGATTACAATGCTCGTGGTCATGATGTACATGTCCACATTCTGGGCAAACCTGTGCTGCCTCTAAGAGTTCTTTTGAAAAATCATGCTCGCCCTCCATAACCTCGAGAATCTTTGCTCCGTCAAGCTCCTCCCAAGGAGTTGTGATAATAGGAGATTTATCATTAATACCTCTGATAATCTCAAGAGCCTTTGTAAGTTTATCTTCCTTTATATCCTGTGTTCTACTCAAAATAATAACATTAGCAAACTCTATCTGATTATTATAAAACTCGCCAAAATTCTTCAAATACATTTTCGCTTTCTTCGCATCGGCAACTGTAATATAGCTATTTAGTACAACATTCTCCCCATCTGTCACCTGCTCTACCGCTTTTATAACATCCGATAACTTTCCAACACCTGATGGTTCAATAATAATACGGTCTGGTTCATAAGTCTCTAAAACTTCTTTTAATGCTGTATTAAAATCTCCAACTAAAGAGCAACAGATACAACCCGAATTCATCTCATTAATCTGAATTCCGGACTCTTTCAAAAAACCTCCGTCAATTCCAATCTCGCCAAACTCATTCTCAATTAAAACTAATTTTTGACCCTCAAATGCCTCTTTAATTAATTTTTTAATCAATGTTGTCTTTCCAGCTCCCAAAAAACCAGAAATAATATCTATCTTTGTCATAACTGACCTTCCTTTCTATATTTTAATTATTATTTTGTACATAAGTTAATGCAAAATTTATCCGATAAATTTTATTCTAATCCATTCAGCCAAAAAGTCAAGCCTAATTTATATAATCCTCGATGAGTCTTTTTAAATATTTCACCACTCATCAAGCTCTCTACTCATTCATCCCCCTCTTCTCTCTCCTCCAAAAATACCGTAACTATCATCCATTCTTCCTCCACTAAAACATCCATATATCCGCCATACTTCTCAACCAATGTCTCAACGATACGAGAGCCTCTTCCGTGCATTTTCTCCTCATAAGCCTCCTTTTTTGAACTAATAAATCCCCCTTTTGCACTTTTCCTCGGAGCTTCTATCATTCGGTTTTTCACACGAATGACAAAATACCTCGCCTGTCTTCCAATCCGCACAATGATATCATCCGCCTTTTCTTCTGCCATCTCTCTTGAGTCCTCTTTCAAACTGCCCTCAAATTTCCTCGCTTCTCTTACTTTTTGAACCGCTTCAATCGCATTATCAAGCAGATTCGTCACAATACTGCACATATCCATATCACTGACGTCCGTCTTAACAATAGAACGAACCATAATATCCATATCTATCCCAAGAGAAATCGCTCTCTCCTGCTTTACTGCCAAGAGAGCATTCAATACAGAATCACTGCAATAGTAGACCGAGCCAAATTGATTTACTCTATCCTCAGCTTCATTCAATCTCTCTTCCAATTCCTTTCTATTTCCCTTTTCATTTCCCTCTGTCTCTAAAAGTCGCTCAATCTCGTCAAGGCTTTCTCTCATTTCTCGCTTAATCTCATTTATCTTCTTTGACTGCTCCTGTGTCAAAAGATAATAATCTTCCTCATATTTCTCCTTTAAAAGCCGCTTTTCCTCCTCATTTTGCATTTGTCTATTCTTCACAATTCTCTGTATAATAAAAACAATTGCGATATAACACGCTCCAATAAAAATCCCCAAAACAGCCATCTGTATAATATCCGCCTTCTTCAAAACTGCATCTCCTCCCTATTAAGTCAAGTCCTTTTTCCTTGAAAATCAAGGATTTTTTCGATAT
>JAUUSJ010000263.1 GCA_030841965.1 Blautia sp.
TCTACTTCAATCTTAACTAAATGACATTGCTTTGCCGCTGGAGCACTGTTTGAGCACTGAAAGTGCGAGTTTGCGGGAAGCGGCAAAAATCAGCGTATGTCGAAAAACCGTGGGAACGAACGTGTTTTTAGAGGACCTATCTATGGACTCTTTTCGCGTCTGTCCTCGCATCTCCTTCCTACTCTCTCCACATCTATTTTCTTTTATTTTATCGCCCCATCTACAATCGAAATCACTCGGTCGCAATACGATGCCACTAACGCATCATGTGTTACAATGACTAGCGTTTTCTTCTCCTCTCGATTTAATTTTTCAAAAATTACCATAATCTCTTTTGTTGTCTTGGAATCTAATGCCCCTGTCGGCTCATCGCATAAAAGAATCTTCGCATCGTTGACCAATGCTCTTGCAATCGCAACACGCTGCTTTTGACCACCAGACAGACATTCTGGATATGTATTCAGCTTATCTTTGATTCCTAATTGTTCCAAAATATAAGCTACCTTCTCTTTCTTTGCTTTTTGGGATAGTTTTGTATACTCCAAAGGTAACATTATATTCTCTTCTACTTTCATTCTGGGAATCAAGGCAAAATCTTGCACTACAAATCCAAACGTTTGATTGCGCAACATAGCACGAGTTTTTTCATTTATTTTCTCAATATTTTTTCCTTCTAAAAAATAATCGCCTTCTGTCGGCTCGTCTAATAATCCTAAGATATTCAATAAAGTACTTTTCCCGCAACCAGATGCCCCCATGATTGCAACGCTTTCTCCTTCCTGTATCGACAAGTCAACTCCTCTTAGTGCCTGTACCAATCCATCACCTTTTCCATACGTCTTTTTTATATTTTTTAGCTCTATTACACACATATATTTCACTCTCCATTTGAGAATTCTAGCAAAAATTCTCGATAGCTTGTTTCCAAATAGTTCACCATAGATTATGATAGCTTTTTCTTTCCATGACAAATATCTATCTGTTATTTATCCTCTGCTCCTTAAGCCTTCTGTCAGATTGACTGAATCCATTCTGCACCGAGCAAAAACATATAAAATTGCCATACATATGATTGTAAGAAGCAATATCATCAAAAATGCAAAACTTTTTCCAAAGATTACAAAGCATAAGATATCCCCAATAAAAATGCTTAGTGAATATTCAAAAATAATTCGGAAAAGAATCTCTCTCCTCCTTGCTCCGCATAAAAAATTCACAGTATACTCGTAAGCATGGTCTTCTAATCGCTGTATCATCGTACAAAGCATTCCGACAAAGGCGAAGAAAAATAAGCTTATCCCTAAAATTCCCTCCATCACAGTGGCATTCATATATACTTCTTTCACTCGCTCTAGTTGTGAGGCATAGCTTTGAACCCAAGTATCTAATAATTTTTCTTTCTGATTTATTTGTAGTAATTGTTCTAATTCAGATTTATCATCTACAAGAAATTGGCAACTATATAGGAAATTATACATGCTCTCATTATCTGCCTCATTAATATATACAGGAGTGATAAGTGCTGTATCAAGGGAATTCATTTCGGTTCCCTGCACTGGTGCCGCATAAAATTGATGTGCATCAAGAAATCCTATAATATAGTATTCATTTCCAGAACCATCTTTGAGACTATCCCCTAAATGATACTTTTTTCGATAAGCATTTCCTAAGATAACTGTCTTTTTTAGACTTTCTGTATCTTCCCATCTTCCCTTTTGTATCTGAAATTTTTCTTCTAAAACCTTCTCATCAAAGCTTCCCAAAATTCCATATTTTTGAAAAAAATTCGGTGTTACTTCAATCACATCGACTTGCTCATTATCCAGCTGTGTTGCCATAATATTATTCATAATAATAAACTCAGTATCCATTTGTAAAACTGTCTCTGTCAATTTCACAAAAGACTGATTATATGATTTGTGACTCATCAATTTAGACCAATACTTATCCGAATTATTGTCCCGTAAAACATACAATGTTTTTTCGCCCTGAAGAGCTATCACTTGTTTTTGTAATGCCTGCTGTTGTGAAAAACTATGAATGAGAGCTCCCAAGAAAAAAAGAGAAATGCTTATTTGAAGCATTTTTAACAAAAAATCCATCCATTCCCTTTTAAGCTGCCGCATACAAAATTTCAAATTTCTTGTCATACCCTCACCCCCATCGTAATCGATTTCCTCTTTAGTCGATAATAAGTCAACTCTAGCACAAATACTGTGATTGCGAGTACCGTAATGGAAGACGTGAAAAATGCCAATATCCCAAACCTTTCTCCAAATAAATCTCGTACATACGAAAGACTATCCCATTTTTTTATAATATAAAAAATAACATTCAAAAAAACTCCTGCTCCTAATACTGCTTTTAGGAATAACTTCATATACTCTTTTGCAAGAAACTGATGATTAGCAATATTCGTAGCTCCCACAAGTTTTCTTACAGACAATTCCTTTCGATAAGAATTTATCCACATATTAGCAAAACTAGAACAGTTCACACATAAAATAACTCCACATAAAAATGCAATATAAAAATACATATTCGTGGTATAGGTATTTCCATATGTCTCCCCATTCCAATCTTCTATTTCTACATCTGGAAAACATTGAGAAATATGTTTCTCTATTTCGCTCTTTTGTGCTTGCAAAGAATCCACCGCAATAACCGAATACTCCTTCTCGTCCTTGACATTTTCAGAGGCAATATTTATATATCCCGCGATTTGCATATCATTTTCCTTGCCCTCAAAAAATCCTCCAACTTCATACGTTTTACCCTTTATATTTATTTTCCACTGATTTCCCTCTTGATAACATTGACTTCGATATTGTTCATTCACGAATACTATATTTTGGTCTTTATAGTCTTTCTCCTCGACACCAATATAAGAAAAAAATTCCTTTGTAAATTTAAGCAAAGGATATTGGTCATCTAAAAATGCAATCTGTAAAATATTATCTTTTCCTATTTTTTCTAGATATTTTCCTACTGTTATATCTGTTTCTTTTATATTGCAAATAAAATATTCATTTGAAAAAAATGGAATATCTTTATCTTTCGCACCTCTTTCAGAACAGTTAACTGAATACGCAAAATCAAAAATAATCAAGCTCATGAAAATAATAAGAAAAAACATTTTTGATTTTATAGAATGTTTTCTCACGTTTTAACCTCCATCAACTAAGAGCAGAACTAAATAGCACTGCTCTTGAACAATTTCTTATTTTCTCTATTTCAAAGCCAATTCTGCAAAAACACAGATATGGTCCAAACCCGATAAATTTTTTAAGAAATTAGGGCGGGAATTCTCGGTTACTTGTATCCGAGATGAAAGCCCC
>JAUUSJ010000264.1 GCA_030841965.1 Blautia sp.
ACCGGTTCGATTCCGGTCTGCGGCATTAGTTAAAAATGGGAGAAACGTTGAATTTACAGCGTTTCTCTTATTTTTTTGTTTTAAAATGTTTGAACACCTTTGAACACTTTATGATGAAATACCAAGATTCTGAAAAGCAAGCCTGTCATTCTTCCTCTTATTGACATTCCGCAAGTAATGCAATGTTGTAGCTGTCTCACTATGTCCCATTAAATAACTAAGGGTTGTAAGATTATTTCCGTCAAAAGCTGTTGAAGCATTGTAAAAGCGGATTTTATGACTGGAATGATAAGGAACACCGGCTTCTTTGCAATATTTCTTCAAACGGCGATTAAAGCTGTCTGTTGTCATAATCTCGCCGTTGGGTTCAAAGACATATATTCCATTTGGATTTAATTCCTTTGCTTTGTGAAGAATTTTAAGTGCTTCGTCTGTAAGGAACTGTTTACGGAATCCATGAGAAGTATTTCCTTTCATTTGATTTACTACTTTTACTTTTCGGCTTGAGAATGTTAAATCATCATTCAATGTACGTTCACAGGTCGCCTGTCTGTGAAGATATACAAGCCTGTTATTGTAGTCAATATCTTCCCAACGGATAGCTTTTGTTTCTCCAACACGGATAAACAGATAGAAAGATAACTGTATTGCAAGAGAATATGGCTCTATGATACACCGAAGATAATTTAATAACTTATGCGTATCATCACGGGAAAATACATTGTCACTTTGTACTTCTACTGGCTTATAGGTAAACTGTTTGAAATTCACATCAGAGACAGGATTATGTGATATAATTTCTTCTTCAATCGCATAACTCATTATTCCATTCAAAACAGAACGGGCATTACTGACTCGCTTGTGCGTGAACTGTCGGTCTTTTGTAGCTTCTCTGAAAAAGCGGATAAGCGTGATTGGTTTGATTTCGCCTATCTTCATTTTAACAAGTTCTGTATCTTTGAAAAATCTATTCCATTCAGATACATATTCTTGAATTGTTTTTGCTTTTACGGAAGTATAATCTCTTTTATACAAAAGCCATTCAGCATATAATTCTTCTAGTGTGACATTCTGACGGTTTTCAGCTTTCTGCTTTTCGATATAAAATCTGATGATTTCTTTTTCAAGGTTCTCTTTACTCTTCCTCTTAACAGGACGGCGTTTGTTAGGTTTGGTTTCATCGGGTAAATAAGTACGCCAGCTTTTTTCTGATTCCGAGTAATAAATTTCATATTTGTGATTCTTCAAGATTTTTTTATTTGCCATAATTTTAAAATCTTTGAAGACTTCATCTGTGGTCATGTTAGCACAGGTGGCTAACGTATTCAATAATGTTATATCTGAAAACGTAACGGGATTATCCATAAGATTCCCCCTTTACGCAAGGATTTTCTTTTTTTATTTTGATGTAGATAACACTGCTGTCCTTTAAGCATGAACCAGTAGATAAGAAAGCGTTGGTATCGTAAATTTGCCTTGTGTATTCTTTCTGAAAGACGATATTTTCTTTTTGTAAGTCATGTAAAATGTCTTCGGTCAGCATGACTTTTGTTTCGTGTGGAACTTTCAGATTTTGAGATTTAAAAAAGGCTTTTTTCTTATGTTCTTTCAAATCAAGGTCTTTTCCAAAATACTTGCTAAGATAACGACCTCTGTTTTCTTTGCTGTCTACATCAATGCGATTGATTTTAATAAATCCATGTGACCATAAATTCTGTAATTTTTCTTTTGCTATATACGGAAAATCAAAGAAAATAACATGATAATGGATTGCTCCACGCTTCTGTTTCTCCCACGTTGCAAGGTATTTTAATAACTGGGTTTTGGTATGGTACAAATAATAATTTAATCGCTGGATAAAATACTTAAATTCTCGGTTAGTTATCAGGATTTCCTGAATGTTTTCTTTAAATGTCAGCGTTACAAATTTTGTTTTGTTATCAAAGTTGCAGTCAACAATACGGGCAATATCCCAACGAGCCTGTTCGTAATGCTTCTGCTTGCGTTTTAAACTGTCATATTGCTTATGAGCTGACATTTCATCAAATTTTTTTCGGTTACTTGTGTCTGTTAAATCTGCCTTTTCTTTCGAGTGAATAAAAATAGGGTTTTCGTAAATATATACTTCTTTTGTAGTAGGAGTTTCAATGATTTTCGTATTGTATGCAAAACACTCTTTTGCTTTGCTCACGAATCTCACCTCATATCCCAATTTTTGTAATGAATGTTCCGATTATTTTCGGAAGATGTTGTTTTATATATCAAGTATAGAGGTCAGCCAGTTCAGCACCTATGACGTTGTCCGGCACTGACTGGCTGACATAGTGGGGAAATTATTTCATTTCCACTTTTCTGATATTGGAAGCTTCTGCTTTGACAGAAAGACGTCCATTATAGAGACTAGCCCAAGTATGTAAGCCAGCAAATGAGACTGGAATCTGCCCTTTTTGTTCAAGTTCTTCGTTGGTAACAATCGCTGTGTTAGCTTTAATGCCTACTTTGACTTTTTCAAACTTTAATTTTGGAAGAAGAACTGTATAGTAGAATCCTAATTTTTCTTTTGTAGAAAAGTCTACCCAGTCAGAAACTTCTACTAACTGAAATTCCTCTTGCAGTTTGTCTGGATTTAAAATAAAGTCATTTCCTCTAATCATCGTTTCACCTCCTTATAGATATCTGATTATCAGATATTAAGATAATCTTATGATAAAACAAGCATTGCAGAATGTCAATAGAAAATATCTGAATATCCGATAAAAAGATTGACAGAGAAAATTTGATGAAATATAATGTGCTTATAAAGGAGGTTTGCTATGAATAAAATAAAAGAATTGCGGAAAGAAAAGAATATAACCGTTGCGGAACTTGCAAAAGAATTAGGCATTTCACAAAGTATGCTTACGAACTATGAAAATGGAAACGGAACACCGAGAGATGAATCTATATGGGAAAAATTATCACAGATATTCGGCGTGAGTAAAAGCCACGTTATGGGATTAACTACGGATATTGAAACAGCAAATAAGACAAAACAGTTGAAAGTGGTTGTGGATACATCTCAGCCGATCTCAATACAACCGAAGAATCAGACAGACCTTGATGTATTGATAAAACTGGATTTGATAGACAGTGAAGACATGGAAGAAGTGTCAGAATTTCTTGATAAACTGTTGGCACAGGAGAAATATGAGGGACGGAGAGAATCAAACGTTAAATATGTCGTTGAGTAGAAAATGCTTCTCAGCCGACCACTTGCCCAGTCGACCCGCCGCCCTGTTAGGAACCGTCGCACTGGGCATCCTTGCGGAACGTTAGTTTGCGAAAATACGAACAA
>JAUUSJ010000265.1 GCA_030841965.1 Blautia sp.
TAAGTATATCGAAAAACCGCTCCACTCTCTATCGTTTTTCGAGGACATATCGAAGAACTCTCTTCGCTGTGTATTGGCAAAACTTTATAAAATTTTTTTATTTTTGCGTATATATTTTCAAAAATTCTAAAAGCCCTTATATACCCATAGCTAAAGTAAGAGGGTATGGATTTGGTTGGTAGTTTAAAAGATTGTTTTATACTCTATCTTTTTCTTCCTAAATATAAAAAAGGATGTCGAAAAATAATTTTCCGACATCTTTTCTTTGATTCTCGGTTCAAAATCTAATCTAGATAATTTCCTACTGGCGAGGTGTTATATTGTTTTTTGATTTCCAATATCACGGAACCATCTTCTTGAAGTTCCTCTGATAAAATACGATAATGTGTCTTGTTTCTTTCCAAGCCATTCTTATACTTTCTTACTTCTTCTTGAACAACTCTTTTTGCATACTCTGTTGTCACTCCATCTTTAATCAAAAAATGAAGTGTCTGTGTAATGCATGCAGCCTTTACTCTCTTCATTCCTTTTACCTCTTTCTCGATAATAAATACATGAATAGCTATTTCATATCCAGTTTCTCAACTATATCATCTATTCATTATATTATATCAGAATTATTTTTCTAATGTCAGCAAAAAATTGGTTTGAAAAGTAAATTCTCCAAATTTCCCTATATATAAGGCTGCTCCTATTGGTAAAAATTACAATATGCTATTTATCTGTTACAGTTTTTCTTGTTCTTTATCTACGCAAAATACAGAAATACAAAAACTATCTTATTTTTGATTCTTAAATTTTATTCTTTTATTTATCTTGCTATTTTTCTAATTATTCTGCGTGCAATTCGCTGCATCTATCGCGATGACCAAAAGTAATCCCATCAATTCATCGGAAGGATTTGGGATATCAAGCACATATGTATCTCCCCAGTGAAGCCATTCCTTTGTAATATGCAGTACAGAACTGCAACCAGAATAGACATCGTACTCCCATCCGAGGAAATCTCCCTCCACTCTCCATCCGTTAAAATCCACCTCATACTTTGGCGTGAACAGAGAAAATTTCCTTTCAATCCTACCTTGTACTATGCCTCCGACTTCTATTTCAAATACAGGAAGCATTGTCAAAAGGCGTTCTCTTATTACTCCGACTTCATTATGCATGGCATCATATATATGTAATTTATGACCGAGTGTTAAAAACTCTGCTTTTACAAAATATTTGACATTCTCATTTTCATCGTATACATCATAGGTATCGCTCCAAGAGAATACTCGTTGCTTAATTAATAGTTTCATAATCTCCCCCTCCTTCTTCCTAAAAGAAATTTCTAAATATATCCACAACTTTTTTTATTTTCTCTATCCATATCACCGCGAGTGTATCTCGCGTTAAACTCCATATTAATTTCACGGATTTCCTTTTTTCCCTCAATATAATCCTCATACATCTCTGCCAACCCAGCCATACATCCATCACAATTCGCAGAGATATTTCCGAGAGATTCCTCCACTATCTTTTGTCGTTCTTCACGTGTTGTATCTTTAATCAAGTTTCCTTTCATTTTATCACCAAGTCCTTTCTATTTTCTTCATTATTTCCTGCAAAAATTTTCTTTTCTCTAGACTATATTATCATAAATAACTAAAATTTACTACTGAATCTTTGCGTCTGTTTCCACTGCAACAATTATTCAGCTAACAAAAATTTTACGTTATGATTATCAATTTCTATAGTAGAAAATTGTAATCATTCGTGATAATATAGTTAATAATGATATTTTTCTCGGATTAAATCAATAATATTTATTCATTTAATCTAAATAATTTAGAGAAAATAGAGATATCTTTGTAAAATTTAACTTAAAGATAAAACAGGAGAAGAAATATGAAAAGAACGTGGGAGCAACGGAGAAAAAGGATATGTGAGATTATAGAAATAGGCAATGATGCTGATTTTGTCAGTCGTTGGTATGATTTTTTGAATACATTGTTTATTATTATCAATCTGGTGGTGAGTGTACTGTATACATTTGAGAGTATTAAGAGTCAGTATGGGGATATTCTTATTCTCATTGAGCGGATTACAGTACTGTCTTTTGCGATGGATTATTGTCTTCGCATATGGACTGCCAAATATGCTTATCCAAGCTTGGGAGAGCCAAAGGCGATTTTAAAATATGCTCTTTCTTTCACAGGAATAGTGGATATTTTATCTTTTTTGCCTTATTATCTTCCAATCTTTTTCCCATCAGGAGCAGTGGCATTTCGGATGTTTCGAGTAGTCCGAATTTTTCGTTTATTTCGCATTAATGCCTATTATGATTCTCTCAATGTCATCACAGAGGTTATTGTGGGAAAGCGACAACAGTTAATGTCCTCTGTTTTTATCATTTTAGTTTTGATGTTAGCTTCTAGTTTATGTATGTATAGCTTAGAGCATAATGCTCAGCCAGAGGTATTTACCAACGCATTCTCGGGAATCTGGTGGTCTGTGTCTACATTGCTGACGGTGGGATACGGTGATATTTATCCGATTACAACTATGGGGAAAATCTTTGGTATTATGATTACATTTTTGGGAGTGGGTATGGTGGCAATTCCGACTGGTATTATCTCAGCTGGATTTGTGGACCAATATACGCGGGCAAAGAGAATGAGTGATTACGGAAATGAAGAAGATATTCACTTTATAAAGATACACCTCACAGAGCGTGACCAATGGGTCAACCAGATGATTAAGGACTTGAAATTGCCGTCTGGAGTCATTGTAGCCGCAATCCGAAGAAATGGTAAAATTATTATACCGAGAGGAGATGTTGTTCTTTATAATAATGATGTGCTAGTGCTGGGAGCAGAGTCATTTCGAGATAATGAACATATTAATTTGAAAGAGATTGTTTTAAAGAAACAAAATCCATGGACAAATCAACGAATTCGAGACCTCGATATCTCGAGATTGACGATTATCGTTTTGGTAAAACGTGGAGACACTGTCTTGATTCCATACGGTGATTTATTGTTGCAGGAGGGAGATACCATTATTCTTTATACAAAGAAATATATGATGAATGCTGGTACAATTGAAATTTAAAAATGAAAATACAGGGTGGAAATTAAAAAAAATTTTTCACCCTGCATTTTCGTTCTCTCATACTTACTTTTGAGAATTGTTTCCTCAGTTGCTGAGGAAGGAAAGCTGCATTTTCGTTCTCTCATACTTACTTCTGAGAATTGTTTCTTCAGTTGCTGAGGAAGGAAAGCTGCATTTTCGTTCTCTCATACTTACTTCTGAGA
>JAUUSJ010000266.1 GCA_030841965.1 Blautia sp.
GATTTTTCGACATACGCTGATATATGCCGCTTCCCGCAAACTCACGCCTACGGCGCTCAAACAGTGCTCCAGCGGCAAAGCTAAGTATATCGAAAAATCGCTCCACTCTCTATCGTTTTCGGCGCATATATCTCCTTGCTCTTTCGACTGTGTATTGGGGAAAACCGTAAAAGAAATTGGAATGGAGATAGGCTTTTTGCCTTGTTCTTTTGACTGTGTATTGGAGAAAATCGTAAAAGAAATGGAGATGGGCTTTCTGCCTTGTTCTTTTGACTATGTATTGGAGAAAATCGTAAAAGAAATGGAGATGGGCTTTCTGCCTTGTTCTTTCGATTATGTATTGGGGAAAACCGTAAAAGAAATTGGAATGGAGATAGGCTTTTTGCCTTGTTCTTTTGACTATGTATTGGAGAAAATCGTAAAAGAAATTGGAATGGAGATAGGCTTTTTGCCTTGTTCTTTTGATTGTGTATGGGAGAAAAACAGTGAAAAATTGACTGTATATTAGCAAAGACAAGTTTTAAGATAAATGCCAAGCATTAGGAATGGACGAGTTTCGCAAATTTATGAAAGAAATATTCATTTTCCAAAATGCTGTATATTATCTATTATAAGGGCGTTGTCTTTTCTTGGTTAAAAATTGCTTTCTTATGATTTTTATGATATTTTATTTATAGATAGAGGAAGGTGAATGCAGGGAAAATCTATAGATATATAATTGTACAAGATGAATATTGAGTGTGACGTAAATATACAGAGAAGGGAGACAATGGGAATGGGATTATTAATTTACAAGGATAGAAAAAATACGGATTGCGCAAAATGGGATGGTTGTGAGAGAAATTTTGGGGAGAAGGATTTATTGCCGCTTTGGGTGGCGGATATGGATTTTGAGGTTCCTGTTTGTGTGAAGGAGGCTTTGACAAAGTATATAGAATTGGGAACATTTGGCTATTCGATTCCGCCAAAGGCTTATAAAGAGTCTTTTATTGAGTGGGAGAGAAAACATCATCATTATGTTGTAAAGAGAGAGTGGATTCGTTTTGCACCAGGTGTTGTTCCAGCGTTCAATTGGATAGTGCAAATGCTGACAAAAGAAAAGGATAGTATTATTATTTTATCGCCAGTTTATTATCCGTTTCGTAATGCGGTTTTGGATAATGATAGGACACTTGTTGAGAGTCATTTGGTTCGGAATAAGGAGCAGTACGAGATAGACTTTGAGGATTTTGAAGAAAAGATTGTAAAAAATAAAGTCAAGCTTTTTATTTTTTGTTCACCGCATAATCCAGTAGGACGCGTCTGGAAAAAGGATGAGATACAAAGACTTCTCGATATTTGTAAGAAACATAGAGTGTACGTAATATCGGATGAAATACATCAAGATATTATTATGAGTGGTCAAGAGCAAATAGTGGCAGCCACAGTGGGAGAGTATGATGATATATTGATTACTCTGACGGCTGCGACAAAGACCTTTAACCTTGCTGCATGCCAAAATTCTTTTGTTATCATTCCAGATAAAAAACTGAGAAATATATATGAAGAGTACACGAATAAAATTCATACTTCTAGCGGAAACGCCTTTGGATATATTGCTGTGCAGGCGGCTTATGAGGGAGGCGAAAAATGGTTAGAGGAGCTATTAAAGACAATTGAGAGCAATTATACATTGATGAAAGAAATGTTAGAGACTGCACTTCCAAAGGTTTGGATTTCAAAGTTAGAGGGAACCTATTTAATGTGGATTGATTTGGGAAACTATGTATCCAAAGATGAGATAGAGTATATGATAAAAAAGAAATGCAGATTGGCGGTTGATTTTGGGTCTTGGTTTGGAGGAGAGAGATATGCAAGTTGTATCCGTGTAAATTTAGCCACCAAAAGAGAAAATATCCAGATGGCAGCAGAAAGGATAATCCAGGTATTTAAGCCTGTGGGTACTCTATAAGAATTATCCATATATTTTTTTGGGACTTGCCAAGCAACAATGGTTGAATTAGGAGAACATTGTGTGTGGCTCAGACCAATCTTCTGACAAGCTTGCCAAGCAACAATGGTTGAACTAGGAGGAACAAAACATTAATCAAAACAATTCAATTTTTTGCCAAGCAACAATGATTGAATTCGGAGTCAAATGTGGTAGCTGGAGAAAATTCATGGAGTTCATTTTGCCAAACAACAATGATTGAATCAGGAAATGAGTCAGGTTATAGTATATTAACCGAAGTTTTGTCTACCAAGTAACAATGTGGAAACAGAAAGCTTGGTAAGCTCGGTAATTTGCTACCGAATAAATACAATATATATTGGCAAAACGCGAAAGCTGTCATTATAAAGTGGATATTTTTATACATTAATCGATTAATGTTTTCCAGTTTTCAGCGTGATATGCGTCAAAACACATTTGAATCTGTTCTTTATTATTTTTCTCTGTTGCGAGCTCTGGCAATTCCTCTAGTCCAAAATAGCCACTGTCAGTTGTCTCAATATTAGGTTTAAATTCTCCACCAAGAACAGAACATAAAACCCAGACAATACAGATTTTATGAGCATAGATTGGTCGGTTGTGTTTTTCTCTGTCTTGAACAGCAATAACGAGGTCTATCTTGACATCAAGTCCAGATTCCTCTTTTACTTCTTTGATTGCATTTTCTTTGACAGAAATATCCACATCCGACCATCCACCAGGCATAGCCCAGCGCCCATCACTTTCTTTCACTAATAAAATTTTATTATCCTTAAAAATAGCTGCCCGAGTAACAAGCTTTGGAGTCTGATATCCCGTCTCATTACAAAATAAATCTTCTACTTTTTCTTTAGGAATCTCTGTCTTATAGCTAATCATCTCAGCAGCGATATCTCTAATTTCTTCATATCTTTCTAAATCAAACTTTCCAACTCCATATTCGAGTCCAGTCTGTGCGATTGCTTGTAATTTCACAGCCCACTCGAGCCATTTTTTGTTCTTCTCCATAGTTTTTCACCTCAAAAATCATAGTATTTTCACTTTGCGCTTTACCAATACATAACTGATATTAGAAAATATAATGACAGTTTCGTTTTAAAAGAAAGAGATTTTGACAATACATAACTGATATTAGCAAGCATAATAGCGCTTTCGATTAAGCAAAAGAAATTTTATCTAACTAATATTAGCAAGCATAATAGAAACTTTGTATTAAACAAATCGAATTTTCGCCAATACACAGCTGGGAGAGGAGAGAGGTATATGTCCCAAAAACGATAGAGAGTGGAGCGATTTTTCGATATACTTAGCTTTGTCGC
>JAUUSJ010000033.1 GCA_030841965.1 Blautia sp.
CAGCGTATGTCGAAAAACCGTGGGAACGAACGTGTTTTTAGAGGACATATCTCCGGCCTCTCTTTGCGTCTGTCCCCACTCCCCTCCCAAAAAAATATCCACTTAATAAAAACTTTAAACTATCTTATTTTACTCTTGCATGGCGCCGATTCTTAAAGTATAGTATAATATATCAGATAAATAATAAATCCATAAAGTAAACAGAATAATTTTCGATGCAAGAAAAGACGCATGATGCATCCTAGTTTACTTTAGGAGAAAGTATCATTTTAAAATTGAGAGTAAAGAAAAGAGAGGATGAAATTATGTACAAACTAGCACCTTCTATTTTATCGGCAGATTTTACAAATTTAGGGGAAGATATTCAGACAATTGACAAGGCGGGAGCAGAATATGTCCATATCGACGTGATGGATGGACAGTTCGTCCCAAATATTTCCTTTGGTTTCCCAGTGATTAAGGCGATTCGCCCATTGACGAAGAGAGTATTCGATGTACATTTAATGATAGAAAACCCAGATAAGTATGTCGAGGAGTTTGCGAAGGCGGGAGCAGATATTATCTGTGTTCATGCGGAGGCATGTACGCATTTAAACAGAACGATTGCACTTATTAAGGAATGCGGCAAAAAGGCAGCTGTCGCTCTAAATCCAGCGACACCATTATCGGTACTTGACTATGTCTTGGAGGATTTAGATATGGTACTCATTATGACAGTGAACCCAGGATTTGGCGGTCAATCCTTTATTCCAAGTTCTATCAGGAAGATTCAGGAATTAAGAAAGATGGCGGACGCGAGAGGTCTGAGAGATTTGGATATCGAGGTCGACGGTGGAATTACAGTGGATAATGTGGAGCAAGTTAAGGATGCAGGAGCGAATGTCTTTGTGGCGGGCTCAGCGGTGTTCAAGGACGATATCGCCTCTAATGTGAAGGGATTTTTGGAGAAATTTTAGAGAGATTGCTCATAAAAAATGAAGAAAGCACATAGACTAATGCGAAGAATAGAAGGGTCGAGAAGATATGGAGCTTTCTTGTAGCGAAAAGATTTTAAGCGAGGATTATGCAGATTTTATTGTGAGTGGTCAGCAGGAGGATGAATTAAGACAGAGGTTAAATACAGATTGTGTGCAAAGAGCGGACGTAGATAATACGGTTTTATATACTAAAATCAGTAATCTAGGTCCTCTTTTAAATTTAAACCTACCTTATAATGTATGGCCAAAATGCTTTGGTTTGATGGATTTAGAGCCAGTGCAGGAGAGTGGCGTATTGCAAATCCAAAATCAGGCCACTTTAAGTCTGAGAGGACAGGGCGTTTTGGTTGCTGTGATTGATACGGGAATTGATATTTATAATCCGCTTTTTCAGTATGCGGATGGGACGTCAAGAATTGTGAGGATTTGGGACCAGACAATCGAGGAAGGAGAAGAGAGGCATCCGGAGGGATTTTTGTATGGGACGCAGTATCGACAAGAGGAGTTAAATGAGGCAATCCGAAGAAGAAAAGGAAATGGCGATAGTATAAATTCGGGTTTGAGCAATGAAGATGAGGAGCCAAGTATAGATTATGTAAAGACAGTGGATGAAAATGGTCACGGCACATTTTTAGCGGGAATTGCGGCGGGAAATTACGATAGTACAAAGAATTTTACTGGGGTTGCCCCAGACTGTGAGCTTGTCATCGTAAAGCTAAAGGAGGCAAAGCAGTATCTTAGGAATCTCTATCTGATTAGGGAGGGGGCAATCGCCTATCAGGAGAATGATATATTGCTCGGAGTAAAGTATGTCACGGATGTGGCAAGGGAATTGCAAAGACCGATTGTAGTTTTGATAGGGATGGGGACAAATCAGGGGGGACAGTCTAATCGAGGAAGACTAAGTACATTTTTGGATACAATTGGAAGGTTAAGCGGGGTGGGCGTTTCTGTGCCAGCTGGAAATGAGGCGATAGCGAGACATCATTTTTTTGGGACAGTGACAGAGAGCGATATGCCCGAGAATGTGGAGATTGAGGTCGGAGAAAATGAGAGAGGATTTATCTTGGAGCTTTGGGGAAGTGCGCCCAATCTTTTCTCGATTGAACTTCAGTCTCCGACTGGTGATTTTGTACCTCGGATTCCAGCTAGGCTCGGGGAAAATCGAACGATACAATTTCTTCTAGAAAATACAACGGTCGATATCGGATATCAGATTGCAGAGCAAGAGTCAGGGGCTCAGCTTGTGTTTTTGCGTTTTAATCGACCCTCAGCGGGAATCTGGAAGATTGGCGTCTATGCAAGCGGGATTTCCCCGATGGAGTTTCATATGTGGCTTCCCATCCAAAATTTCACCTCCGAGCATCTATTTTTTATCCGCTCAAACCCAGATACGACGCTCACAATCCCAGGCTCAGATACGGTTCCTATGAGTATGACTGCGTATAACCACAGAAATGAGAGTATTTTTGTGGAGGCAAGCAGAGGATTTACAAGGTCAGGAGAGATAAAGCCGGATTTGGCTGCGCCTGGAGTAGATATTGAGGGACCGGGATTAAATGGGAGGATGGTGAGACGCTCAGGAACGAGTATTGCCGCTGCGCATGGGGCTGGCATTATGGCATTGCTTCTTGAGTGGGCAGTCGTAAGAGGAAATGACAGGAGCTTAAACTCTGTTGCGATGAAAAATTATCTTATTCGAGGGGCGAAGAGAGATATGAATATTCGTTATCCGAGTGTACAGTGGGGATACGGGATGATTGATATTTATCGGACTTTTCTGGTATTAAGAGGGGAATAGAGGATGGATATATTTATGTTTTTGGCGGGTTCCAAGTTCAAAAATCCTCTTGCAGCAAACTTGCATCGGATTTTAGAACTTTTGACCCTGGTAGTATCGTATCATGTATGTAAAAAAATGTAAAAAATAAGGGAACCAAGAGAAAATTCTTTTAAAATCGCCCTATCTATGATATGATTTGGTGTAGAGACGCCCAGATAGAATGGTTGGGATGGATGGTGATAGATGCGTTGGCAGAGATATCCATTTACAGAGTTCTTAGGGAGAAGATTTAGAGAAAATAAATGGAAGGATAAAGGGAGAAAAGAAAGATGAGTCAGAAAAAAGTAGATGAGTATAAAAAATATAAAGCAAACCGAAAACAGATTATTGCCAAAGAGAAGAAGATGAAGAAAGTAAAAAAAGCGGTTGCGACGGTCTGTGCGGTTGCGATTATCGGCGGACTTGGATATTGGTCTGTCTATAGTTATCAAGATACGCATAAGCCAGAGATAGAGTTTATGAATCTGCTGAATCAAGATGAGGGTGGTTTTTATGCCCCAATTTTGGATGAATAGATGATAGATGCGGGATGCCAGAGAGAGAGCTTCGGGCATATATGATAGATGATTAAGAAGGAGGATAAAATTGAGCTTTACACATTTACATGTTCATACAGAGTACAGCTTATTGGATGGTTCTAGTAAGATAAAGGAGCTTGTGGCGAGAGCGAAAGAGCTTGGGATGGATAGCCTGGCAATCACTGACCACGGTGTAATGTACGGAGTGATTGATTTTTATAAGGCGGCAAGAGAAGTTGGGATTAAACCAATTTTGGGATGTGAGATTTATGTAGCTCCAGGCTCCCGTTTTGATAAAGACCCGAGTAAGGGGGCAAACCGATATTATCATCTGGTTCTTTTGGCGGAGAATGATTTGGGATACCATAATCTAATGAAGATTGTATCAAGAGGATTTACGGAAGGGTTTTACTATAAACCGAGAGTGGACTATGAGATATTGGAACAGTTTCACGAGGGAATTATCGCTCTATCTGCCTGTCTGGCGGGAGAGATTCCTTTCTATATAAGAAAGGGAGAGTACGAGGAGGCAAAAAAGGCAGCCTTGAGGATGGAGAGTATTTTTGGAAAGGGAAATTTCTTTTTGGAGCTGCAAGACCATGGAATTCGAGAGCAAACCTTAGTGAATACAGAATTATTAAAACTCTCTAGGGAGTTGGATATAGATTTAGTAGCCACAAATGATATTCACTATACGTACGAGAGTGATGCGGAGCCTCATGATATCTTGCTCTGCATCCAGACTGGCAAGAAGGTCTCGGATGAGAATCGGATGCGCTATGAGGGAGGTCAATATTTTTGCAAATCGGAGCAGCAGATGGCAGAACTTTTCCCGTATGCGAGGGAGGCGTTGGAAAATACGCATAAAATCGCAGAGCGCTGTAATGTGGAGATTGTTTTTGGGGAGCAGAAGGTGCCAAAGTTCGATGTGCCAAACGGTCAGGATGCATTTGAGTATTTGAAGGCTCTATGTGAGGACGGACTAAAGAAGCGATACGGCGAGAATCCGGGAAAAGAGCTTGAGGATAGGCTTTATTATGAATTAAATACCATCAAGGAGATGGGATATGTCGATTATTTCTTGATTGTGGGAGATTTTATTAAATATGCCAGAGACCACGGGATTGCGGTTGGACCGGGGCGAGGTTCGGCCGCGGGAAGTATCGTGGCATACTGCCTGACGATTACGAATATTGACCCAATCAAATATCAGCTTTTGTTTGAGCGATTTTTAAATCCAGAGCGTGTATCGATGCCGGATATTGATATTGATTTTTGTTTTGAGAGGCGTCAGGAAGTAATTGACTACGTAGTTCAAAAATACGGCAAAGAAAAGGTGGTACAGATTATTACCTTTGGTACGATGGCCGCCAAGATGGTAATTCGAGATGTGGGACGGGCACTTGATATTCCCTACGCACAGGTAGATGCCGTGGCGAAGATGATTCCGACGGAATTGAAGATGACAGTTGACAAAGCGCTTAAGGTAAATCCAGAGCTTCGCAATCTCTACGAGAAGGATGAGGTTATCAGAAAGCTGATTGATATGTCGAGACGTCTCGAGGGACTCCCAAGACATTCCTCGGTGCATGCGGCAGGTGTCGTGATTGGTCAAAAAGCAATCGATGAGTTTGTGCCTCTGTCAAGGTCATCTGAGAATGCGATTACAACCCAGTTTACGATGACAACGATAGAGGAACTGGGACTTTTGAAGATGGATTTTTTAGGTCTTCGAACCTTGACGGTGATTCAGGACGCTGTCAAGTTAATTAATAAAAAACGGGAGATACCGATAAATATAGACGAGATTGATTATAGTGACCCGAAGGTCTATGAGATGATGGGACAGGCAAAGACAGAGGGAATTTTCCAGTTTGAGAGCAGTGGAATGAAGTCCTTTCTAAAGGAGTTAAAGCCAGAATGCTTGGAGGACCTTATTGCGGGAACTTCTCTGTACCGTCCGGGACCGATGGATTTTATTCCAAAATATATTAAAGGAAAAAGGGATAAATCCTCAATAAAATATGCGTGTCCACAGCTTGAGAAAATTCTGGCTCCAACATACGGATGTATCGTATATCAAGAGCAGGTTATGCAGATTGTTATGGAGCTTGCGGGATATACGATGGGGCGAAGTGACTTGGTTCGCCGTGCGATGTCAAAGAAAAAAGAATCGGTTATGGAGGAAGAGAGACAAAACTTTGTCTATGGAAATGAGGCAGAGGGTGTGGATGGATGTATTAAGAGAGAAATTCCGGAAGACGTGGCACAGCGTATCTATGACGATATGATTGATTTTGCCAAGTATGCCTTTAATAAGAGTCATGCGGCAGCGTATGCGGTTGTCTCTTATCAGACAGCGTACCTAAAATACTACTATCCAGTTGAGTTTATGGCAGCTCTTCTCACCTCCGTTGTGAATAATATCAATAAGATTACAGAATATATATACGACTGTAGGCAGATGGGAATTGAACTTCTCCCACCAGATATCAATGAGGGAGAGTATCATTTTTCAGCTGCAAATGGAAAAATTCGTTATGGCATGGGTGCCATTAAGAGTCTCGGAAAGAATGTCATTGACATGATTGTGGAGGAGAGAAAGAAAAATGGACCTTATAAGAGCTTAAAGGATTTCTTAAAGCGCCTCTCTAGCAAGGAAGCGAATAAGAGAACGGTTGAGGCGTTGATAAAATCAGGAGCGATGGATTGTCTAGAGGGAACGAGAAAGCAAAAATTGGCAGTATATATGGATGTTTTAAATTCGGTTCAGAGAGAAAAGAAAGATTCTATGGAGGGACAACTGTCCTTGATGGATTTTTTTGGAACGGAGGTTCAAAAGGAGTTTGAGATTTCTTTTCCGAATATAGGAGAATTTAAAAAAGAAGAACTTTTATTTTATGAAAAAGAGGTTTTGGGAATTTATATTAGCGGACATCCACTTAATGAGTACGAGAATATTCTAAAAAAGAATATTACAGCGACCACAGCACAGTTTCAAGCGGGAATAGAGGAGGAATATCCTTCGGAGTCCATTACAGATGAGCAGATGGAATCTCTGGGAGTTTCTAAAAACTATGCTCAGAAGAAAGCGGAAGATTTTGATTTATCAAAGATGATGGATACAAGAGCGGTGGATGGCAAACAATATACTCTAGGAGGCATGATTATAGCGAAAAAGACGATGCTCACGAAGAGAAATCAAAATATGGCGTTTTTGACGTTGGAAGATTTGATGGGAACCGTCGAGGTAGTTGTATTTCCGCAGATTTATCAGAGATATCGCCAGTGGCTTGAGGAGGATAATAAAGTATTTATTAAGGGAAGGGCGGATATGTCTGAGGAAGGTGGAAAGTTAATATGCGAGCAAGTCATACCGTTTGACCAATTGCCAAAGGAGCTTTGGATTCAGTTTCAGGATAAACAAGAGTTTATGAGACGAGAGGGGGAGGTATTAGATTCTATCCGAGAGAATCGAGGAGAGAGCTCGGTTATTATCTTTTGCAAGAAGGAGAGAGGGATAAAAAGACTGTCAAAATCTTATTCTGTATCAACTTCTGAGCATTATATAGAAAAATTGACAGAGAAATTTGGCGAAGAGAATATAAAAATAGTGGAAAAGAATATTGCAAATATATAGAAAATGGATTAAAATGAGAGTGGATATTATTTGGTAATAACTTAAGTTTAGGAGATTATGTGGAGGTAAAAAATGGGAAACAAAATTAAAACAATCGGAGTTTTAACAAGTGGTGGAGATTCACCGGGAATGAACGCTGCAACAAGAGCAGTCGTAAGAACAGCTTTGGCAAGAGGCCTGAAGGTAAAAGGTATCAGAAAGGGCTATAATGGATTGATTAATGAGGACATTAAGGATATGCATTTACATGATGTGTCCGATACAATCTCCAGAGGTGGTACTGTTCTTCTTACTGCTCGTTGTGAGGAATTTAAGACATTAGAGGGACAGCAAAGAGGTGCTGAGGTTTGTAGAAAACATGGCATCGACGGCGTTGTCGTTATCGGTGGAGACGGTTCCTTTAACGGTGCAAAGAAATTATCTGAGCAGGGAATTAACACAATCGCACTTCCAGGTACAATCGACCTTGATATTGCATGTACCGATTATACAATCGGATTTGATACAGCGGTCAATACAGCGATGGAGGCAATCGATAAGATTAGAGATACCTCTACTTCTCATGAGCGTGTAAGTATCATCGAGGTTATGGGACGTAATGCTGGATATATCGCTCTATGGTGCGGTATCGCTACAGGTGCTGAGGATATCTTAATTCCAGAGAGATTTGACGGCAATCAGCCAAAACTTGAGCAGGGATTGATTGACAGTATTTTGAGGAATAAGGCAAAAGGAAAGATTCATCACTTAATTATCAACGCTGAGGGAATCGGACATTCCTACGGTATGGCTAAGAGACTTGAGGCAGCAACAGGAATTGAGACAAGAGCAAGTATCCTTGGATATTTGCAAAGAGGTGGAAGCCCAACAGCAAAAGATAGAGTTTATGCTTCTCATATGGGTGCCTTAGCAGTAGACTTATTAATCGCAGGAAAGACAAACCGTGTTGTCGGCTATAAAGGCGGACAGTACGTAGACTTCGATATCCAAGAAGCGTTAAGCATGACAAAGGATATCAGCGAGTACGAACTTGAGATTTCTAAGATTTTAGGTAAATAATGCCAAATTTATATAATTTTTATGATACCAGGGTCAAAAGGTCTAAAATCCGATGCAAGCTTGCTTGCAAGAGGATTTTTGAACTTGGGACCCGCCAAAATTTTTATATAATTTCTAAAGAATAAAGTGTCTTTTATCTCAAAGGCACTTTTTCTTTTCAGTGATATTTCTGCTAAAGCGGATATCTGTATCGCAAGTAGCAGTATTGAGAAAGATGTCAGTCTCTAGCACTATGCTTTTACAGTAAGAAAAAGGGGGAAGAATAAAGTAAGGGGATGAGGTTTAACATGAAAAGTAAATTATACTATGCGCTGGCGAATTTGCGTGAACTTAGAGAGGGGAAACTTAGAGCGGTTAAAAAGTATATATTTTGTCTTCTTGTCTTTCTTGGTCTGTTTTTGGTGGGCTGTGAGAGAGAGGGAAGAGATACCTACGAGGTTATCTTAACCGGTGATGCTTCTTCGGAGTACGAGTGGCAGTATGAAGAAAACCCAGAGGGAATTGTGGAAAATATTAGAAATGAATTGATAGAGCTAGAGGATGATGGGGATGAGATAAAATATAGTTTTGTATTTTCGGGTAAGCATAGGGGAGAGACAGAGCTAGTATTTTCTTATAAAGATGAATCAGATGAAAAAATAGAAAAAACAGTGAGAATTAAGTTAAGAGTTCTCAAGAATAATGAAATTGTAGAAAAAGAGATAGAAAAGTCAGATGACGATATAGAGATTGTGATTGAGTAGACAAATATTTAATAAAATTAGTCGATACGAACAAAAAGTTCTTGAAAATATAGTAAAAAGGATATATACTATGGTTATTGATGCAAATAACTCTAATCACAATCTAAGGAGGAAATAGGATGAAAAGATTTTCAAAGCTTTTAGCCGTTGCATTAGCATTTTGTATGGTATTTTCTTTGAATTTTATACCGGCATCTGCCGCAAGCGCAACGAGCATTAAACTTAGAATCGACGGTTATACATCGAATATAACAGTTGTAAAAGGGGATAAGTTGGCAATTTTTAAATTGGCTCAACCATTAGGAAGTTCCACAGGTGGAACTATCTGTACATCTAGCAACACAAATGTTGTCCAGATTGTACCTTCCCAGACATCAGACGCACAGTATATTAAGGCTGTGGGAGCTGGTACAGCTGTCGTTACAGCGACGGCAAAGAATGGAAGTGGAGCAAAGGGCTCTATCACAGTTAGGGTTGCAAGCAGTGCAAGCAAGGCAAGCTCTATTGATGTAGTTTCTCTTAATGCGAATACACATAAGGGTGATACAGTTATCCACAAAGACCAGCAGTTATTGTTGAAGGTTTCCACAACTCCAACAGCAGCTTCCAAGATGATGACTTATACGAGTAGCAATACTAACGTGGCAACGGTAAGTAATACAGGAAGAGTGACAGGTCATAATGCAGGAACAGCCACTATCACAGTAAGGACAAAAGACGGTTCCAATAAGACAGCGACAGTTAAAGTTACTGTAGTAGCTTCTCAGGGAATCAAAGATAGAGTGATGACAGCAGGCGAGGAAGCAGAAGTATCTGATTTTATCAGAATTATTCCATCCTCAAAGGCAAACTTTACGACTTATACATCTGACAATGAGAATGTTCTCAAAGTAGTAGATGGCAAGCTTGTCGCAGTATCTGCAGGTAAAGCGAAAGTTACAGTAAGACATGAAGCTTCAGAATTAGAGAAGACATATACATTTACGGTTCAGCCATCAGAGGTAGATGTAGAGAGCATTACTGCATCGAATATCGATGATTTACATAAGGATTCTTCTGTGAAGATTGATGCAAAGGTTCTTCCAGCATCAGCAGACCAGAGCCTAACATACGAAGTGGCAAACAGCAATATCGCATCTGTAGATTCCAATGGAAATGTTACAGGTAAGAGCAGAGGAACAACTACAATTACTATCAGTTCTGCAAAGAACCCTAGTGTCACAAAGACAATCAATGTCACTGTAAAAGAGTATCTGACGAGAGTGACAAGATGGAACACGAATAATGAGACTATGGAATTAGTATTTGGTAATTTCCAGTGGATTGCGAATGATATGGACGATTTCAATGAGAAACTCCAGAACTTAGTTGGCGAGATTCACAGAAAGCTTGGTTCCAATGCTAGCAATGTTAAGTATGAGATGGTAAGAAATGGTGTTACCTATACAATTGAAGTTACTTCATCAGGAATGTTAATCAAAGATGCAGATGGCAACCAGGTTGATATCGAGGCATTCCTTAAGAATGGTCAGGCACCATCAGCAGAGATTAAGATTATCGTTCCAGAGAGCTGGATTACAACTTTATTAAAATATATGGAACAGGGCAATACAGACCAAGTACTTGAGTACAATGGCGTTGCCATGTCAGCAGCAAACTTTGTTGGATTTGATTTTGAGTTTGGCTCAACGAATAAAGTGACGATTGTTTATAGACCTACAAAGCAGACAGAGACTTATACTTATTTCGTATCAAATGGATATCTATATCTAAAGAGTGATACAAGTGGAGATGTAACAAATGACCCTATCATCAAAGAGAGATTGGCAAATCCAAATTACTTAACATATGTATTCTCTCAGTTAGACCCAGGTTGGTACTAAAAGATACAAACGATATTAAGGTAATTAAGATATAAGAATAAAAAGGTTTTCAAAGGAGGTTTTTCCTTTGAAAACCTTTTTTTGGGTAATTATAGATAAAAATTTTTGTCAGGCATTCCCTACGTGGAAAAAAGCGGTGGAGAGATAGTTTGTTTTCATGGAAAATATTGATATTTTTTATTTTTTTATAATCTTATTCTTTTCAATGATAAATTCGTATGCTATACTTAGAACGTTATAGCAAATTTATATCATATTTTGTGATAACAGAGAAACATAAAAAAGTATGCTAGATAAATGGTGCGAGAGAATAAATGTATATTTAATTAGGTTTTCATATAAAATTTGGAGGGACAAGAGATGAAGACAAAAAGAGTGATAAGTATACTAATGTTGCTATGTTTTATTATTATTTGGCCGAGCAATGCGAGGGCAGATATGACGGATATCAACGAGCATGAACAGAGAGTAATTGATGCTGCAATCGAGGGATATGTCTTAGATGGCAAAAAATACGTTGCTACAGAGAGTGGAATTGCAGCGTTGCAGCGGAAGATGAGGACAGTTGACCTAGATGAGAGAGATGCTGACAATTTAATTGAATCTCAGTTGACAGAGCAAGATTTGGATGAACAGTTGGAGAAGGGATATATTAAATTAGTGGGTGATGATTCCACTACAGGAACGACGGCCACACCTCAGGGTACTACAGCTGCAGCGCAAGGTACTACTAATGTACAGAATACGACAAGTATATCAGG
Organism: Blautia sp.; assembly: GCA_030841965.1. Taxonomy (GTDB): domain Bacteria; phylum Bacillota; class Clostridia; order Lachnospirales; family Lachnospiraceae; genus JAUUSJ01. Next base: position 11,425 of record JAUUSJ010000033.1, read on the forward strand.
AAATTCCACCACTGCACCTGATTCTACAACGAGTGCTGCGGCAGGAGTTCAGAGCACGACGTCTGGTGGAAGTGGTAATAATGTGAATCAGCAGGTAAATCAACAAAATAATCAAAGTTCCAATGGAAATTCCAATGCGACAGTTCTAGATAACGATTCTTCTAATACTAGTAGGCAAAATGCTAGTATATCTCAAAGTTCACAGGCAAAGGCTGCTTCTATCTGGAACGCAGTTGTTTCTGATGCGAACACAGAGAATGAAAAAAGTTCTGGTGAGGACAGTACCAATGGAAGTTCATCGGGAGTGAATTCGGATAATTCCTCCGGTCAATCAAGCACGGGCTCAAAAACTTCAGCCTTGGAAGAGACGTTGAGTGAGATAGAGTCCGAGAATAAAGAGAAGAGTGAGTCTTCCTCATATAAGATGCTCTCCGAGGAAGATGCAGATATGAAGATTATATCGGAGACGGACTCGGATAAAGTGAGTATCGTGGACAAAAATGGAGATACGATTTTATCCTACACAGATTCTGATGTGAAAAGTAAGGGAATTGAGGGCAATGTAATTCACACGGAATGGTTAATTCCTCTTAGTTTGATATTATTATTTATTAGCGTTGTATTTATCTATGTAGAATATAAGCAAGGTTGCTATAATAAGACGAGAGACGGCGTAGCTCCAAGCAAGAAGGTAAGAAGCATTTTGTCAATTGCTATGAGGTTGATATTGATTGTCTGTATTGTACTTGTCCTTATTCCAGCTGGATTATTCTCAAGCTTATTTAGAAGCTCTTCTGTTATGCAGGCTTTAAATAATAGCAGTTATTATGAGTATGCCTACGCTGAGATGGCAAAAAATACAGTGCGTATTTTGGAGGAAAATGATATCGATAGTCTTGCATTGGCGGATGTTTTAGATTATGATGATTTTGTCTTAGTAATTAAGCAACAAATAGAAAAGCAATTATCTACATTAGATGAAGAACTCAGCATTGACAAAACACAGGAGAATGTCAGTGAGAAGCTGAATGAGTACTATAAAGATGCCGAGGAAAAGCAGTTAGAGGAGAGTGGAGTTACAGAGACAAAAGAGGAGAAAAAGGCGAGAAAAGTTCAGAGAAAAGAAAAGGTAAATATTATTACGAATAGTATTATGACAAATTATAAAAAATATGCTGATTTTTATTTAGCTCATTTTATTCGACAGGTCAAGAGAGATTTAAGAGCTGTATTCCAGATAGTTCTTCCTATAGCAGGATTGACGATTCTTGTAAATATATTCGCTTTATATCATTTATATCGCAGAAGATATAAGGGAGTTGGATATATCGGAGGCTCTATGGCGGTGACAGCTCTCATTACATTAATCGCTTCTGGTGCTATTTATAAGATAAAACCGTACGCGAATCTCTATTTATCACCAGGATATTTATATCAGTTTGTCTTAGATTATTTTACTCAAGGAGCGAAGACATATTTGATTATCTCCGCTTTCCTACTAGTTTTAGCGGTAATCGTTCTTATATTGAATAAAATTATATTTCCGAAAAAACGATATGTCGGTTGAGGAGAATAAGACAGGGAGTGAAGAGTTTTAGAAAGGGAATAGAAAAATGAGACAATCAGAAGGGCTATTTGATATGCATAGTCATATTTTACCTGGATTAGATGACGGCGCTAGAGATTTGGAGGAGACGAAGAAGCTGATAGATATCGCATATAGTCAAGGAATTCGACATATTTTGGCGACACCGCATTATATAGAGGGAGAAAATTCGTACACAAAAGCTGAGCTTTTGGAATGTTTTGAGACGATAAAGGATATGGAAGAAAAAATTTATCCAGACCTAAAACTTTATCTGGGACATGAAATTTTCTATAGTATTAGTGTAGTAGAAGATTTGAACGAGGGAGAAATTCAGACCCTAAATGGAGGGAGATATGTGTTAGTGGAGTTTCCAAACCATATCTCCTACAGAGAATTGCAACAGGCTATGAGAAATCTGATACAGGCATGCTATAGACCGATTATTGCACATATGGAGAGATATGAATGTCTGTTTAAGCAGAGAGAAAGATTGCAAGAGCTTAAGAAGATGGGTGTTTATTTTCAGATGAATGTAGGTAGTATGATAGGAGGCTTTTTTGACAGCCGAGTGAGAGAATGTAGAAGGCTGATTTTAGAGGGAGAAATCCAATTATTGGGAACAGATATGCATAGCGTAAAGTATCGCCCACCGAGAATGGCAGAGGCGATGGAGTGGCTCAATAAAAAATTGCCTGATGGATTAAGAGAAAAATTACTATACGAAAATCCTACTAAGATATTAAATGATGAGATTTAACGATAGGAGTGGAGGAAATTATAATGGAACAAAACCAGAGACAAAATCAGTACGACGAAGTCGAGATTGATTTGAAAGAGCTATTTGGCGTCATTTTAAACAAGATATGGATTATTATTATTGTGGGCATACTGGGAACAGTTATCGCAGGGCTGTATACAACTGTATTTATTGCTCCACAGTATACTTCTTCATCTATGATTTTTATTTTGACAAAGACAACAAGTATTACATCATTGGCTGATATCCAGCTTGGAAGCCAATTGACCTCGGATTATAAGGTATTGATTACAAGTAGACCTGTTGTCGAGAAGGTAATTAGCAACCTAAAATTGGATATGAGCTATAATCAGCTTTGCAGCAAGATATCAGTGGAGAATCAGACAGATACCCGTATCTTGACGATGACGGTGACAGACCCTGACCCATATACAGCGAAGATGATTGTAGATGAGTTGACCAATGTTGTGGTAGAGCGTGTGGCTGAGATTATGGACACGGACGAGCCAGGTATCGTGGAGAATGGAAATATCGCAGAGGCGCCTTCCACCCCGAATATGAAGAAAAATTGTCTGATGGGAGGACTAGTTGGAGTTCTATTATCGGGCGGTATTATTGTGCTATTATTCTTATTGGATGATTCTATTAAGAGTGCGGATGATGTTGAGAAATATCTGGAAATTAATGTATTAGGCTCGATTCCTAGCTTTGATGAGAGCGAAAACAAGAACTCAGGTACAAAGAAGAAGAAGAAAATCATTAGAAGTTAGGGGTGAGTAGGGATGAAAAGAGTAGAAATTAATGTGAATGAGAAGCTGAATTTTCAGGTGACAGAGGCTTTTAAAATATTGAGGACGAATATAGGATTTTGTGGCAGTGATATAAAAGTGATTTCTTTTACAAGCTGTGCCTCCGACGAGGGAAAAAGTAGTGTTTCCTTTAGAAATGCCTTATCTTTTGCAGAGGCAGGGAAAAAGGTATTATATATTGATTCAGACATACGAAATTCTGTATTTGTATCTCGATATCAGGTGAGTGAGGCAACAGATGGATTGACACATTATCTGGCAGGTCAAAAGGAGATAGAAGATATTATTTATGATACAAATAAGGACAATCTTCATATTATTTTTACAGGTCCTGTTGCACCAAATCCTACAGAGCTTTTGGGAGGAGAGGCATTCCAAACCTTATTGAGATGGGCGAGAGAGAATTATGACTATGTTTTTGTCGACTGCCCACCGCTTGGAAGTGTAATCGATGCCGCAATTATCGCACAGTATTGTGACGGAGCGATTCTTGTTATCGAGAATAATGCGATTAGCTATCATTTTGTTCAAAAAGTAAAGGGACAGCTGGAAAAGAGTGGATGTCGTATATTAGGGGCTGTCTTGAATAAGGTAGATATGTCTAAGAGAGGATATTATGGAAAATACGGCAAATACGGCAAGTATGGAAAGTATGGATATGGCAAATATGGATACGGATACGGAAATACAGCAAACGAAGAGAAAAAGAGATAAAGATAGAGAAAGATAAAAAGCGAGGAGAAGAAGATAGAGATATTTTCTTCTCCTCGTTTTTTATTTGGCAAGGATATGGTTGCCATATAGGTATGAGCAGATATCTGACAGTTAAGTGTAGGGAATATTATAGTAAGAGTTATCTAAAATCCTATAGAAAATTGTAAGATTTTATTTTTTCATTTTTCTTTTCAATGGAAGGGGTGTGTGGTATACTGAGAGGGAAAGAATAGAAGGAAAATTAGAGGAGAAACTATGAGAAGACAAAACTGTTTTTATATAATATTAATAGGATGCTTTCTATTGAGTATGGTTTTAAGTGGATGTTCTAAGCAGGAGAACTCAGAGGATATGAGTTCGAATGAGGAGCTAAGTTCCAGCGAGAACACTACCTCCACTGAGAATACTGCCTCTGATGAGGCGAGTGGACAAAGCGGTAGTGATGAAGAGATTCCAACAAACTTGAATCAGGGGATGAACAAAGAGGTATTTGTAAAATTAGAGCAGTTAGAGAAGCTTGCGAATGATTATAAGCAGGAGAATCCAGATAATACGGATACAGCTTCACTCTTGGTCGCAAAGTATCTAAGAAGTGGGAATGAGAACTATCAGTCTACCGACTGGAATATGTTGGCGGGGTACCCAGACGAGGGATTTGAGACCTATGTTTTGGAGAACGGGGAAGACGGTCTCGCTGATTTTAGAAGTAATGCGACCGTGATTGACCCAGGTACGGGGAATGAGATTGAGTTTTCTCATTTGATAGCAAGTGTGAATCTGGCTATTCGACAGGCTCAGATGGAGAGTGAGGTTGAGGAGCCTTATGTGGATTACGGAAGCTGGGGAGGAGATTTACTGCAGCTTTGTAGAGAGATAAAGAATGAAGGCATAGATTCTTCCTCGTGGAAGGAAGAGATGGTAACTCGGATAGGAGATGAGAATTCTTCCTTTAATCGAAATGATTTGTATGCAGATTTGGATGCCTGCAATATGAAGGATTTTTTTGAGGAGAATATGAGTTTGTCACAGGCATTTTATCGATATTATTATGATATTCTAGAAAAGTCAGAGACGACAAGATATCAATATTTCTATGAGAATCATTTTGAGGGAGTATCAGGAGAGGAAGAATTGGCGCAGAGAATGCAGTCGATTTTTCAAGATGAAGAGTCATTGATTCCTCAGGTTTTAATTAGTACAGAGAATTTAGATGCCACGGAGGATGCGTATTTGATATCTACAGCATGTGAGGCGTTAGCACAAAAGATAGTAGAGAATAATTAAGAAATTGTGGAGAGATACCTATAGTAATAGATAGATTCATTTAGAAAGGAAAATGATGCTTCTTATAAAGAAAAGAGCATCTGGTAAGGATTATGAAGCTAGAATATGCAGTCTTGGGGCTTGGAAAGTTTGGAATGAGTGTGGCGAAGGAATTAGCAGCCGCAGGGGTTGAAGTTTTGGCGGTGGATAAGAGAGAAGAGGCGGTGCATGAGATTGCCGATAGTGTTACGTACGCGGCGATTATGGATGTGACAGAGCCGGGAGCCTTGGAGAGTCTAGGGATAGGGAATATGGACGGTGCGATTATCTCGATTGCAGAAAATCTGGAGGCGAGTGTGATTGCCACGATTGTCTCGAAGGAGCTGGGAGTTCCCTATGTTATCGCAAAGGCGGAGAATTCTCTTCACCAGATTATCCTTGAGAAAATCGGGGCAGATAAGGTTATTTTTCCAGAACAGGCTATGGGAATGAGTGTAGCGAGGAATATTGTGATTGGAAATTTCCTAAATCTCGTGGAGTTATCGCCAAAGATTAGTATGATTGAGATGGAGATGAAAAAAAGCTGGGTTGGAAAGACGCTTAGAGAGCTTGACCTTCGCAAGAATTATGGGTTTAATGTAGTGGCATTAAAGAATGGGGAAGATACGAATACTTCTCCAGACCCAGACCAGAAGCTGAGAGCGGAGGAGACGATTATGATTACGGGCAAGAACTCAGATTTATTTCGTCTCAAGGAAGTGAAATAAAATGATAACGAGTATACAAAACCAACAGGTAAAGAATATTTTAAAATTAAAGAAAAGTGGAAAAGAGCGAAGAAGACAGGGTGTATTTGTCGTGGAGGGAATGCGGTTTGTATCCGAGATTCCAGAGGAGTTTTTCGTAAAGGCGTATGCCACGACAGAGTATTTAAACCATCATAGGAGATGGATGGAGGAGAATCGCTCTGAGATAGAGCCAAAAGATATAGATAGGCATCAAGGAGAGATTGAGGAAGTGAGTGAGTCTGTGATGAGGCAGATTTCTGACACGAAGACACCGCAGGGGATTGTCGCAGTTGCGAGGATGCCAAGATATTGTCTAGACTCTATTTTGGAGAGAGAGGAGGGAATACTGCTCCTTTTGGAAAACATACAAGACCCTGGCAATCTCGGCACGATGATTCGGACGGCGGAGGGAGCTGGAGTATCTGGCATTATTATGAGCAAAGATACGGTGGATATTTTTAATCCAAAAGTGGCGAGAGCTACGATGGGCTCTATTTTTCGGGTTCCGTTTTTGTATGTGGAAGATTTAGTGGATATTATTTTGAAACTTGGAGAAAATGGCTATACAAGCTTTGCGGCACATTTGGAGGGAAAGGACTTATATGATGAGGATTTTAGCGGCAGGGTTGCTTTCTTCATTGGGAATGAGGGAAATGGGCTCACAGACAGGCTGACTGCCAAGGCAGATAGAAAGATTAAGATTCCGATGGAAGGCAGCCTAGAGTCGTTAAATGCAGCGATAGCCGCAGCACTCTTAATGTATGAGGCAAAGAGACAGAAGAGATAGGGGGTGATGAGGATGACAGCGCTATATTGGTTAGTTATCTCAGCCGTTTTAATTGTAACAGAAATTCTTACACTTGGTCTCACGACGATATGGTTTGCGGCGGGGGCTTTGCTTGCCGCGTTGGTCGCGTGGATAGGAGTTGGGATAATAGGGCAGCTGATTATTTTTATTATTGTCTCAGTAGTATTGCTTGTGTTGACTCGTCCGTTGGCGATGAAGTACTTAAATGATAAGACTGTTCGGACGAATGCGGATAGTTTGATTGGAGAGATTGCCATTGTGACGGAGGAGATTGATAATATTGCTGGAAAAGGAGCGGCAAAGATTCAAGGAGAGACTTGGACGGCGAGGAGCACGAAGGATGAGGAAATCATCGAGAAGGGGACCAAAGTCCAGGTGATTCGCATTTCGGGAGTAAAGCTAATTGTTAGTAAGGTAGAATGATACCAGGGGCGAGAGGTCGGAAACCCGATGCAAGCTTGCAAAAGACTTTTTGACCCCAATATCGTAGAATAGAAGAAGGAGGAGAAATATATGAATATAATAGGAAATTTGATATTTATTATTATTCTTGTATTGCTTATTTTAGCGGCAGTATCTTGTATCAAAATTGTGCCACAGGCGCATGCGTATGTAATTGAGCGTTTGGGGGCTTATCAGCAGACATGGGGTGTGGGAATCCATTTTAAGGTTCCTTTTATTGACCGTGTTGCGAGAAAGGTAATTTTAAAGGAGCAGGTCATTGATTTTGCTCCACAGCCAGTTATCACGAAGGATAATGTAACGATGAGAATTGATACCGTTGTGTTCTTCCAGATTACAGACCCGAAACTATTTGTATATGGTGTCGAGAATCCGATTATGGCGATTGAGAATCTGACGGCGACGACACTTCGTAATATCATCGGTGATTTAGAGCTTGACCAGACATTGACATCGAGGGAGACGATTAATGATAAGATGAGGTCGACACTTGACGTTGCGACGGACCCTTGGGGAATTAAGGTAAAACGTGTAGAGCTTAAGAATATCATCCCTCCTGCAGCGATTCAGGATGCGATGGAGAAGCAGATGAAGGCGGAGCGTGAGCGAAGAGAGGCAATCTTGAAGGCAGAAGGTGAGAAGAAATCGGCAATCCTTCGAGCAGAGGGACAAAAAGAGTCCTTGATTCTCGAGGCAGAGGGACAAAAAGAGTCCGCCATTTTGCACGCAGAGGCGAAAAAAGAGGCGACTATCCGTGAGGCGGAAGGTCAGGCGCAGGCGATTATGACGATTCAAAAGGCGAATGCCGACGGTCTTAAGTTTATTAAAGATGTTCAGGTGGATGACGGAGTTATCCAGTTAAAGAGCTTAGAGGCGTTCCAGAAGGCGGCAGATGGAAAGGCGACGAAGATTATTATTCCTTCAGAGATTCAGTCATTGGCTGGCATGGTTTCCTCTCTCACAGAGGTGGCTAAGGATGATGTGGGTGAGAAAGCTGAGGTTAAATAAATGATAGCGAAGCCAGAAGGAATCATTTTTGCTCTTTTATTGAGAAACTAAACCGAGACAAAAAGACTCCCAAGAGATTTTCATCTTAGATTCTCTTGGGAGTTTTTTATTGCTTTGTCTTAAGTTTTTTTTGAATTATTTCGTCTAATATTCGAGTTATGCGCTCGGCTTATACTCGAACTTTTTGGCTTGCCTCCTCAATGCGGTCTTGCTTTACGGACATATAAATCACTGCGATAAAGAGCGGTGCACATAAGAATAGAGCATATACATAGCGGAGTAATCCATTTACTGGGGAGGCAATACAGGTTAGTAATAATACTGTGCCGATAATAAATGGCGGCATATATTGGAATTTCTTCTTCACAATAAGGTATACAAAGCAGATTATCATTGTCCAGATATAAGTTGTAACATTTGTGAAGATAAATAAAATCGGTGTCTGGTTCATCTCATTTGGCAGGTTACATAGGAAGTTTCTAGCGTCATCAAACGGTTTGTAGTTTTGGACGCCGTAGCTGTTTTTCGTGAACCTCCAGTAATAATTCAGCCTGCTTCCTCCAGGGAAGAAATATCCGTAGCAGTTATTCAAGGTAGCCTCGACATAGGTTCCAAAATGGGTAAATAAATGCTTGCCCCATACTTTGAAAAGTTCAATATAATCCTCGGTCGTTGCATATTTGTCGACGAAGTTTTTGGCGTTATCTGACTTCTCAGGGTCATAGCGGTTGCCGAGAGCTTCCACAGAGCCACCAGAGCATAAGACTTTGCTGATAACTTCTTTGTCGTGTTCCGATAGGTCGTCGCTATGGTATTTGACGAGACGAGCTATCTGCTGAATTGGAATGGAGAGAGCTTCTCTCTTAGGTCCAGATGCGATATTGAGCGCTGGAAGTAACATTCCTGAATATATCTTTGTAAAGATGAAGAGAGGGATGAGCATTAATAATGCCATTCTCTTCCATTCCTTTCGGAAAATAAATATCATAATCGGTGCTGCGACAATAAAGACATAGGAGCCGTTATTTCGCACAAGCATCGATAAAAACATAAAAAAGGCAAGTGCGAGACATTTTCTCTTATCGTGCAAAAAGCCGTATGTATCTCTTCCAATCTCCAAGAAACCAATCGCTACAAGCAAGGTAAGTGGAGCATAGACGGAGTCCTTTAGGATTGTCATAGCGTAGATTGGGATGAGTGGGAAAAAGGCAAAGAAACAGAATGTCACAATGCGGAACTTTCTACTAATTCCAATTCTAGCCATATACCAGATAGTAAAGGAAAATACAGCTGCGATGCAGATACACTGGGTAAAGGACATAAGAGCGATACCGAGTGTCAGGGAATTCCCGAGTAATAATCCAAGCTTTAAGAAAAACTTGATAACCCAGGTCAGGAAAATCGGATGATAATTATGTGTGATGACATTGTCGTCTAATAGAATGACACTGTCTAAAGTCCACATCTTCTCTCTCATCCCAAGAATCTGGTAAATCTGGTCATTCGTATCTAGATTGCAGTTACCTGGGAATAAAGCAATCATATAAGGAAGCCAGCAAATTAAAATAAGTCCAGTCACTACGAGGAAAGACTTTCTATTATTCGTAAACCAGGAGAGCTTTCTCTCGGCGCGAAGCTTTGGTTGAAAGCGGTTGATAAAGCGGTAAATTAATCCAACGAAGACATCAGTCACTGCTGCGCAAACTAAAAATACAATCGTTGACCTCAAGAAATTGCTGAGTGAGCCAAAGACCATGGACCAGTCTGCATATAAATAGAAACTGAAACCGAGTACAAAGAAAGCAGAAAACGTAAATGCAATCATGTGACAAGGTTTGCGAAATTCCTTGTATTCAGTTGGAAATACATATAACCACGTGTCATATACGAACTGCGCCCAACTATGACCGAAGCTTTGGGTCGCTGATTTATTTTTTGATATACTTGCCATTTTTCATCCCTATCCCTTTATAATAATTTATAACTTTATATTCTTAATAAGAAAGGCAATATCATATGAAAATATTAGGGGAAACCCCTTAAATTGCCTTGATATCATAATAGCATTGTATACAATATTATGTCAATGTAAAGAAATAGTAAACTTTACAAAAAATAAATATTTTTTTTATAAGAGTTGCACAAAAAATATTTTAAAAATCCAAAAAAAAAGGAAATCTTACAAAAATCTTACGAAAATACCCCCAAAAAAAGAAAAAATTTTGGATGGATAAAAAGATAAAAGTCTTATTTTTAGGCAAAATAAATAGGAAAGAAGGCAAATTTACTTGACTTTAAAGCAAATATTTGCTACAAAATATAGATAGGGAATTTTAAGATGCCCAGATAGCGTAGATGATGAGTGATAAAGCCATTTACGGGCATCGATTGAGTGATATCTCTGACCAAAGATAATTTTAAAATGAGAGAACTTTTCACAAATAAGAATAGAGAGCTTTGTTCCCAAAGAAGCGGTGTGTAAGGGAAGACAAAGTAATTTTAAGAGAAACAATAGGAGGTAGTGTCATGACGTTGAAAAATCGCAGCTTTTTGACTTTAAAGGATTTTACGAAGGAGGAAATTCAATATTTATTGGATTTGGCAAAGAAGTTAAAAGAAGACAAGAAAAAAGGAATTACAGGAAATAGTTTAAAAGGGAAGAATATTGCTCTTATTTTTGAAAAACCATCCACGAGAACCCGCTGTTCTTTTACTATCGGCTGTGTCGATGAGGGTGGACATCCAGAGTACTTAGGGGCAGATGATATTCAGCTTGGACATAAGGAGTCAGTGGAGGATACAGCGAGAGTTCTCGGAAGAATGTTTGACGGAATTGAGTTTCGCGGATTTAAGCAGGAGAATGTAGAAAAACTCGCAAAATATAGCGGAGTTCCAGTATGGAACGGTCTCACAGACGAGTATCATCCGACACAGATTTTGGCAGATATGCTTACCCTTACTGAGCAGTTTGGAAAGCTTGAGGGATTAAACTTTGTATATATCGGCGATGGAAGAAATAATATGGCGAACTCTCTGATGATTGGCTCTTCTAAGATGGGAATGAATTTTACGATTATTGCACCAAAGGAGCTTTGGCCTGGAGATGAGCTTGTAGAACTCTGCGAGGGATACGCAAAGGAATCTGGAAGCAAGATTACTATCTCTGATAAGGTGGAGGATGTAAAGGATGCCGACTGTCTCTACACGGATGTATGGTGCTCGATGGGTGAGGAAGATAAGGCAGCAGAGCGTGTGGCTATGTTAAAACCTTATCAAATTAATGAGGAATTATTAGAGAAAACAGGGAAAGATACGACGATTGTGATGCACTGTCTTCCTGCTGTAAAGGGAAATGAAATTACAGAAGAAGTATTTGAGAAATATGCCGATGTCATTTTTGACGAGGCGGAGAATAGAATGCATACAATTAAGGCTGTTATGGTGGCTACATTAGGAGAATAAAACCATGAAAGAAAAGATTTTGGCTCTGCTTCGAGAATCAGATACTTATGTCTCAGGTCAGGAGATCTGTGATAAGTTAAATATTTCACGAACTGCCGTCTGGAAGTATGTCCATATTTTAGAGGAAGAGGGATACCAGATTGAATCGGTCAAGAAGAGGGGCTATCGTTTTATCGGAGCGCCAGACTGTCTGACTGCGGAGGAAATCATTAGTCAACTTGACACAAAGGTATTTGCACAAAAGACAATTTATCACGAGGAGATTGACTCGACTAATGAGGAGGCAAAGAGGCTGGCAGAGCATGGGGCGATTCACGGAACCTTAGTGATATCGGATTATCAGTCCAAAGGAAAAGGACGAAGAGGAAGAACATGGCTTTCCTCAAAGGGAAACTGTATTTATATGAGTATTATTCTTCGCCCAGATATGGAAAGTCAGTATGCGTCAGGTCTGACTCTTATGGCAGCATTGGCAGTCTCAGACGGAATCGACCGTCTAGGATGTAAGACAAAGATTAAATGGCCAAACGATGTCATTATCAATGGCAAGAAGGTATGTGGAATACTGACAGAGATGAGTAGTGAGATAGATTATATTAATTATGTAGTTGTCGGAATAGGAATTAATGTAAATGATGAAGTATTTTCAGAAGAGATTGCCCAGATGGCGACTTCGATTCGATTAGAGAGCGGGAAGGTTCAAAATAGAGCGAAGCTTGTCTCTTATATTATGGAGGCGATGGAGGAATATTATATTTTATATCGCAGGACAAATGACCTATCTCTGATATTAGATAAGTATAATCAAAAGCTAGTAAATGTAAATGAAAAAGTAAAGCTCATAAAAAAAGGAGAGGAGCAGATAAAAACTGCTCTTGGAGTTGACAAGACAGGTGCGCTTATTGTCAAGGATGAAAATGGCATAAGTGAGGCGGTTATTTCAGGTGAGGTATCTGTCCGAGGCGTTTACGGATATGTATAGAGGAGGCTTTTATGTTAGATGAAGATTTAGTACTCTGTGCGGCTAGCGCATACGAAAAGAAATTTTATTTAAATGACCGTTTTTCCTCCCTGCCAAAGGATGTGAAGGATGAACTTAAAATCATCTGTGTCTTGCACACGGCAGAGGTTGGCGGGATTTTGACGATAGCATTTGACGAAGAGGGAAATTTACAATTCATCACAGAGGCGAGGGAGGATGACCTTTTATATGATGAAATTGGAAGCGCCCTGAAAGTAAAGCAGATAAGAGAAACAAAAAGGGAATTGTGGGAATCTCTGGAACAATATTTTCAGGTATTTTGGTTACAATAAAATAATTCCGCAAAATGAGGAGATTTAAAAATGTTAATAGTACTAGATGTCGGAAATACAAATATTACAATTGGTGTTTTCGAGGGAGAAAAAATGAATGCGAACTTTCGCATTACGACAAAGAGAGCGAGAACATCAGATGAGTATGGAATTGAGCTTCGAGAGCTTATGAAGCTTCGGGGACTTTCCCTAAAGCAGGTGGATGCCGTGATTATCGCATCCGTTGTTCCAAATATTATGCATTCTCTGACAAATGCAATCAGAAAATATTGTAATGTGGAGCCAATTTTAGTAGGTCCTGGTATTAAGACAGGCATTAAGCTGGCTACAATAAATCCCAAGGCTTTGGGGGCAGATAGAATTGTGGACGCAGTGGCGAGCTATGAGATGTACGGTGGACCAGTGATTGTGGTAGATTTTGGCACGGCGACGACATATGATTTGATTACAGAAAATGGAACTTTTGTGGCAGAGGTGACTGCCCCTGGAATTCGCACGGCAGCGAATGCTCTCTGGCAAGATGCCGCAAAGCTTCCAGAGATTGAGATTAAAAAGCCAGAGACAATTCTGGCGAGGGATACTATCACAAGTATGCAGGCGGGGCTTGTATACGGAGCGATTGGACAGACAGAATATATTATTGACAGTATAAAGAGGGAATACGGGCTCCCAGATATTAAGGTTGTGGCGACGGGCGGTCTTGGCAAGATGATTGCGGATGAGACGGACAGAATTGATTATTATGACCCTATGCTCACTCTTAAGGGACTTCGTATCCTGTATGAGAAAAATCGTTAAAAAAAGGCTCCCACAGGGCGAAGATGCAGATATGTGGGAGTCCTCTTGCGTTTTTCGATGGTTTTTCCTACTAAAAACGAAAGGATTTAATTTATGAAACAAAAAATGAAAGTTTTCGATTTGGAAAATCCTATTTTTCTCGGGCCAATGGCGGGAGTCACGGATTTGCCGTTTCGTCTGCTATGCAAAGAGATGGGATGTTCTTTTTTGTATACAGAAATGATAAGTGCGAAGGCATTATATTATAAAAATAAAAATACAATTCCTCTCTTGATGACGAGAGACGAGGAGATGCCGATTGCAGTGCAGATTTTTGGCTCTGAGCCTGAATTAATGGGAGAGATGGCGAAAGTCCTAGAAGATAAGGGATTTGCCGCAATAGACATCAATATGGGATGCCCAGTGCCCAAAATTGTAAATAACGGTGAGGGGTCTGCGCTTATGAAAAATCCAGTTCTAGCGGGGAAGATTATCGAGCAGGTGAATCGCTCTGTCAGCCTTCCAGTGACGGTAAAAATTCGCAGGGGCTTTGACGAGGAGCATGTCAATGCCGTGGAGATGGCGAAAATTGCCGAGGAGAGTGGAGCTTCGGCCATCGCAGTGCACGGAAGGACGAGAGAGCAATATTACTCGGGAAAGGCGGACTGGGAAATCATCAGGCAGGTAAAAGAGGCAGTGACAATTCCAGTTATCGGGAATGGGGACGTCGCATCTGCCAAAGATTATCTTATCATGCGCGAGAAAACTGGCTGTGACGGAGTGATGATAGCAAGAGCAGCCAAGGGAAATCCGTGGATTTTTCGAGAGATTACGAATGCCCTCTCTCAAGGCGTGGATTCGGTCGAAGAAATATCGAAAGCGGCTGTCGGAAAGCCAAGTCTCCTTGAAGTGATTGAGATGATAAAGCGCCATACCGAGCTTATGATAGAGTATAAAGGAGAATTCACGGCAATTCGTGAGATGAGAAAGCATGTCGCATGGTATACGGTCGGGTATCCCGGCTCAGCGAGACTTCGAGACGCCGTCAACCAGGTGGGAACGAGGGCTGAAATGATGGAATTGCTAGAGAGATATGCAGATAGAGTGGTGTGAGTTTTCGCGAAAGAGGAAAGAAGGAGAGATTGGGATGGACTATTTATCGCATAATATAGCGATTAACTTAAAGCGAATCCGAAAGTCGAAAGGGATGAGCTTGGATGTTGTGTCAGAACAGACGGGGGTTAGTAAGAGTATGCTGGCTACGATAGAAAAAGGAGATGCAAATCCGTCAATCGGGGTATTGGGAAAGATTATGAGTGGCTTGCGAATTGATTTGCAGGACTTAACACAGGCACCGCAAGAGGATTCTTACTTGGTTGATATAGATAGATTAGAGCCGACAAAGAATGTAAAGGGACAGTATAAAGTATGGACTTGTTTTCCGATTGCCGACAATCGAACGGTGGAGATTTATCGAATCGATATTGAGCCAGGTGGGATATATGAGAGTGGAGCGCATGGGGAGCGCACGAAGGAGTATATTGCTATGATTTGCGGCGAATTATCGGTTAAGCTGGAGGACGGAATCCATATGGTAGGAAGAGAGCAGTTTTTCCGATTTGAGTCGAATCAGCCCCATATTTATTTTAATACAGGGACAGAAAAAATCAGCTTTATGTCTTTTTTTGTAGTATACTAGAAAGTAAAAAAGTCCATTATAATGGATAAAAATCTAAAAAAATAAAAAATAATCGTTGACAACGAGAAAAATGTATGATATATTGAACGTGTTCAATATAAAAGACTGAAACGACAAAAGCGTCAATGACCAATTGGTTCATTGGCGCTTTTGCCGTTTTAGTGATTCTTTATTCAAAGGAGGACTTAAGTATGAAATTAAAAGACGTAGGACTTACAAAGCAGGATATTAAAGATAAGGTAAATAAGTATATGATTGAAACATATGAGCGTTTTGACTTTTTAGCTGAGACGGCAGAGGGAATGTATTTGTACGACGAGGAGGGTTCTCCTTATCTAGATTTTTATGCCGGCATCGCCGTTAATAATGCGGGTAGCCGCAATCCAAAGGTTGTCGCAGCTGTGAAGGACCAGGTAGATGATATTATGCATACATTTAACTATCCTTATACCATTCCACAGGCATTATTGGCAGAGAAAGTTTGCGAGACAATTGGAATGGACAAGATTTTTTATCAAAACTCTGGTACAGAGGCAAACGAGGCGATGATTAAGATGGCTCGTAAATACGGGATTGAGAAATACGGACCAAATAAATACCATATCGTTACAGCAAAGATGGGATTCCACGGAAGAACTTTCGGTTCTATGTCTGCGACAGGACAGCCGGGAAATGGATGCCAGGTTGGATTTGGACCTATGACATATGGATTCTCCTACGCTCCTTATAATGATTTGGAGGCATTTAAAAATGCATGCACAGAAAATACCATCGCCATTATGATAGAGTTAGTGCAGGGCGAGGGCGGTGTACATCCTGCGACAATGGAGTTTGCAAGAGGACTTCGCGAGTTTTGTGATGAGAATGGAATGCTTCTTTTGATAGATGAGGTTCAGACAGGATGGTGTAGAACAGGTGCCATTATGTCCTATATGAATTATGGTATAAAGCCAGATATCGTCTCTATGGCAAAGGGACTTGGCGGTGGAATGCCAATCGGTGCAATCTGTGCGACTGAAGAAGTTTCAAAGGCATTTTCAGCAGGTTCCCACGGAACGACATTCGGCGGTCATCCAGTTTCCTGTGCGGCTGCATTGGCAGAGGTGAATGAATTGATTGACAGAGATTTGGCTGGAAATGCAAAGAAAGTTGGAGATTATTTTGCAGAGAAATTAAAAGAGCTTCCACATGTGAAGGAAGTAAGACATCAGGGACTTTTGGTCGGTGTTGAGTTTGACGATGCGATTGACAGTGTCGAGGTAAAACATGCCGCTTTGGATAGAAAGCTTTTGATTACTGCGATTGGAGCGCATATTATCCGTATGGTTCCGCCATTAATTGTGACAGAAGAAGAATGCGATAAGGCATTTGATATTATAAATGAAGTAGTAAAAACATTAGCATAAAGAAAAAGACTTGACAAGGGTGTCACCGAGATATCGGAGACGCCCCCTTTCTTTTAGAAGGGATGTCAGAATAAGAAATAGATTCTGAGGAAGGGAGGAAGCAGATATGGAACGTTTTGTGATAACAGTCGGCTGCGAGTACGGCGCAAGGGGAAATGCGATTGGAAAGAAAATAGCGAAAGATTTGGGAATACCTGTTTACGATAGAGAGATAGTGGATGCTATTATTAGTGAGGTTGGAATTCCTCAAGATATTATGGATAAGGTGGAGTCTGGACTTACGATTGCAGGTAAGGGTGTCAAGGGACAGGAGAGAGGTTCCTTTTCCAAGCTGTCAGACTTGACAGACCGTGCGATTCATGTGCAAAAGCAGATTATTCGGAAATTGGCGGCGAGAGAGTCCTGCGTATTTATCGGGCGCTCGGCGGATTATATTTTGAGAGACCAGGAGAACCTTTTATGTGTATTCATCTATTCTCCGGAGGATGTGAGAATTAAAAATGTGATGGAGAGCCATAATCTCTCCGAGAAGGATGCAAAATTATTGATTGCCGAGAAAGAGAAACGCTATCACACAAGACATCTCGCCTTTACGGGAAGTAACCGAGGAGACCGTCATAATCGAAATATTTTGATTGACAGTAGTATGCTCGGTGTGGATGGAACAGCCGAGTATATCGAAATTTTGGCAAAAAAGGTTTTGGGAATTTAAGAAGGGAGATGAGGCTATATGGCTCAGAAAAAATCGGAATTTGACAAAGTATTTAGTGCGTGGGATATATTAGTTATCGCCTTTGGCGCAATGATTGGCTGGGGCTGGGTGGTATCATCTGGCGGATGGATTGAGTCCGGCGGAGTCATCGGTGCGGCGCTTGGTTTTGTAATCGGTGGTATTATGATTTTCTTTGTAGGTCTTACCTATGCCGAATTGACAGCTGCCATGCCACAATGTGGAGGCGAGCATGTATTTAGCTATAAGGCGATGGGAGCGAACGGCTCTTTCGTATGTACATGGGGCATTATCTTAGGATATGTCGGTGTTGCCTGCTTTGAGGCATGTGCTTTTCCTACTATCTTGACCTATTTATGGCCAGGATTTTTAAAGGGATATCTATATACCGTGGCTGGATTTGATATCTATGCATCTTGGCTTGCGGTTGCGATTATTGTGGCTTTTTTGATTATGGTAATCAATATTTTAGGTGCCAAAACAGCAGCCATATTACAGACAATCTTAACCGTTATTATCGGCGGCGCTGGAATCTTGCTTATCGTGGCATCCCTTATCAACGGAAGTGTGGATAATTTAAACGGTCAGATGTTTATCGGCTCTACTGGTGGTTCTATGTTTAAAAATGTTTTATCCGTGGCGGTGGTCACTCCATTTTATTTTATTGGATTTGACGTTATCCCACAGGCAGCCGAGGAAATCAATGTTCCACTAAAAAAGATTGGTAAAATGTTAATCTTATCTGTTGTTTTGGCTGTTATTTTCTATGCGCTTGTTATTGTAGCTGTCGGCTATGTACTCGATGCGGATGCGATAGCTGCCTCTCAGCAGGGAACTGGTCTTGTTACTGCCGATGCGATGGCGAAGGCGTTTAAAGCTCCAGTGATGGCGAAGGTTATTATCGTCGGAGGTATGTGCGGTATTATCACATCTTGGAATTCTTTTATGATTGGCGGTTCCAGAGCCATGTATTCTATGGCTGAATCTTATATGATTCCACCATTTTTTGCAAAACTTCATCCAAAGCATAAAACACCAGTGAACTCTCTGATTTTGATTGGAGTTCTCACAATGCTCGCACCGTTTGCAGGTCGTAAGATGATGGTCTGGATTTGTGACGCTGGAAATTTCGGATGCTGTCTTGCATACTGCATGGTATCGATTTCCTTTTTGATACTCAGAAAGAAAGAGCCAGATATGCCAAGACCATATCGTGTGCCAGCCTATAAATTTGTCGGAGGTATGGCAGTTTTAATGTCTGGATTTATGGTTTTGATGTACTGTATCCCTGGTTCTGGCGGAAGCTTGGTATGGCAGGAATGGGCTATGGTAGGCGGATGGTCACTTCTTGGCGTTGTATTTTATATTATTTGTAAGAGAAGATATAAGGAGTCATTTGGTACTTTAGTAGAGCTGATATCCGACGAGGATGCCGCTACTTTGATGCCAGAGGCAGATGACGAAGAGTTAGACTTAGTAATTGACCAGGCAATTGAGCGTGTGCTCAAAAGAAATGCCGCGTAGGAAATAAGCAAAGGGAGAGAAGAGACAATGCAAGATTTTTCATTTTCAATACCACAAAATATTATTGTTGGAAGGGGAAGCTTATCAAAGCTTCCTACAGCTGCAAAGGAGGTAGGTGGTTCTCACGGATTTATTATTTCAGGTCCCCATTTATATAAGATGGGAGTTGTGAAAGCCTGTGCAGATATATTAGAAACTGCGGGAATTCCAGTCGATATGTATACAGAGACAGAGGGAAATCCATCAGTCGAGACAGTAGATAAGGCGACAAAAGCATTTAAGGAGAGCGGCGCAGATTTCATCATCGCCATCGGCGGCGGTTCTCCTATGGATGTGGCGAAGGCAGTCGGCGTTGTCGCAAAATACGGCGGAAGCATTACAGAGTATGAGGGTGGCGGTAAAGTGCCTGGAGACATCATCCCACTTATCGCAATTCCGACGACGGCGGGAACAGGCTCAGAGGTAACTGCATTTTCGGTTATTACTGACCATAGCAGGAATTATAAGTTGACAGTATTTAGTTATAAACTAATTCCTTCCTTTGCCATCTTGGATGCCGATTTGATTACGACGGCTCCTGTATCCGTCGCAGCAGCATGTGGAGTGGACGCGATGGTTCATGCTCTGGAGGCATATATCTCAAAAGCGGCTTCTCCATTTTCCGATGCGATGGCAGAGAAGGCTCTTGAGTTGATTGG
This sequence comes from Blautia sp., assembly GCA_030841965.1. GTDB lineage: Bacteria > Bacillota > Clostridia > Lachnospirales > Lachnospiraceae > JAUUSJ01. Next base: position 31,232 of record JAUUSJ010000033.1, read on the forward strand.
AGCGAATATCCGAAGATATGTGGCAGACCGCACGAATATAGAGGCGGCACAGGGGATGATAGTTGGGTCACTATTTGCTGGAATTGCATTCTCATGGGCGAGACTCGGAGATGTCCATGCGATGAGTCATCCAGTGAGCGCTTTTTTCAATGTGCCACATGGGGTCGCAAATGCGATTTTGCTTCCGACTATTGTGGAGTATAATGCGTTGGCAGATAGTGGGAAATATTGGAAGATATATAATTATATTGCTCTTCAGCCTGTCTTGGAGGAGGAGTTTGAGCCTTCTATGCTTGTGGAGCTGCTTAGAGAATTGAATGAACAGCTTGGGATTTCGCCATCGCTTCGAGAGGTCGGAGTGACAGAGGATAAATTTGGTGAGATGGCGGATGATGCAATGAAGAGTGGGAATATTGCGGTGAATCCAAGGAGTACGAGCAGGGAGGATGTTCTAAGGCTGTATAGACAAGCGTACTAATAGAATGGGAGAGGGGAGGAGATGGCAGGAGACGCCGCAAGAGGGGAGAGGGGCAACGAGAGCAGGCAGATATCTCCTCCGTAAACACGTTCGTTCCCACGGTTTTTCGACATACGCTGATTTTTGCCGCCTCCCGCAAACTCGCACCTTCGGCGCTCAAACAGTGCTCCAGCGGCAAAGCAATGTCATTTAGTTAGTGGTAAGTATA
>JAUUSJ010000034.1 GCA_030841965.1 Blautia sp.
AAACTCAATAAATAGAATTATATATACTTACCACTAACTAAATGACATTGCTTTGGCGCCGGAGCACTGTCTGAGCACCGAAGGTGCGAGTTTGCGGGAGGCGGCAAAAATCGGCGTATGTCGAAAAATCGTGGGAACGAACGTGTTTGCGGCACATATATCGACTCGCTCTCTCGGCGTCTCTTTAATACGTCAACCCAAAACCTAACTCATAATAATGCCCCGCCGTATCACGATACGCATACGCTTTTCCATTCTCATCCTTCATCTCTTCCGGCATATATAAATCCTTATCATACCCCGGCACATCATTCGGACTAATACAAACCCCGTCGGCATTTACAGCCAAAACCTCGTCTCCCTTTGGCAATGTAATCGGAAGCTTTCCAACTGGATTAAAACGACCAAACACCACATCCAAAGTCGCTGTTGGATATGTGTCAAACCCAGCTAATAACGCATCTGTATATTTCTCCACATTTCCAACCTGCCATGCAAGTGTGAAATTAATATTAGAAATCACCTTTCCACCGTTCGCGTGAACCACCTCTGCAATTTCTTTTATACGCTTTGCACCATATAAAGTCGTCTCTTTATGCGTCTCTTTTTGTGGTCTTCCTTCCTCATCTACATTGCATACTTCCTTATCTTCGCAGATATCCAATTCCAAATATCCAGGTGTCGCATTAAAATATTCCCCACTGGACGGTGAAATCATCAAAATCGCATAATCTGCCTCCGCTGGATTTTCTGTTATCGAAATCTTCACACCATCTTGCTCTGCCAACATTTCCCTCAACGCCCTCGTTGCGTCTTCTGCCTGTTTTGCCTGCTTATGAAATGCCTCCGCATATATCTTCTTTCCTGCCAGTTTCTCTCCTGTCAACGGCAATACTCCATCATTTTTCAATAATACTACACTCTGACGATGTACTTTCGCCGCTGCATCCCAATCTTCCTGATTTGCTATGACACGCTCCGCCTCTCCTGGGTCGCGATACGGATTCTCAAACATGCCCAGTTCAAACATTTCCTCTAAGGTGCGAGCTACCGCACGGTCTAACGCCTCATCTGTAAGTACCAAATCTTCCTTTTTAAATCCTTCTGGAACCGGATGCGTATCATAATAATCATTCTTTCCTCGATTATAGGCTTCCATTCCCGCCTCATTATCAAATAATCCACTGATAACATCCACACCTGCCTGATTTACTGCAAAGCCGATGCGTTCCGCCGTATCAAGCATCTCCACACCCCAGCACATATTATGGACAATACCCGTATCGGAATTAATATATCCCTCAAATCCCATCTGTTCGCGCAATATCTTCTGAATAAATGGACGGTTATATGCAAATCCAAATGGAAGAAACTCGATTGGATTACCTTCGCAGTCTTTTTGCACCGCACTCTTTGCCTCTGCTGGTTTAGAATAATATGGCATAATGGAAGCAGTATGATTTTCCACAGCTACCTTAAATGCTGGAATATGATATTTCTGCAAAGAATCCTCTGTCGCATAGACATTCCACTGTCCTGCTGCATAATGCGGGTCAAATCCATTCTCCCTCGCTCCGCCACCTGGGAAATGCTTTGTCGTCACAGCAACACCGTTCTCTGTCACACCCTCCTTGCTTCCCTGAATTCCTGGAATAAGGCGTTCCATAATGTCACAGACAAGCTGAGGGTCTTCCCCAAATGTACCATAGCTTCGCTGCCATCTTGGGTCTGTCATAATATCCGCCATATACATATATCCTTTGCGAAGACCACAGGCATTCCACTCACGCCTTACGCAATCTGCAAACTGGTCTACTAACTCTAAGCCTGCTCCCTTTACTGCCGCAGCAATTCCAAGTGTGCCAGGCCATGTAGCAAACACTCCAGCCGCATCATTCATACCAAATACTACTTCTCCGTTCTCATTTCTAGAGTTAGAAGCTACATTAACTGGAATAAAATGTTCACATTCCTCCGCCACGGCATGGAGCTGATTCATCCATTCTGTGATATCTTTTGCCGTCGCATTGGCACGCAAAATCATATGACGTGAGAACCATTCTTTTAATAAAGTAGTCGTTCCCGGCAAATACTGTTCACCGAAAATTGTCTTGCCGCGAAACTCTCCCTCGTCTAAAACTCCACTCTCATCCGGTATCGTCTTCTCAGGTGCCAACGCCATCGGTCCAGTCACTGGATACTTTGCCATTCTCCAATCCGAAATGAAAAGTTGGGCAATTTTTTCTTTCACGGTCAGCGTTTTCACATAGGCTTTTGCACGCTCCTTCGCTGGAAGTCTCCAGTCGTCATATGGTTTAAATTCACCACTTCCATCCATATCTTTAAAATACAATCCATCTTTCTCAATCACTTTACGCCCAATCGTTCCAATCGTAGGTCCATCTGCATTTTTATAATATTTTACACGCTCAAATGCTTTTTTTGCCATTCTTATACTCCTTTCTATTCTCAACACCTTAAGTTCGCTCAGCCATATACAAAAATTTAAGCTACATTGGATAAATAGATAAAAATTTTTTCCAAATACATCCCTAATCTTTGTCAGGATTTATCTTGAATTTCCTTTATTTTAATATAATTTCCCCTAAAATCCAACTGTCAAACTTGTTGCATATATGGTAAAACTTGCGTTTCTTCTCAGCTGACAACAGACGTATCCATAGCATTCCAACGAGTCAAGAATGATGCAATAATATCAAAACCAAATATTGGAACGATATCGTGATTATCCTTACCTCTACTTCACCTCTCCCGTCGCCACAATATTCACTCCTGTGCCACATACATTCTCAATCAAAACATCATATACATTCACAGGTACCTTTGCAAGACATTTCCTCACTTCCGCCATGCAATCCATCATCTTTTCTTTTGGCACTGGCTTATCTGAGCGAACTGGGACAAGCGGATTTTTATCGCTATCTGTCTTTATTGTTGTTGTCAAAATGCGAACTGGATGAGCAAACTCAGCCCTTGCATATTGCTCTCCTCTTTTACAAGTATACCCCTCTACAGAGATAATATTTTCTCCCTCACCTTCCACTTTAATATGGCATCCCATCGGGCAAACAGTGCAAATAATTTCTTTTTTCATCGTTTATGCCTCCTTCACTACTTCTACAACTACATCATCATCGATACCCTCTGTCTTAAAATCAATATGCTCCATCTCGCCTGGATTTACACGAGGTCTCTTCTTTGTAGCCAATATCTTATCGCCTGATTTCGCCACTAATTTTACATCTAAATCTGGATGAAGCACTCTAAAATAGAGACTAACTTTTTCATCCTCACTAGATTTACTGATAAACTGTGGGCAAAGATATCTTATATTTTCTCCCGTTATATTCTCAATCTGTTTTTCTTGTTTCGGAAGAGTTCCCATCGCATACTGCGCAGCAAATTTTCCTGCTCTCATACTCTCTGTACTTACATTATCTACCAAATCATTTACATGAACTACATTTCCACAGGCAAATATTTTCTCTGCCGAGGTCTGCATATACTGATTTACTTTTGGTCCGTTCGTAATTGGCGAAACTTCAATTCCCGCTTTTCTTGTCAACTCATTTTCAGGGATAAGTCCTACAGAAAGTAATAATGTATCACATTCAATATACTGTTCTGTCTCTTTGATTGGCTTCTTATTCTCATCTACCTTTGCGAAATAAATTCCCTTCACTCTCTGATATCCATCAATCTTCGTAATCGTATGAGATAAATATAGTGGAATACCAAAGTCATCCAGACACTGCACTTTATTTCTCGTAAGACCTGCAAGATAATCCATAAGCTCGATGACCGCTAAAACTTGCGCTCCCTCTAGAGTCATTCTTCTCGCCATAATCATTCCGATATCACCAGAGCCTAGAATAACCACCTTTTTCCCGACCATCTCATTTTGACGGTTCACTAATCTCTGAGCGGAACCTGCCGTATACACGCCTGCTGGGCGAGTGCCAGGAATCATAATATTTGCTCTTGTTCTCTCTCTGCATCCCATTGCGAGAATCACGGCTTTTCCCTCTACTTTTGTCATTCCGTAATCTTTGTTTACACAGATTACATAGCCTTCCTCCTCGTTTATTTCAAGAACCATAGAATTAAGCAAAAATTCTACTCCAAGTTCTTTTGCCTCTTTTGCAAAACGCCCTGCGTACTCTGGACCGGTCAATTCTTCCTTAAAATAAGATAATCCAAATCCAGGATGAATACATTGCTGTAAAATTCCTCCGATACTCTCATCTCTCTCTATTACTAAAACCTTCTTAGCGCCTTCTTTTTTGGCCGCCACTGCTGCGGATAATCCCGCTGGACCTCCACCGATAATTGCCACATCACATGATAAATTATACATATCGATTCTCCTTTTCCGATTCTATTTTTATCTGACCCTATCTCTTTGTTCACTTAAATATATTTTCTGATGTTTGGGTCAAAAGCCCCTTTGATATCGGATTGCTCCGCACAATATGCTCCTACAATCCTCATTTCCTTGTCACATCATTTGTTTTTTCCTGTCACCATATAAGAACCTGGCAGATTTTTATTGACTTCCTCCGTACTAATATTTAACTCTCTCGCCAAAATCTCAATTACCTTTGGTCCGCAAAATCCTCCCTGGCAACGTCCCATTCCAGCTCTCACTCTACGTTTTACGGCATCCACTGTTCTCGCACCGACTGGGCGATGAATGGCATCTACGATTTCTCCCTCTGTGATTGTCTCACAGCGACATACTATCGTTCCATACAAAGGATTTTCCTTGATAATTGCTTCCTTCTCTTCCTCACTCATTTGATGGAAGCAAGGAATTCCCTTTCTCGTCGCCTTAAAATCATCCTTTAATGCTAGCTCACAGCCGATTTCTTTTAGTTTCTCGGCCACATATTTTGCGATAGATACACTTAGGGTAAGTCCTGTAGAGCGAACACCTGATAAATTCACATATCCCTTTACGTCATCATATACATCCACATGAAGTCCCTCTGGATTTCGATTTGGACGAAGCCCGCTATACTGTGTGATAGTATCGCGAATATTTACATTTGGAATCATCTTACTTACATCAGCGTAAATACTGTCTAAGCCCTCTGTTGTGACAGATACGTCCACCTTATCTGGCAAATCTTCCGCTGTCGGACCAACTAACATATTTCCGTGGATAGTCGGTGTCATCAATTTACCCTTTGTCACCTTTGTAGGAATTGGAAGAACAATATTTCTAACCTTACAGCTTGTATTCTTGTCTAAAATATAAAACTGACCTCTTCTTGCCACTACCTTATAATCTGCTTTTCCGACCATCGCCGCAATATCATCACAGTGAAGAGCCGCTGCATTTACGATAAAGCTCGTCTCAATCACTCCATTTGTCGTGACAACTTCCTTAACTGCTCCGTTTTCCATATGGATATCAATTACTTCTGTATTTAATAAGAAATCCACTCCATTTTCATTTGCATTTTCCGCCAACGCCTGTACGAGAATAAATGGGTCAATAATACTCTCTCTCGGAATGAAAAGTCCGCCCTTTACCTCTGGGTTTAACTCTGGCTCCTTTGCCAAAATCTCCTCTCTGGACAAATATTCTACATCATATACACGATTTTTAAATGCCTTCTCCTTAATAGCTGGAAGCTTCTCAAACTGCTCCTCTGTAAACGCTGGAAGTATCGCTCCGATTCTCTCAAACGGAATATCTAAATCCTTTGTCAACTGGTCATACATCGGATTTGCAGCTACAACAAGCTGAGACTCTAATGTTCCCGGTGCCGCATCATATCCTGTGTGAATAATCGCACTGTTTGACTTGGAGGCATCTCCTCCGATATCATCTCTCATATCCACTACTGTTACACCTATTTTATACTTAGATAATTCTCTCGCGATAGCACATCCTACCGCACCTGCTCCAATTACTACTACATCTGTCTTCATTCTTTTTACCTCCTAGTATTTTGGGATATTTTATTTTTATTTTGGAAAAAAATGGTTTTCAAATAATTTTATTTTTCTCGTTCTGTCTCAATCCATCCTTTTGACCTCTCGACAGCTCGATGCCATTGATACAATAGCTCTTCTCTCGTCTTTTCATCCATCTGTGGCTCAAATCTCTTCGCCAACTTCCAATTTGCCTCTAATTCTTTAAAATCGTGGAATTCTCCGATTCCATACGCTGCTAGATAAGCGGCACCGAGTGCTGTCGTATCAACAATCTCTGGAACCTCAACTGGAATTCCCAAAATATCTGCCTGGAACTGCATTAAGAAGTCATTTGCGGAAGCACCGCCGTCTACACGCATTACTTTAATCTTAATTCCAGAATCCTTCTCCATCACATCTAAATTATCTTTTACCTGATATGCCATACTCTCAAGTGTCGCTCTAACAATCTGCTCTCTTCCTGTGCCTCCTGTGATACCCACAAACGTTCCTCTCGCATACTGGTCCCAGTGAGGAGCTGCAAGTCCCGCAAAAGCTGGAACAAAGAATACTCCGCCTGTATCTGGAACAGATTTTGCAAGCTCTTCTGTTTGCGCCGCATTTGTAATAATCTGTAATTTATCTCTTAACCACTGCACTGCCGCTCCAGCGATATAAATACCGCCGTCAAGTGCAAATGTGATATCTTTTCCTTTGTTTAATCCCCAACCGACCGTTGTGAGTAATCCATTTTCAGAGTAAACTGGCTTATCTCCTGTATTCATCAACATAAAGCATCCTGTTCCATATGTTGTCTTCACCGTTCCCTCTTTGAAACAAGCCTGTCCAAACAATGCCGCCTGCTGGTCTACGACAGAACCAGAAATCGGAACAATCGCTCCAAAGAAATCAAGCGGGTCGGTATGTCCAAAAATAGTGGAGCTATCCTTAATCTCTGGGAGAATACTCTTTGGAATATCAAGTGCCTCCAAAATCTCATCATCCCATTGTCCCGTATGAATATTTAAAAGCATCGTTCTCGATGCTGTGGAATAATCCGTCGCACAAACCCTTCCATGTGTCAACTTCCAAATCATCCACGTATCCAATGTACCTGCAATAATTCTTCCCTGCTCTATCTTCTCTTTTACTCCTGGCACATTATCGATAATCCACTTAATCTTCGTGGCACTAAAATACGCATCTACAATAAGACCTGTCTTTTCTCGAATCATATCTCCATATTTCTTCGTAATCTCATCCGCTTCTTCTGCCGTTCTTCTATCTTGCCAGACAATCGCATTATATACTGGAACGCCCGAAATCTTATCCCAGAGCATTACCGTCTCACCCTGATTATCCATACCAATACAAGTGATATCCTCCTCTGTAATTCCAGCTTCCTTTGTCGCCATATCAATTGTCTCTAAAATATTTCTCCATATTTCCATCGGGTCATGCTCCACCCAGCCTGGCTTTGGATAATACTGCGTATGCTCTTTATACCCTCTTGAAACTTTATTCCAGTTTTCATCAAAAATCATAACTGTCGTTCCCGTTGTTCCCTGGTCTAATCCCAAAAAATATTTACTCATTTTTACTACATCTCCTTCTTACTCCTAGAAACTTTCCTTCTCTCTAAACCTATTTTTATAATATTGAGGTCAAAAGTTTTCTTGCCCCTTTGATACCGAATTACTCCGCACAATGTGCTCCCACAATCCTTTTTATTTTCCTAAACATTTTCTATACCGCCATCTCTTCTGACTCATCTACCATATTTTTCGTCATAAAATAAGCCAAAATAATTGCCGCCACACCAGCCACTAATTTTCCAATTACGACTGGCGTAATCATCGTAGGCTGCACACCTGCTGTAAATCCTAGATGGTCTCCAAGCGCTGCAGTTGCTGGCACAAGCCACGCTGTATTAATAATAATTCCTCTTTTTTTCATATCCTTCATCATCGTATAAACTGGAACTGAATTTGCCAGAGTAAACACAAGTCCCGCCGCACTTGTCGCATCCATTCCCATCTTTCTTCCAATCGCATTCAGCGGCTTATCTAAAACCTTTACCAAGATAGCGAGAACTGGAAATGTTCCAAGAAGTACGATGGCGATTCCCGATATCGCATTCATACCGTCCATAATCGGCGCCATACCTTTTATAATCACAACTCCTGTAATATACTCAAATGCCGCACAGGCAAGTCCAATATAAATCACAATTGTAATAAACTGACCAAAAATAGTACATCCCTTTATCATCTTATCTGGTATTATTTTAAGTCCCAAAGCTAAAAGAATCGAGATTACCAAAATCGGAATCGTATTTTGGATAATCAACCGAATCGAAAACCCTGCGATGAGTCCCCCGACAATACAGCCAATCGGAATTGTAATAAGACCAATCAATAACCCCTGTGAGAAATACTTCGTATCTTCTTTCTCAATCAATCCAAGCCCAACTGGAATCGAAAACACCAAAGTACATCCTAGCATCGACGCCACAATATTTCCTGCAAACAATCCCGCCTGCTCATTTTGCGCAAGCTCCATCGCCAGAGAATAACCGCCCATATCATTTGCTAAAATAGAACCAAAAAGTGCCGGGTCCGCTCCAATCGCCTTACAAGCTGGAATAATAATCGGACCAAGCAAATCCGAAATAACCGGAGCCAGACAGACAATTCCAACCATTCCAAGTGCCAAAGACCCCATCGCCTGAAATCCCTCGTCAAACTTCTCTCCAAGTCCAAGGTGATTTCCCGTGATTTTATCCGCCGCCCCAATCAGAGCTCCAAACGCCATAATCCACAAAATAATTTGATCAAATGTCATTTTTTTCCTCCTTACCTTCCTCCTCGCAATTACTTCTATAAATATGATGTTGGGGTCAAAAAACCTTTTGACCCTATGACACCAGATTGCTCCGCACAATATGCTCCCACAATCCTCATCATAAGTATACTCTTGCGATTTTATCATCAATTTTTCATTGCCCCACCGAAGCAAGTCCATCATTTCATTACTTAACCCAAAGCAAATCTATAAATTCACTGCTCCAAATGAAACAAGTCTACGAAAAGATACGGCCATCATCTCTTTGTTAAATACACAATATCACACATATTATTTTTGTGCAAATCCTCAAATTTTTATTTTTTTGTGGATTATTGATAAATTAAGCGCAAAAAAAATATGGGATTCCTTGCTATTCGCAACTTTTCCCACATTAATTTTCTTTCTCTCTTACACTAAAAACATCATTCTCAAAATAATAACTCTTTCTAAGAATAACTCTCTTTGCACCCTCCCCATTTCAAAACCATTTACTCCAAAAAAAATCCCTTACCTATACTCCAACCCAAACCTAAACCAAAATCACATCTATCCCCTTTTCTCGAAGCCTCCTTATATATTTCTTATCCGTCTTATTATCCGTAACTAATACATCCATCTCCTCAAGAGAACAAACTTGATTCAGCGCCTTACTTCCAAACTTCGTATAATCCGCCAACGCAATAACTTGTTTCGCATGTTTTATATAATGTCTCCTCAAATTCGTCTCCTCTATATGATAATCCATCACACCATTTTCCAAATTAAGGCAACCCACTCCGAGAAATAATTTTTCCACATAAAATCTATCAATTATATCCTCTGCCCAATATCCCGACGTTGTTCCCTCTCCCTTCCTGACAACTCCTCCTAACATAATCACCGTAATTCCCACTTCATCCATGAGCTCCAACGCAATTTTAATAGAATTTGTAAAAACAGTAAGATTCTTTTTCCCTTTTAAAAACTTAGCAAATTCCAACGTCGTCGTGCCAATATCAATAATAATAACATCCCCATCTTCCACAAGAGCCGCTGCCCTTTTTCCAATCAAAAGCTTCTCCTCAAAATTCTTCACCTCTCGATAAGAAAAATCCGGCTCCACACTATAATTCAGATTAAGCACAGCACCCCCATGCACCCTCTTTATAATCCCATCCCTCTCCAAATCCGCCAAATCTCTTCTTATCGTCTCCATCGACACCTTAAAAGTAGCCGCCAACTCATTTGCCTTCACTATCTTATTCTCTGAAATCAACCGAATAATCTCATCTTTTCTCTGTACCTTCACCCTTCACTCCTCCTCTATCTTAAACTCCTATTCCTATTTCACCCAAATCCACTTCCAATATATTATATTCCCTTTCTCTTTCCATTTCACTTCTTGCGATTCTCCCTTAAAAACCACAATTTCACCACAAACTTTACAGCCAATTTTCACAAAAATATCCCATTCAAAAATTTTTTTCTCATCCCTAAAACCTTCCTAATACACAACCACCCAAAAAAACCTAACATAAACAATCTACGGAATCAACCATAAAAATCCTTCCAATACACAGCCAAGAAAAAGAAAATCCTAGCATAAATAACCCACAAAATCAACCTTAAAGTTCTCTCCAATACACAGCCGAGAGAGCGAGTCGATATATGCGCCGAAAACGATAGAGAGTGGAGCGATTTTTCGATATACTTAGCTTTGCCGCTGGAGCACTGCCCCCGTGCCGAAGGCGCGAGTTTGCGGGAGGCGGCAAAAATCAGCGTATGTCGAAAAATCGTGGGAACGAACGTGTTTACGGCACATATATCGACTCGCTCTCTCGGCGTCTCTTTTCACTCTCTCGACATTTTTTCTCCCCTTAACCACAAATCATCCTAGTCGCCCTCCTAATACAATACAAACAAGTAGGCACAATATACAAACACGCCGTAGCCCATGCCACCTGGTCTGCGAAACAAATGGCCGTATACCCAAACGTCCCCACAAATCCAATACTGACAACACTCCTTGCCACCATCTCTGTCACGCCTGAAAATACCGCTCTTCCTGAATAACCAATTCCCTGCGTCACCATACGGCAAACATTCAATATTCCAAGACACCAGAAGAAATATCCAAGACATCTCAAATATTTTCCAGACGCATCCAATACCTCGACTGCCGATTGATTCACAAAAAGCATAGAAATCGTTCTTCCCGCAAAAATCAATACCAATCCAATCGCCACTCCATACATCACCGCAAGAACAACACTCTGTCTCAATCCCTGTTTAATACGCTCCGGCTGTCTAGCCCCCAAATTCTGACTACAAAATACAGACGCCGACGTCGCAATCGCATCAAAAGGACATAACGCAAACTGTTTAATCCTCATACCTGCTGTAAATCCAGATACATACACACTTCCCAGACCATTATTCGCCGACTGCATCACCATACTTCCAATCGCCGTAATAGAAAACTGAAGTCCCGTCGGAATTCCCATAATAAGCAATTCCTTCACCACTTCCCCGTTCACTCGTCGATTCTCCTTCGTCAGCCATAATTTCTCCATTCGTCGAGCGATAAAGCATAGACATAAAATTCCACTGATAGCCTGAGCTGAGATAGTCGCAATCGCAGCCCCTGCACAGCCCCATTTTAATACTACAATGCAAAATAAATCCAAAAAAATATTTAAAATCGCAGAAAAAGCCAAAAAAACAAATGGAGTCTTACTATCTCCGACCGACCTCAAAATACTCGAGAGATAATTATAAAGAAGTGTAAACGGAATCCCCAAAAAAATCACCAATAAATAGGAATACGCATCCCGATAAACATCCTCCGGGACAGAAAGAATATGTAAAATCTGCGAACATAAAAGAGAACATAATACCGTAACCAAAACTCCGATGATAGCGGTAAGCACTGCCCCGTTAAAAACATAGTCTCGCATCGTTTTTAATTTCTCGGCTCCAAAATACTTCGCAATAGGAATACCAAACCCAGTACAACATCCTATACAAAAACCAAGAACTAAAAACTGCACACTGCTGCTCGCTCCAACACTCGCCAATGCCTTGACTCCCAGAGTCTGCCCCACAATAGCCGCATCAATCATATTATAAGTCTGCTGCAATAAATTTCCAATTAAAAGAGGAAGCGCAAACTGAAGCATAAGTTTCAATGGATTCCCCTTTGTCATAGATGTCGACATCTCACTCTCATCCTCCATTTCATGTCATAATGTCGGGTCATTTCTCCTCAAAAAAATCTCCCCAATCTCCATATCCTCCGGAGTTGTAATCTTAATATTCTCGTAACTTCCCCTGACCATCTTCACCCTTCTATCTCCAAACTGCTCCATAACCATCGCATCATCTGTAATATTCTTGACCCCACTCGCCATCATCTTCTCATAGGCAAGCTTTATCTCATCATACACAAAACATTGCGGCGTCTGAATCTGCCAGAGAGTTGAGCGCTCTGGCGTATCTTTCGCAAAGCAATTCTCATCTACTATCTTTATCGTATCTTTCACCGGCATCCCGATAATACAAATCCCATATTCTCTCACATTTTCAATGCAAGCTCGAATAATATCCTGCGTAATACAAGGTCTCGCCCCGTCTTGAATAAAGACATATCGACATTCCTCCATCTCCTCCAACGCATGATAGACGGACTCATATCTCTCCTTTCCTCCCGCCACAATCTTTTTCACCTTTGTAATATGATACTCCCCGACAATCTTCTCCCTACAGTACTCTATCTCATCCTCTCCCGTCACCAATATAATCTCATCGACATCGCTTTTTTCAAACTGTTCTAGACAATGCACAACAACGGGTTTGCCAGCCAGAGTCATATACTGTTTTTGCAGCTCGCTCTTCATGCGACTTCCTCTTCCTGCCGCAAGAACAATGGCCGTTATCTTCTCCTTTTTCATTTTTCCTCCTTCTAGTCCCAAACTTCTCTATCTCTGTCCAATCTTTAAATTTGGAATCGCATTTAAATCCCAACCAGCTCTGACTCCCTTTTTATACTCATAATAGGCCGCCGCTCCAATCATCGCCGCATTATCGGTACATAAAATTGGAGATGGATGATAAAATGAAAATCCCTCTCTCTCACATGCATCTTTCATCGCCGCTCGAAGAGAAGAATTGGATGCGACACCTCCAGCAATCGCTACCTGCTTACAGCCAAGCTCCTTTGCCGCATTTATCGTATGCTCCACCAAGACTTCCACAACAGCTTTCTGGAAAGAAGCCGCCACATCCGCCTGATTTATCTCTTCCCCCTTCATCTTACACTGGTTCAAATAATTAAGAACCGCAGATTTTAATCCACTAAAACTAAAATCATTTGGAGAATCGCTCACCTTCGCTCTCGGAAAAACAATGGCATCTGGATTTCCCTGCTTCGATACTTTGTCAATCTTAGGACCTCCCGGATAGCCAAGTCCAATCGCCCTTGCAACCTTGTCAAACGCCTCTCCCGCCGCATCATCTCTCGTCCTTCCAATAATCTCATACTCACCATAATCCTTGACAAGAACAAGATGAGAATGTCCACCGGACGCCACCAAACATAAAAACGGAGGCTCAAGCTCCTTATGCTCAATATAATTCGCACTAATATGTCCCTCAATATGATGCACTCCGACGAGCGGCTTCTTCGCTGCGAACGCAATCGCCTTCGCCTCCGCCACACCGACTAAAAGTGCACCGACTAATCCTGGTCCATAAGTAACCGCAATGGCATCTATCTCCTCTAAACTAGTATGAGCAGCGCTAAGCGCCTCCTCAATCACTTGATTTATCTTTTCTATATGCTTTCTAGATGCAATCTCAGGCACAACTCCTCCATATAAGGTATGCAAATCAATCTGAGAGGAAATAATATTAGAATAAACCTCTCTTCCATTTTTTACCACTGCCGCCGCTGTCTCATCACAAGAAGTCTCAATAGCTAAGATTACTACATCTTCCTTTTTCTTATCCATTCTCTTCCTTCTTTCTTTTCTTACTCTTTCTATTTCTATTTTTTATCTTTTTTTCTCTTCTTTATCTCTATTCTTTATCTATCCTCAAACTTTAGGATACATTTCTTTCCGTCTTTTCCCGCCTTTGCTCTCGGGAAAATATCACGAACCTTATTCATAAATTCCTCGGGCTTTACAAGGGAAGGACTATAATGTGTCAGCCACATTTCCTTTACATTTGCAGCCTTTGCCAAATCTGCGGCCTCATACATCGTCATATGTTTATACTCAACCGCCTTCTTCTCCTTTCCTTCCTCTCCGTACATTCCCTCACAGATAAATAAATCCGCGTCCGTTGCGTATTTCACAATAGTATCAACAGGTCTTGTATCGGTACAGTACGTACAGCGAAGTCCCTTTCTCGGTGCGCCGAGTATCATGTCTCCCGTGAGCACTCTGCCGTCCACCTCAATCGTCGCTCCCTTTTGGAGACGACTCCAATATTTTTTCTCTATCTTATTTTCCATCGCCTTATTGATATCAAATTTCCCTGGTCTATCTATGATAATCGAATATCCGTAGCAGAGTACATTGTGGTTTACCTTATATGCCTCGATTCGATAGCCGTCCATCCAAAACACCTGCTCTCTCTCCTCGATTTCCTTAAAAATAATCTCAAATGGAAGCTCTGGTGCAATCACTCTGAGAGAATTTACAACCCTCTGAAGCCCCTTTGGACCAATCATCGTAAGCGGTTCCTCTCTCCCAGCATTTCCAAGTGTGAGCAAAAGTCCAGGCAGTCCACTGATATGGTCGGCGTGATAATGGGTAAAACAAATGACATCAATCGGCTTAAAGCTCCATCCAGACTCCTTGATTCCAATCTGAGTTCCCTCGCCACAGTCAATCAAGATAGACTTTCCTTCTATCCTCGCCATAAGGGCGGTTAACCTGCGATAAGGAAGCGGCATCATACCACCGCTTCCCAGCAAACAAATCTCTAACATATTTTATTTTCCTCCATCGGCATTCACCGTATCTTGAAGAATCATTTGGAGAATTATACTAAATCATCTCAACTGTGTCTCCAATCTCCACTGGTATCTTGAAGGATTTTATCCACTTATCATAGCAATCCTCACAAATACAAAACTGATGTGTCTGTCCATCCTTCCTTGAGAAATATCCCCAATTTTTCTTCACAAAAATATAATCTTCTTTTACAATATCTAACTCTTGTCTTA
This sequence comes from Blautia sp., assembly GCA_030841965.1. GTDB lineage: Bacteria > Bacillota > Clostridia > Lachnospirales > Lachnospiraceae > JAUUSJ01. Next base: position 15,005 of record JAUUSJ010000034.1, read on the forward strand.
ATTCTCTCCCACATATATTACACTTCATCTCTTATCCTCCTTCGTAAACCCCTATATCTACGTGACAGATACTGCTTAGGAAGGTCAAAATCAAGGCCTTCTTTTTTTATCTGTCCTTATGATAATCGATTTGTATCCATTTGAATAGTGGGAATTAAAGGAGAATGCACATAATATTGGCATCCTCTCTCGGCTCATTATAATAATTTTTCCTGCATCCCATATACAAAAATCCATGCTTCTCATAGAGTGCGATGGCGGGGGCGTTCGATTTTCGAACTTCTAAAAAAATTTGACTTACCTTCTTTTCTCTCGCCGTCTGTATCGCTCTCTCCAAAAGGGCATCTGCAATTTTTCTTCGTCTCTTAGACGGATGAACAGCGATATTCGTGATATCCCCCTCATCCGCAGCCACCATCAGACCGACATAGCCGACAAGCTCTCCATCTTCATAACATACAAAATAGTGATTCGTATCATAATTTAGAATCTCCAAAATGCTATGATAATCCCATGCCGAAGAGCCAAAAAAACACTGCTGTTCGAGCTCATAAAGAGCCTCACAGTCCCTTTTTTCCATCGGACGAATCTCGTAATTATACATCTTTTTTTGCCTCTTTTTGCTTTTCTCTCTCTAATCTCTCGCGCTCTGCCTGAGACTTTCTAAGATAGACAGGCTTGCTCGCCCAAGCTGGCTCTAAGACATCCCTTCCCTCTCTTATATAAGATAATGCCAGCATTCCAACTGCACTGGCTCTTTGTCTATTCATATGAGCAGGCGCATAGGAGTACGATACTTCCATCTTTTCCTCGATGATATCTCGATAAACCGGCACACCGTCTCCGAGGAAGATCACTTCCTCTCCTCTCTCGTTCAACTCCTCGATAACTTGGTTGATATCAACAGCCCTCTCTGGCTCGATGACCTCCATTCTCTCTCCGACAAACTTATAAAATCCTGTATAGACTTGATTTCTTCTCGCATCCATCAAAGGACAGATTAATTTATCGCTGCTGTATAAATTATAAGCTAACCCGTCGACGGTCGGAACTGAGATAATCGGCTTCTTTAGCGCCAAACCAAGCCCCTTCGCCGTGGCAGAGCCAATCCTAAGCCCTGTAAAGGAACCAGGTCCACAAGACACTGCAATCGCATCTATCTCTTCCAAATCAAGTCCGATTCTCCTTTGCACATCATCAAGCATTGGGAGCAATGTCTGAGAATGTGTCAACTTATGACAGATAGTATACTCTGCAATCAATACTTCTTCTTCCATGACAGCGACAGAGGCGACAAGCCCAGAGCTGTCAATCGCTAATATCTTCATAATCCTAACTGGGCATCCCCACTCTCGATAATATGAGAATGCCGTTTCCCTTTCTAAAAAATGTTTACTGTTATCTTTCTATAATCAAAGCCTTTTTCCAAATCTTTCTCAATCGAAATCCATACCGCTGACTTTGGGAGCAAATCCTCCACAAGCTTTGCCCACTCGATAAAACAGATTCCATCCCCGTACAGATAATCCTCAAACCCAATCTCCTCCATCTCTTCCACATCACCGATGCGATACACATCAAAATGATAGAGAGGGAGACGACCGTCATCGTATTCCTGTACTATCGTAAAAGTCGGACTACTCACTGGCTCCTCTATGCCTAGCCCAGCGGCAAATCCCTTTGTAAAAACGGTCTTTCCAGTTCCCAAATCTCCATCCAAAGCATAGATTTGACCTTTTTTCGCCTTCTCTCCAAGCTCCTTCGCAAATGCAAAGGTTTGCTCTTCACTAAAACTCTCTATTATCATTTCCTTTCACCTCTATTTGTCCATATCATCTATGAGTGATATGCTCCTCTATATAATTCTCAATCTCATTTCCTGTTTTTTGCAAATCCTTCACCGCAATCAAAAATGCGTGAATTGGGTCTGTATAAAGGGCATAGACTTTTTTTGTCTTTTTTACTTTCATCATCTTATCCCAAGGTATCATCCCCTCATTGCCGCCAAAAGAGATATTCACCCCTTTTTCATGAAATCCAAATTTCATAGAATCCTTGTAAGCGGGATTTAATTTTGCCTGTCTCGCCGCTTTCATATAGAGCATAATCGGATTAATAACGGTATAGAGTAATGCCACGATGCCCAAAATAACTGTTTTTGTCATATCTCCCTTTCCAGCCCCGAGCAAAAGCATAATAAGGGCGAGAACACTGAGTATCACACATACCTTTCCACTGAAGGAGGAATACGTATGCATCATTAAATAATTGTATAATTCTCCTGTCCCAATCTTCGTCTCCACCTCGTAGACGGCAGGCTCAACCTCCTGAACTTGAATCTCATCCTCATCTATATAATAGTCATCATCATCCAAATCTTCTGGATTCTCTTCCTGCTTTTCTTCTGCTTCTCTCTCGACAGCCATCTCTTTCTCTTCTTTTGGCGCTTCTTCTTGAACGGAAGAACTTTGGTTTTCTTCCCTTTCGCCGTCTGTGATTTCTTTTTCAGACTTCCTTAATTCTTCTTGTTTTTTTTCTTCCATCTTGGTTAACCTCACTTTTACTGAAAATTCTATTTTTATAATGTTGGGGTTAAAAGGTCTTTTGACCCCTTTGATATCGAATTACTCCGCATAATATGCTCTTGCAATTCTCATTTTTATTATTTTTCAAAATTTTCATTCCCCTAGCTATCTTCAGAAAAGCTTTCACTCTCCTTCTTATATCTCAATATATTTTTGGAGGGCTCGAAATACGAAATATCCGATCACCGAGATAATAATTCCCTTAAAAATATTAAACGGTGTGATTCCAATTAATATCAAACTTGTCACAGATTGAATCGATGGAATCGTCGCCTGTACAATCCCCATAATCGCCTCTTTGCCCATTATCGCTAAGTAAAGAGGAACTGTAATGTATGCATTTACAAAAATTCCCACTATCGCCATTCCGATTGTTCCAAGTACAAATCCAAGAACTAGGCGATGCTTTCCCTTCGTATAGTGATACGTAAGAGATAATGGCAAAATATACCCAATCGATACAAGAAAATTCGAGAGTTCTCCCGAAGCTCCTGTGCTTGTCGCTGTTAAATGTAATATGTTTTTAATCAACTCCACCAATATTCCTGCCACTGGTCCAACTGCAAGTGACATAAAGATAGCAGGAATATCACTTAATTCTAATTCCAAAAATCCCAAATACTTCACTGGGAATTTTACAAACATTAAAACCGTGGCAATCGCAGCCGCAACACCAATCATCGCAACTGCTTTCACTGTATTTGTTGATTTTCTTTTGTCTGACATTTTCCCTACCTCTATTCTTCTTAATTTTTACCTGTGGAATCCTTCATCTCAAGCTGGATTCTTCTCTTTTTCAAATCGACACTTATAACCTCAACGTCAACGATATCGCCCACACTCACAACCTCAAGTGGATGCTTAATGAATTTCTTCTTTGACATTCTAGAAATATGAATCAAACCATCCTGATGGACACCGATATCGACAAAGGCACCAAAATCAATTACATTTCTGACTGTACCCTTTAGTATCATTCCCTCTTTTAAGTCCTTCATCTCGAGAATATCGCTGCGAAGAATTGGCTTTGGCATCTCATCTCTCGGGTCTCTCGCCGGCTTTTCGAGCTCCTTTAAAATATCGGTAAACGTCTCCTCGCCGATACCAATCTGTTTGGCAAGCTTTTCTTTATTTTTTATCTTCTTTAAGCTGCTGCCAAGACCGCCGTCTCGCAAAGACTCCACCGAATATCCCAAGAAGTCTAAAAGCTTTGTCGCCGCCTCGTAGGATTCTGGATGCACACTTGTCTGGTCGAGCGGATTATCCCCTCCGTTAATTCTTAAAAAACCAGCACATTGCTCATACGCCTTTGGTCCAAGCTTTGGAACCTTTAAGAGTTGTTTTCTATTTGTAAAAGAGCCATTCTCCTCTCGGTAGGATACGATATTTTTGGCAATGGTCTTAGAAATGCCAGAAATATACATTAATAAAGTGGCTGAGGCCGTATTTAAATCCACTCCGACCTTATTCACGCAGTCCTCCACAACATTTCCAAGCACCTCGCCGAGTCTCTTCTGGTTCATATCATGCTGGTACTGACCGACACCGATGGACCTAGGGTCGATTTTGACAAGCTCCGATAACGGGTCTTGCAATCTTCTCGCAATCGATGCGGCACTTCTCTGTCCGACATCAAAGTTTGGAAACTCCTCCGTCGCCAGCTTACTGGCAGAATAGACAGAAGCGCCGGCCTCGTTTACGATAACATACTGGACATTTTTCTTTATCTCCTTTAATAGCTCTACGATAACAAACTCCGACTCCCTAGATGCCGTTCCATTTCCAAGGGAGATAAGGGTGATATCGTATTTCTCAATCAGCTTTTTTAGGATTCTCTTTGATTCTTCTATCTTCTTTTGTGGCTCCGTCGGATAGATAACAACTGTGTCAAGCACCTTGCCTGTAGGGTCGACTACCGCAAGCTTGCATCCCGTTCGAAATGCAGGGTCCCAGCCAAGCACGGTCTTTCCCGCAATCGGAGGCTGCATAAGAAGCTGCGCCAAGTTTTTTCCAAACACCTTCATCGCCTCTTCCTCCGCCTTCTCGGTGAGCTCACTTCGGATTTCCCTCTCAATGGCGCCTGAAATCAATCTCTTATAACTATCCTTAATTACTTCCCGCAAAATAGGGGCTGTATTCTCATTTTCTCGGATAATGATTTTATTTTCCAGATACTGTAAAATCTTCTCCTCGGGCGCCTCTATCTTCACTGTAATTTCCTTTTGCTTCTCCGCTCGATTTATCGCCAAGACACGGTATCCCGGTATCGTCTTTACTCTATCTTGAAAATCATAGTATATCTCATAGACTGGGTTCTTCTCTTTTAATTTGCCGACCGTCGTGACAATCCTTCCCTCCGATACAGTATTCCTTCTGATACGCATCCTATACTGTGCGTCGTCTGAGATACTCTCCGCCACGATATCCATCGCCATCGAGAGTGCCTCCTTAGCAGAGCCAACCTCTTTCTCTTCAGAAATATACGCCTTTGCCTCCTCGAGCATCGGCTTTTTGGTCATCTGGAGAGTCAGTATATTGGCAAGCGGCTCCAATCCCTTCTCCTTGGCAATAGTCGCTCTTGTTCTTCTCTTTGGCTTATAAGGGCGGTATAAATCCTCAACCTCAACCATCGTCTTCGCATCTAGAATCTGCTTTTCCAATTCCTTTGTGAGCTTTTCCTGCTCTGAGATACTCTTAATTACCTGCTCTTTTCTGTCATTTAGATTTCTAAGATAGGTAAGTCTCTCATTTAAATTACGAAGTACCTCGTCATTTAGTGAGCCTGTCACTTCCTTTCGGTATCTGGCGATAAAAGGAATCGTATTCCCCTCATCAATTAATTTGACTGCCGCCTCAACCTGCTCTCTCTTAATATTTAATTCCTGCTGTAATACTTTTATAATATCCATATTTCCCTCTACAAATCTAATTTTATTCTAATATGTTTTTCCTCGTACTTGCGGTACTTCACACCCGCCATATCCATCATCCTCTTCGCCGCCTGAGTCGATGGAGTATCGGCGTACTTATCGGAGTGATAAATCACTTCCTTCACTCCAACCTGAATTAATGCCTTCGTGCACTCATTACACGGAAAGAGTGTTGTATACACTCTCGTTCCCTTAAGAGACCCTCCGCCATAGTTTAAAATCGCATTCAGCTCCGCATGACAGACAAATAAATACTTTGTATCAAGAGGTTCTCCCTCTCGCTCCCACGGGAGCTCATCATCGCTGCATCCTGTCGGCATTCCATTATATCCCATCGATAAAATCTTATTATCCTGATTCACAATACAGGCTCCCACCTGCGTGTGATTATCTTTACTCCTCTGTGCGGATAGCATGGCAACTCCCATAAAATACTGGTCCCACGATATGTAATCTTGTCGTTTCATAATTTCTAATAGACGTAATCCCATCGCTCTTACGACTTGGAAAACGCCATTCTCCTTCCAACCAATCTCTTTCTTCACGTACTGTTTATTGTACCGCAGATTTTCCTTTTATGCAAGAAAAGGGGCTATTGCAAGATGATTTTTTCAAACAAAATTTTAAGATTAATAAAACACTCTATTTGTCTGAACCCTCGTTTGCAACAGTCCCTTTTCCTCGTATCGTACAAGAAAACATAGCTTAGCTAGATTTTCTTTTTATTTTATCAAAAATTCATCATGTACTGCATTCATGGCAGCCTCAATATCCTTCTCATCAATCAATACTGTGACACGAATCTCAGATGTGGAAATCATTCTGATATTAATTCCAGCCTTATACAAAGCCTCAAACATCTTCGCAGCCACACCGGCATTGGTCAACATTCCAGCACCCACGATAGATACCTTAGATACAGTCTCATTCACATCGATTCTATCATATGCGTCCTCATCAAATACATTCTCAATCGCCTCGACAGCCTCTTTTGCATTCTCTCTTGTGACAGTAAAGGAGATATCCTTAGAATTCTCACGTCCCACAGACTGTAAAATAATATCAACATTAATACCCTTTCTAGCAAGCGCATTAAATAATTTGAACGCAATTCCTGGCTCATCCTTCAAACCGACAACCGCAATTCTAGCTGCATCTCTGTCTCCAGCGACACCACTGATTACCGTATCTTTCTTTTTCGTCTTCTTTGTCACGACAGTTCCCTCTGTTGTATTCAAGCTAGAGCGAACGACAAGCTGTACACCGTGTTTCTTCGCACATTCCACAGAGCGGTTATGAAGAACGCCAGCTCCGAGTGTGGCAAGCTCAAGCATCTCATCATAAGTAATCTCGTCTAATTTATATGCCGTCTTGACAATACGTGGGTCGGCTGTGAATACGCCGTCCACATCTGTATAAATCTCACAAGCATCTGCGTTTAAGGCTGCTGCGAGAGCTACAGCTGTCGTGTCTGAGCCGCCTCTTCCGAGTGTTGTATAATTATCATACTTGTCAACTCCCTGGAAACCTGTGACAATAACAATCTTTCTCTGCTCTAATTCATTGTGAATACGGTCTGTATCAATTCTCTTTAATCTCGCATTGCTATATTTATGAGTCGTATGCATCGCAACCTGAAATGCATTCAAGGATACAGCTGGCACACCGAGCACATCCATCGCCATCGCCATAAGTGCAACGGATGTCTGCTCTCCCGTTGTCAAAAGCATATCCATCTCTCTCTTAGATGGGTTTGGATTGATATCCTTTGCCTTTGCAATCAACTCATCTGTAGATTTTCCCATGGCGGAAAGCACTACAACTACATCATTTCCCTTTTTATAATCTTCGATACATCTTTTTGCGACATTAAAAATTCTTTCTTTATTTCCAACGGATGTTCCACCGAATTTCTTTACTATTAACATTTGATTTAACCAAGCCTTTCTATTGTTTCCTATACAGCCATGATACGTAAACTTTATCATAAACTATTTATTCTCTTTGTATTAAGTATCTCTACAATCTGACATTCTATTACAGTTCCCCAAAAAGGTCAAGATTTTTTTAGTCAGCGAGACGAATATAATTAATGACAGTCTCAAACTGTGCGAGCTTTTGCTCGATTACCTGCTCCTTTACTTTGGAAGTAATAAAAGCGAACTCATCGATTCCATCGACTACAACCTGCTCAATCTCTCCAAATACCGTCATTGCCTCTTCTTTTGTCACTGTCTTTGGAAGTCTCACAAAGAATCTTCTCTCAAAATCACTGACTGGAGTTAATTCAAGCTTCTCCTCGCTCCAGACAATATTGTCGAGATTTCGGTCAATATTTCTCGCCTCTTGAATGACATCTGCCACAACCGCACTGGCTGTCGGAAGCTTTCCAGCTCCTCTTCCATAGAACATCAAATCATCGACCATATTTCCATTTAAAAATACTGCGTTAAATACGCCGTTCACTCCGCCGAGTGGATGAGAGACAGGAAGCATCATCGGGCAAACCATCGCATAAATATCGTCTCCGACTTTCTTGCTCATGCCGAGCAATTTAATCTTTCTGCCCATCGCCTTCGCATACCGGATATCCTCCGCTGTGATTTTGGTAATTCCCTCTGTATAAATATCCTCAAAATCCACCTGTTTTCCGTAGGAGAGAGAAGTCAAAATCGCAATCTTTCTACAAGTATCATATCCTTCTATATCTGCCTCTGGATGTTTCTCCGCATATCCCTTATCCTGCGCATCCTTTAATGCCTCCTCAAAGCTCCATCCCTCATTCTCCATCTTGTCTAGAATATAATTGGTCGTACCATTTAAAATACCAGTAATCTCACAGATGACATCTGCTGTCAATGCCTCGTTTAGAGGACGAATAATAGGAATACCGCCACCGACACTTGCGCCGAATAAAAAGTTTACATTTTTCTCCTTTGCAATCTGAATCAGCTCTGCACCGTGCTTTGCGACAAGCTCTTTATTGGAAGTAGATACATGTTTTCCAGCCTCCAAGGACTTCTTCACGAAGGTATAGGCAGGATTCACGCCTCCCATCGTCTCCACGACAAGCTGTACATCCGCATCATTTTCAATCGTATCAAAATCATGCACTAGCTTATCTTCAATGGAGCTTCCAGGAAATTCCCTGATATCTAAGACGTATTTTACATTTAATTCCTGCCCTACGCGTTTTTTTATTACTTCCCTATTCAAATCTAAAATCTCTACGACACCTGAACCAATTGTGCCGTATCCTAAAACTGCAATATTCATCATTTTTACTCCTTTGCTAGTATTTTTAACTCCTGTATTCCATCTGTCTGTTCCATCTCCTCAAGCATCTTAGAGACATCCCCCGTCGTCGGCAATATCTTGACACTCATCGTAATCAGAGCCGTCCCGTTCACTGGCAAACTCTGATGTATCGTCAAAATATTAGCTCGAAACTCTGCCACAAGGTTTAATATCCTGGACAAAATCCCCGGCTCATCTCTCATCTCCAGCACAAAGGTGATTGTCGTTCCCTTCGTATTCTCATGAAATGGAGCAATATCATCTCGATATTTATAAAAAGAGCTTCGACTCAGTTGAACTTTATCGAGCGCCTTTTGTACGCTCATCTTCCTATCTGACTCAAGCAATTGCTTTGCCCTTACTACCTTCACTAGAACTTCTGGCAATGCTCTTTTTTTCACTACATAATACTTTGTATCTTGTTCCATTCTTTCTTATCCTTTCGCATTTATTCTCCCAGCTCTAAGCGAAAATCATTCATCTCTCGCTGCCGAAAATAAACACTTTTCATTTGCACAAAATTCTCAAAAACGAAAACGTCTGCGATGCAGAGTTCCCATATGTTCGTGTCAGAAATACATTTGTACTCACCAGAAAGATATTAGCATGTTTTGCTCATATATGCAAGTATTTTTCCAAAAAGATTCCAAAAAATCTTCATTTTCAAACAAATTTGAACTCAAATCTTTGTGACTTTGTGCAACTCAAGCGATTACCAAAAAAAGGCAAAAATAATTTCTTTTTCAAAATTATTTTTGCCTTACATTCTAGTGAACTGATATGTCAAGCTATCGCACTATATACTGACAGTTCTCTTATCGGTATATTCTTATGCTCCGACCAAGCTCTTTAAATAAGCATTCATAAATGGGTCTAAGTTTCCATCTAAGACACTCTGTACATTTCCAACTTCCTCGTTCGTCCTATGGTCCTTTACAAGCGTATACGGCTGCATAATATAAGAACGAATCTGATTTCCCCATCCGATCTCTTTTACCTCACCTCGAAGGTCAGAAATCTTCTCGAGATTCTCCTGCTGCTTCATAATATAAAGCTTTGCCTTTAACATCTTCATCGCCCTATCCTTATTCTTATGCTGTGAGCGCTCATTTTGACACTGCACAACAATACCCGTAGGAATATGCGTAATTCGGATGGCAGAATCCGTCTTATTGATATGCTGTCCGCCCGCACCGCTTGCTCGGTACGTATCAATCTTCAAATCTTCTTCTGCGATTTCCACCGTCACATCTTCCTCGATATCCGGAAGAACATCACATGACGCAAAAGACGTCTGTCTCTTTCCCGCCGCATTAAACGGAGAAATTCGCACAAGTCTATGCACTCCCTTCTCAGACTTTAGGTAGCCATACGCATTCTTCCCGCTAATCTGAACCGTGATAGACTTAATACCAGCCTCATCTCCATCAAGATAATCAAGAATCTCTGTCTTATATCCTTTTTTCTCTGCCCATTTACTGTACATACGATAGAGCATTCCCGCCCAGTCGCAGGACTCTGTTCCGCCTGCTCCCGCATGTAAAGTCAAGATAGCGTCATTCTCATCATACTCTCCAGATAAGAGGGTCGAAACTCTCATCTCCTCAAACTTCTTTTGGAAACTCTGCATCATCGCCTGAATCTCTGGAATTAACTCGGGGTCATTTTCCTCATATCCCATCTCAAGCATCGTCTCGACATCTTCCATCTGCTCTCTTAGTTCCTCGTAGGACGCCACCGAATCCTTTAGATTCTTCGCCTCCTTCATCACCTGCTGAGAATGCTCGATATCATCCCAAAAAGAAGCCTCCTCCATCTGTCTGTCCAATTCTTCTATCTTTTCTCTCTTTTCTTTTAAGCTTAATGATTCCTCTAAATCTTTCATTGGCTGCTCATACTGACCTAAATCATACTTAATCTGATCTAATTCAACCACAATCCTCGCTCCTTATTTATTTCTGCCACAGCATTGTTTATATTTCTTTCCACTTCCACAAGGACAAGGGTCATTTCTTCCAATCTTCGCTGTCTTTCTCACGTACGGTCCCTTTGCCACCGTATCATCCTTATTCGTTCCTGTAATCTTAGGAGCCTCCTCCTTTTCTACTTTCTGCTCAAGTTTGACATGCATCAAGGCTCCAACCGTATCCTTTTGAATATTGGCTGTCATCTCCTCAAACATCTCAAATCCTAAGAAACGATACTGTACAAGCGGGTCCTTATTACCGTAAGCTTGAAGTCCAATTCCCTGGCGAAGCTGCTCCATATCATCGATATGATCCATCCACTTTCTGTCGATAATCTTAAGAAGGAAAATACGCTCCAGGTTACGAATCATACCTGGCTCCACCTCGTCAAACTCCTTCTCCTTCGCCTCATAGCATTCTCTCGCCTTCTCCTTCATACGAGCGATAAATGCATCCTTATCCGAGTTTTCTTTCTCCTCGTCCGTGAGCTCTATCTCACTTACCTTAATTGGAATTCTCTGAGCCAAAGCCTCCTTTAAGCTCTTCATATCCCATTCCTCGTAGGAAGCTTCCTCTCCGATATATCCCATGATAAGCTTCTCAACCACAGAGTCAATCATGCTGTAGATGGAATCTCTCATATCCTCTCCGTCCAGCACACGACGGCGCTCCTTATACATAATCTCTCTCTGCTCATTCATAACCTGGTCATACTCAAGCAGGTTACGGCGAATTCCAAAGTTATTGCTCTCAATCTTCTTTTGCGCCTTCTCAATCGTGGAGGTAATGGATTTATGCTGAATCTCCTCTCCCTCTGGAATCTTAAGCGTCTTATAAAGAGAAATCATACGCTCAGAGCCGAAAAGTCTCATCAAGTCATCCTCGAGTGATAAATAAAACTTCGACTCACCCGGGTCTCCCTGACGACCAGAACGACCGCGAAGCTGATTATCAATACGTCTCGCCTCGTGGCGTTCCGTTCCGATAATCTTAAGACCGCCAACCTCAGCTGCTCCATCCTCAAGCTTAATATCGGTACCACGACCTGCCATATTCGTTGCGATAGTAACTGCGCCTAATCTACCGGCATTCGCCACAATCTCGGCCTCTTTCTCGTGGAACTTCGCATTCAATACATTATGAGGAATTCCTCTCCTCGTCAGCATCTTGCTAAGCTCCTCAGAAACCTCTATCGTAATCGTACCGACCAAGACCGGCTGTCCCTTAGCGTGAGCCGCCTCAATCTCGTCGATAACCGCGTTAAACTTCTCTTTCTTCGATGCGTAGATGGAATCCTCATGGTCAATACGGATAACCGGTTTATTCGTAGGAATCACGATAACATCCATTCCATAAATATCTCGAAACTCCTTCTCCTCCGTCAAGGCTGTACCAGTCATACCCGCCTTCTTCGTGTACTTATTAAAGAAGTTCTGGAATGTAATCGTAGCCAGAGTCTTCGACTCACGTTTTACCTTTACATTCTCCTTCGCCTCAATCGCCTGGTGAAGACCGTCTGAATATCTTCTTCCCGGCATAATACGTCCTGTAAACTCATCTACAATCAATACCTCGTCATCTTTTACGACATAATCTCTATCCTTGAACATCAGATTATGTGCACGCAATGCGAGAATAATATTATGCTGAATCTCCAAATTCTCTGGGTCTGCCAAGTTCTCAATCTTAAAGAACTCTTCCACCTTCTTCACACCGTCTGCGGTAAGGACAACCTGCTTTTCCTTTTCATTGACAAGGAAATCTCCGTCCTCCTCAATCTCTGTTCCCATAATCGCATCCATCTTGCTAAGCTCTGCATTCGCCGTGCCTCTCTCCATCCTTCTCGCAAGGAAATCACACATACGATATAAATCCGTAGACTTTCCACTCTGTCCAGAGATAATAAGCGGTGTTCTCGCCTCGTCAATCAAAACCGAGTCAACCTCATCGACAATCGCATAATTTAGCTCTCTTTGGACAAGCTCACTCTTCTCAACTACCATATTATCTCTCAAATAGTCAAAACCAAGCTCATTATTCGTCACATAAGTGATATCACAGTTATATGCCGCTCTTCTCTCATCTCCGTCGTAGCTATTTAGGATAACGCCGACTGTCAATCCAAGGAAATTGTGAATCTGTCCCATCCACTCAGCATCACGCTTTGCCAGATAGTCATTGACCGTCACAATATGAACACCTTTTCCCTCCAACGCATTCAAATAAGAAGGAAGAGTCGCAACCAAAGTTTTACCCTCACCAGTTTTCATCTCGGCAATTCTGCCCTGATGGAGTATAATACCTCCAATCAACTGTACTCGATAATGCTTCATATGAAGAGTACGGTCTGCCGCCTCTCTGACAACAGCATAAGCCTCTGGCAAAATATCATCTAAAGTCTCACCGTTTGCCAGACGCCCCTTAAACTCATCCGTCTTGGCTCTAAGCTCCTCATCTGATAATGCCTGCATCGCCTCGTCTAAGCTTTCTATCTTATCCACAATCTTTATAATTCTCTTAATTTCTTTCTCACTATGGCTTCCAAATATCTTATCAAAAAGCCCCATATTATACACATCCTTTCGTCTTCTAGACATGCTCTTTTCCTAAATCTCTAAATCATTCTCTATCCACGAAAGCTAATTGCTCCGCACCTGATGCTCCCACAATCACCAGCTGTATTCCCATCTCAAGCTACCGCTCTACATGCTCATACCGCTTAGTCCGCCAAAAATCTGTATATCTGTGGAAGCAAGCTTCCCCATCTGTATAACTGCTTGACAGAGCTTTCATAGTAATATACAAATATTTCCTACTGAAAAAAGCCTAATTACTGCTCTATTGTAGCATTTCTAAAGTTAGGAATCAATCTATTTATTTTTATAATGAGAAAAATATTATGATTTTATTGTGAACAATGAGAGTCTTTCTCGGTTAGGAATTATTGTAAGCATCTTAAATATGACTATGAGAATGAGCCGTAAGTAGTGAAATCTATCATCTATCTGACAATGCTTTCTCAAAAAATAAAGAGGATGTTGAAAAAATTATCTTTCGACATCCTCTAACTCTCTCTAGAACTCTGGCTCAATCAATCCATATGTTCCATCTTTTCTCTTATAAACTACATTCACCTCGAAAGTATCTGCGTTGCGGAATACATAGAACGTATGTCCCAATAACTCCATCTGAATACAGGCCTCCTCTGCATCCATCGGTTTAATCGCAAACTTCTTACTGCGGATAATACGAATCTCGTCATCCTCTAAGAATTGCTCTGGCTCTTGCTCTAAGAAATCCTCTGAGAAATGATTGCCGCCCTTATTATAATTTGCAATCTTCGTTTTATACTTACGAATCTGGCGCTCCAAAATATCAGCGACAAGTTCGATTGTGACATACATATCTGTGCTGGACTGCTCAGCTCTTAGAATATTCCCCTTCATCGGAATAGTAACCTCTGCCTTCTGTCTGGACTTCTCTACACTCAATGTTACCTGAGCCTCGGTCTCATTCGCAAAAAACTTATCTAATTTTCCAAGTTTATCGTAAACTGCATTTTTTAGAGCTTCTGTCACCTCAAGATTCTTTCCACTAATAATATACTTCATACGATTCACTCCCTTTTCTTATATTTATTGGGATATTATCCCTTTTCTTCTTCTCTGCCGCCTTAGCTGCACAGAGAATCTAATAGGCTCCCACACTAGAGCCTATCTTATGTTGATAGTATAGCAGTATTTTCAGAAAATTTCAATCAAATTTTTTTATATACCAGTTTTTGTTAGATAATTTTGGGGAGGTGGGGACAGGTGGGATGAGAGGTGGGGACAGACGCTAAGATAATTGGGGACAGATGGAATGAGAAGTGGGGACAGACGCTAAGATAATTGGGGACAGATGGAATGAGAAGTGGGGACAGACGCTAAGATAATTGGGGACAGACGCTAAGAGAGGGAGAAGATATGTCCTCTAAAAACACGTTCGTTCCCACGGTTTTTCGACATACGCTGATTTATGCCGCCTCCCGCAAACTCACGCCTACGGCGCTCAAACAGTGCTCCAGCGGCAAAGCTAAGTATATCGAAAAACCGCTCCACTCTCTATCGTTTTTAGAGGACATATCTTCTCCCTCTCTTGGCTGTGTGCTGGCAAAACATGATATAAATAATAAATTACTTTGACGATAGATACCATCTTTCTTGACCGTGCACTGGCAAAACATGATACAAATGATATAAATAATAAATTATTGTGACAATAGATGTCACCTTTCTTGGCTGTGTGCTGGCAAAACATGATACAAATGATATAAATAATAAGTTATTGTGATGAGAGATGCCATCTTTTCTGGCTGTGCACTGACAAAACGTGATACAAATGATATAAATAGTAAATTATTGTGGCGATAGATGTCATCTTTCTTGGTTGTGCACTGGACCCATAAGCAAGATTCTCAGAATTTTTTCGGAATATACCTATAATTTTTTCACTATTTTCGGATTAATTTTTAATAAAAATAATTGTCTAAAAAACCTGTGTTTTCGATTTTTCGTCATTTTTCTCGAACATTTATCCACAACAAGTTATCCACAATCTTGTGGATAATGTGGATAACTTTGTGGACAACTGAAAAAAAGCCGTTTTTTGCCTTGTTTATATTGTGGATAACTTTATGTTCTGATTTCAGATTCAATTTTTTTGTTATTTATTTGACATTTTACACAAATTTTTGATATTCTTAACATAAATAATATTTTTGACATCTTTCTAAAAATTTAGATTTTTTAGACAATTTAGACTGCCACAAACTTACAACCAAATTTTATTCTTTTCCTTGTATTCTTCCCATTTATGGGCTATAATCTATGATACTAGGGTTAGAGTAAATTTTGACTCGCACAGTTTATCAAATAAGCCCATGCCCTTTGTTTTAACTCTTGGGAATGTCACTCTGTTTCAAAACCTATGATAAGAGTCAGAAGCACCTAAACCCAAACAACAAAATCAACAAGTCTGTCGATACAGACAACTATAAATTTAACGATAGGAGGATATAAAATGCGAAAGAAACTATATTTTGTACTTTGTATGGCTACTTGTCTTATGTTTGCCACTGCATGTAATAAAAATAATTCAGAAGAATTGACAACTTCCGCTTATAAGGATACGGTATCAGATATGGAAAAAACAACAGAGGCCACCGAGGCATCCTCTGATGCTTCTTCTAATGCCTCTTCCGAGGATGATAAAAAAACAACCGAAAAAAAGGATGACGAAGCTTCCTCTGAGAGCACAACAAAATCCGATGACTCTAAGACAACCTCTTCGAGCAATTCTTCAACGGAATCTAACTCCACCACAGCCTCTTCTACAGAGAGCTCAAGCACAACAGCTTCTGATGATGAAGATATAACCGCAGAAGGTGACGAGAATTTTGAGGAGCCAACAACTGCATCAAAAGACAGCGAAAAGGAAACATGGGCTTCCTCTGGAACGCTTAGCGGATTTATCGACAGCGATTCCGTCGAGATTATCATGTCAGATGGCTCCACTAGAACATTTTTCGTGTACGATGAGGACATTGCCAACCAGCTAGAAGAACTTCTCAACAGCGGAGAAGAAACTTCTATCGATTTTGTCTCCCGTCCTATTGCTGGACAGGCAAACTCCCAGATTATTGAGCTTAAATAATCGTATTTCACTAAATCTATTACAGCACTATACTATCATCTATCCTAATATATTTTAGTCGCTAGGATATCTAAGTTAGCCTGTAATAAGCAAAGAATCCCACGAATAAAAAACTGAAAAACCTAAAAAATCCCCAAATTCAAATCCTCGCCTTTTCCTAAAACTCGAAAAAGCAGGTATCTGACTTGGGGATTTTTTCAAAGAATTTTATAGAATTTTGCCAGTACACAGCCAAGAGAGTCCGTAGATATATCCTCGAAAAACGATAGAGAGTGGAGCGGTTTTTCGATATACTTAGCTT
>JAUUSJ010000035.1 GCA_030841965.1 Blautia sp.
ATATACTTACCACTAACTAAATGACATTGCTTTGCCGCTGGAGCACTGTCTGAGCGCCAAAGGCGCGAGTTTGCGGGAAGCGGCAAAAATCAGCGTATGTCGAAAAATCGTGGGAACGAACGTGTTTGCGGGACATATCTGTGCTTGCTCTCTTAGCGTCTGTCCCCATTCTCTCTTAGCGTCCGTCCCCATTATATCTATCATCTGTCCCCATCCTCTTATCGCCTGCCCCCATTATATCTTATCCTCTATCCTCCCTACATCCTATTATAAACCTCTTTATCCAACACCCCCTCCTTAAAATTAACAATCACATTCGTAGCCGCATCCCCAATAACATTCAAAGTAATCACCGCCATGCCAGGAAGATAATTCATCGCCAAAACCAAGGAATACCCAATCATACATAAATCCGAACTCATCCCAAGTCCCGTCATAACAACATAAACCATCGTCGTGCCCGCCACTGGAATTGCAGGTGTTCCCATCGCCGTACAGATGGATAAAAATGCCGCCAAAACTAAAGTCGATGGCTTAATATCAATCCCCGCCGCCGTCGCAATAAATGTAACCGCAATCATATGCATCGCCGTTGTCCCATTCATATTAATCGTCATCCCTGTCGGAAGAACAAAACTACTGATTTCCTCTGTACATCCAAGTTCCTCCGTACATGTCCTCGTATTTAACGGCAATGTCGCCGCCGAAGAATTGGTAGCCGCTGCAAAAAGCCCAATTTTAAATGATTTCTTAAGAAAAGGAATCGGATTCAACCTTGTCACAAGGAAAATACCAATCGGATAAATCGTAACTACTAATAAAAGGCTCACAACAATCGTTGTTATAATCCAGACCATCGTCGGTCCAATATACTCTATGCCATATACCGCCAATGTCCTCGTAATCATACAAAAAATAGCGACCGGTCCAACCTTATTAATCAAAAAATTCAAAAACATCTGTACAACATCATTTAAATTCTCAATTACCTTCTTTAACGGTTCAGCCTTTTCTCCCATCATCGTCATACAAAGTCCTAATATGATAGACACTACTACTACCGATAAAATAGAATTATTCGAGCTAAATGCGGCAAAAATATTAGAAGGAACTGCATTTACAACTGTCACGAGCGGATTATATCCCTCCATCGTAACTGCCTCTGTCGCCATCTCATTCGGTAAGTTTACATCAAACCATCCCATCGTCTTGACAAAATAGGCCGCCACACCCGCAAGAAATGCAGCTACCACATAAAAACAGATATATGTAATAAAAGTTTTCCCCGCAATCTTCCCAAGCCGCTCTGGATTTGCCAGACTACATAGAGCAAGGCTTAGAGAAGTCAAAACCAACGGAACAATCGCCATCTGTAATCCTCTCATAAACAGCTGTCCGATAATATACATAATTCCAAGTCCTTCAATTCCATTCGTGGCAGTAATATCTTGGAAGAAAATAGCCTCTATCACCTCCCAGATTCCACTTTGCCCATTCCCAATTAAGTACTCTCTCAAAAATAATGACAAAAAACCGACAA
This sequence comes from Blautia sp., assembly GCA_030841965.1. Lineage (GTDB taxonomy): Bacteria > Bacillota > Clostridia > Lachnospirales > Lachnospiraceae > JAUUSJ01. The sequence continues at coordinate 1,541 of JAUUSJ010000035.1, forward strand.
CAAAACCGCTCGCCACTGCTATTATCATTTTCTTTACAATCGTATTGTTTTTTGTTTTTTTGTTTTCCTTTCCCATATTCTCTTCCCTTCTATTTTCTTTGTTTTTTTGTTTTACCTTCTCCCACTATTTTCTCCTCAATTAATCGTAATATCACCATATTTTTATGAATTTTTTGTCTTTTTCCTCCTCTTTATTTGTTTTTATTGGGTATAATCAACAATTAATTTTACATTGATTTTACATCTTCTTCGTGTGATTGTCAATATTTTTTCTTTGTTTTAAAGATTTTTAGTTGATTTCAATAAATTTTATTCCAAAATTTTGTATGTATTTTTTTGATTCATTTATTTTATTTCTGTTTCACAGATATTTTCAAAGTCAATAAAAGAGATTTTTTAGATTTCATTTTGAAACATAAAAAATAAGACCACTGTTTTGCAGATAGATCTGCTCTACAATGGTCCTATTCTTGGAGTATATTTTATTATAACTTAGGCTCAAACACTTATGACTCTCGTCTAAACAGAAGAAAAACTTCTCCATCTAATGGACTGTAAAATCAATTCTAATATATTTTGGATTCTGTTTTCTAACACAATATATTCACTGGATTCTGTTTTTCTGACAATAATTAATATATCAACTGGATTCCATTTTCCTGACAATAATTAATCCACATATCACTCGGACGCCTGTCCGTAATAATATAATCGACGCTTTTTAAGTCTATCAGACATACGAACGCCGTCTGGTCAAACTTAGAATGGTCCACCAAAAGTGCTACTTCCTGTGCCTGCTCCAACATAATTTTTTTGATTTCTGCCTCGCTCTCATTAGAATCTAAAACACCTTTTTCCATATTTAAGCTCTTACAACTGATCAAAGCGATACTCACATTATACTTGGCAATATTAGTCTTCGCCAATTGTCCCTGCAAAGATAGAGACTTCTTATTAAATTCTCCACCCGTTGAAATAATATGCAGGGAGGATTGCTGAAACTCCCGAAATACCTCCGTAGAATTTGTCACAATCGTCACATCGCTGCTGTCTGGGAGTAACTTTAGCGCCTCCACAACCGTTGTGCTGGAATCTGCAATGATTGTATTCCTTCCCTCCAGCAGTATTGCTGCTTTTCGTGCAATATCTTGCTTTTCTCGTAAGTGCTTTGTCAAGCGTCGATAAAAATGTATCCCATCCTTCTGAATATCAGCGTTCCAAATTGCTCCTCCATGAATTCTGGTGACAACGCCCTCCTGCTCCAGCTTATCCAAATCTCTGCGAATTGTCTCCTCCGTCACAGAGCAGTGTTTACTCAATTCCGCAACCGATACTTTCTTCATACTTTGAACATGCTGTCTGATTACCATCAGTCTTTCTTTGCTCGACATGATTTCATCCCTCTTCTCTAATACCTCATTTGAAGCTTTGTTGTGATTTAATAATACACCAGCCTCTTTGGTATTTGCAAGACTTTTTTCCTTTGAAATCATATTTGCCTCCTTTGAAACACATATCCATCTTTAAATCATCAATTATTCTGTCTTTAAAAAACAGACGAAACTTTTTCAGTCATTTTTATTCCTAGTGGCTTAGTGGCTTTTTTTGGAGGGAGTGGCAGTCCCTCCAAAGCCAATCTGGTATTTATTTAGAATATATGGGGATGAATTTTTCTATCAAACTTTAGCCAATTGCCTCTGCAAGCTCACGCATATATGCAACATCATCAGCTTCTAACTCTAACTCGGCAGATTTTACATTTTCTCTGATTTCAGCAACGGTTGTAGAACCACTTAATAAGTTCAAGAAATCTCCCTGAGCCAAAATCCAGCCAAGTGCAAGGTTGGCAATTGTACAATTATATTTCTCACATAATGGTTTCCATTTATCCATCATATCCATGGCAGCTTGCATATTATCTGGCTGGAACCATTTTTTAGGAATCTGTGCTCCTACTGGTTTATAGTCTCTTGGGAATGTCCCAGATAAAAGACCCATCTCCAATGGAGAATAACACTGAATTGTAACGCCGTTTTCACGGGCACATGGAATAATCTCGTCCTCAATTCCGCGGTCTAAGATGGAATATTTTACCTGAACGATATCTAGGTCGCCCCATTTTAAGTACTCTTCAATATGATGAATATCTACGTTAGCAGCACCAATTGCCTTGATTTTTCCCTGGGCTTTCAAGTCATTTAATACATCCATTGTTTTCTGGATTGGAACAAAATACTCTGTTCCCGGTGTTGCCTGCCAATGTGTCATATAGACATCGACATAATCTGTTCCTAAACGCTCTAGAGATTCCACGATTTCTTTCTTAACAGACTCGCTGTTTAAGTTTTTGTATAACTGGATTCCATTTACTTTGTTGAAGAGGTCACCTTTCATTTCCTGGTCCCATGTAACACCGCATTTTGTGATGATTTTAACATCCTCACGATTCATACCTTCCAAGGCTTTTCCGAGAATCCTCTCAGAATTACCAAAATTATAGCCTGGAGCTGTATCGATTAAGTTCACACCAGCTTTTGGGGCTTCTCTAATCGTATCCACTACAGTCTGAAGTTCATGGTCTCCACCCCAGGCAGAGCCCCCTCCGATAGACCAAGTTCCAAGACCAATCCTAGAAATGTCCATTCCAGTTTTTCCCAATTTCATTGTTTTCATTATGATATCCCTTTCTTAAATTCCTTCATTACTATTTATAGTCTTCATGATATTTTACAAGCATCTCTTCCACCATGCTTCTGTTCTTCACGCCAGAGGTTGCCCCTGGATACTGTACGGCAATCGCCGCAGTGCAGTTTGCGTATTCTGCACAACCTCTTATCTCTTTTCCTTGAAGCAATGCTGCGATAAATCCAGACGCAAAATTATCTCCGGCGCCAATCGTATCGATGGCTGTAATTCCCTTGCAGGCAGGAACAATCATAGCACCGTCTTTATTGCGGATATAGCATCCACGCTTGCCAATCTTCATCACTACGTTTTTAATTCCATAGCTAAATAATTTATCTGCGACCTTTGCCTCATCCTTCTCTCCTGTCATCAGGGAAGCTTCGTCAAAATTTGGGAAGAAATAATCTACATAGCTTAATGCTCCTGCGATATCATCCAATGTCTCCCCGAGTCGAGGCATTATCATATCTGCCGTGATAATCATATCCTGCTCTTTTGCGAATTTAAAGATAACTTCTAATGTCTTGCCATCTAAGAGAGGACAATTAAAAATACTTGCCAAGGATAAGATTTTGGCCTGTTTGATTTTCTCAAAATTCACATGCTCGATATTTTCTTTCCAGAGACTTCCATTTCGGTTCGTGATAAATGTTCTCTCTCCATCTGCTGTCACAAGTCCGATATTAATCGATGTATTCAAAGAAGGGTCAATCGTCACACCCTCTGTGTCGATATTATCTTTCTCGCAGGAGCGTAAGATAAATGCACCTGCCGCATCATCACCGATTGCCGCCATAAGTCCTGTCTTAAAGCCCAAACGACTAATGATAGTAGACTCGTTCATCGCATCTCCGCCTACCGCCATCGCAATCTGGTCCACTGGATATGACTCAATATCAAATATTTCTCTCGATACCGGACGCAGCGGAATATCGACAACCGCTGCACCCAGGCATAAAACATCTAACCTTTTCTCCACTATTCATCAGCCCTTCCATCATCGCCGAATAATTTAATCTTATACATTGCACGCTCTTTTACTGCCTGACGAACAGCACGCTCCACTGCCAAGAATGGCTCGTCCTTATGGGCATTGATTGCCTCCATCGCAGCCTGACAAAGCTCCGTGTGAATATTAATCTTTGCGATACCTAGAGAAATCGCTTTCTTAATATCTTCATCTCCGATACCTGATGCTCCGTGAAGTACTAATGGAACGTCAACTGCCTTTGCTACCTGCTCTAATATATCAAATGCCAACTTAGGCTCGGAGGAGTATACTCCATGGACATTTCCGATTGCCACTGCCAAGGAATCACAGCCTGTTCTCTCCACAAATTCCTTTGCCTTACTTGGGTCTGTATACTGATACTCAGAAAGTGCCTCCTCATAGACCGTCTCATTTCCGACATGACCTAACTCGGCCTCTACTGGAATATTATAAGCGTGGAAATAATCAACACATCTCTTAATCTCAGCGACATTTTCCTCAAAAGGAAGGGCAGATGCGTCACGCATAACAGAATTCATGCAATGCTCCACTGCATTTTTTAAAATTGTCCAGTTGCGACCGTGGTCCCAGTGTAAAATAACCGGAACAGTTGCCTTCTTTGCCATAGACTCCATCATATAACAAAAATCCTCAAAAGAAGTATTTCCTGTAAAACCTGTACCAAAGGAAATAATAATTGGAGCGCGAAGTTCCTCTGCCGCGTCAATGACTCCCATTAACATTTCTGCATTCCATACATTAAAATGTGGAATTGCATAATGTCCCTCACTTGCCTTTTGTTCCCAAAATCTAATATCTGCTATCATTTTTTATTCCGCCTTTCTATAAGTAAATCTATTCTGATACTTTAATAACACCTTTTACCATTTCTGTCTTCTTCACTGGGTCAATCGCATCCTCAAATGCCTGCTGTACATCTTTATAATCATAGATATGAGAAACCATATCTTTTACATTAAACTTACCTGTCGCAATCGCCTCGATTGTCTGTGGGAAATTATTGCAGTAACGGAAGGATGTCTGAATTGTGACCTCACGGTTAATCTTTAAAAAGTCGATTGGCACTGGCTTAGACTGTGTGCCGACCATCATAATTTTTCCGCCGCGGCTTACAATCTGGACTGCCTGCTGTGCAGTAAATACAGAGCCTGCCGCCTCAAATACGAGGTCCACACCGTGGTCACCGTACATCTGCTCACTTCTTAAAACAGCTACTGTATCCTCGTCCTTTCCATTTATCACTCTCTTTGCGCCAAGTTCCAAGGCAAGGTCCAATCTTTTTTGCATAATATCTACAACGGTAATATCTGTCGCGCCAAGACTCTTACATGCTTGAAGCACCATAAGACCAATCGCTCCTGCTCCTAAAATGACAATGCTCTTTCCAACAGTCGCTCCGCCGAGAACTGCCGCATGCATTCCAACTGCTGCCGGCTCAACTAAAGCGCCCTCCATCGTGCTCATTCCCTCTGGAATATGGTAAGTCCACTCTTCTGGATGTACCATATACTGAGTCAATGCGCCTCGATAGTTTGGCTGTGTCGCCATAAAGTCCACATCTGGACAGATATTATAGCGACCTGTACGGCAGTATTCACAAGTATCATCTGGCACACCTGGCTCGATTAATACTTTATCGCCCACCTTAAACTTTGTCACCTTTGCACCGATTCCGACTACCTCACCTGCAACCTCATGTCCTAATCCAATCTTTTGATTTGGGTCTTTTGGAGGAATAAATGGTCCAAACTCAAATCCATGAATATCAGAACCACACATTCCGACATACTCCACTTTCATGAGAATTTCATTGTCCTTTGGAGTTGGAACTGGGCATTCCTGAATCTCAAATTGCTTTGGTGTCACCAAAATTGCTTCTGAATTTTTCATTTCTCATACTTCCTTTCTTTTTCTCTTTATTTTTGTATCTATCTTATCCCATACTCTTCTATACTGTTTTATTCCATATTTCCGATATCCTCGACGGACTCTCCTCTCGTCTCGACACCAAATACAATAATCGATACCGCAATGATAGCTGCCACGATAGAAATTAAGACAAATACACCATTGGAACCCATAGAACCAGCTGCCACAGATGTTACTAAGAATGGGAAGAAAATATTACTTACACGACCCATTGCATTACAAAATCCTGAACCTGAAAGCTTTGCGGAAGTTGGCCACATCTCTGGCACATATACTGCCGACGCATAGCATACATACATATAAATAAATGTATTTAACAAAAATGTCGTAACAATCAATGCTCCCATTGTCGTCTGTCTTGATGTGATAATTCCCATAACCGCCATCGCAATTAATAAGACAACACCTGTAATTCTTCTAGGCACTTTATCCATATATAAGGATGCTAAAAAGATTCCAAATGGAGCTCCAAATAATCCAAACATTGTCATAAACTGGGACTGTGATGTATCGTATCCCATGGAACTTAATAGAGAAGGCATCCAGTTCATCAATGTATACTGAATGGTATTCATACCGATTAATACGAGGGAACCACAGATTGTTCTCTTTAATAATTTACCTTTAAATAATGCAGAATATGGCAAATTTTTCACCTTCGCAGGCTCTACCTCCTCGATTGGAGGCAAAGGCTTTCCTGTAGATGCCTCGATTTCTTTTTCAATCTCTGTCATAATCGCATCTGCCTCTTCCACTCTTCCCTGTGCCTCTAACCAACGTGGGGACTCTGGATATTTCTTATAAATAATGATACTTGCGATAATCGATAATACAGAAGGAATAATATACTGGATTCTCCAGTTTGCATTCATGCTAACTCCTGTGGAGACAATCAATAATGCGATACCATTACAAATCGGATGAGCAAAGTTACCGATGAAGGAATTCCTAGAAGACCATACACCACGGTTCTTTCCCGGAACATACTCTGTAAATGCTGCAAATAATACTACCAATAATGCTCCAAGTCCAAATCCCTGAATTAATCGGAACACATATAAAACCATAATATTCGGAGCTGCTGCTCCACCGAGCATCGCAATAATATGTATTACTTCATACAATAAAATAGATTTCTTACGTCCAATCTTATCTCCGATTGGTCCGCCGACCAATGCTCCAAATAGCTGACCAGCTGTATAAGTGGTTCCCCACATGGCGAGAAGCTTAGAGCCAGGCTCTAGCCAGTGTAACTCGTTTAATAAAATATTTTGCACTGCTCCACCGATACCGTTTGACCAACAAACCAAGAGTGCAAACGCAGATACTAACCACATTTTTATATGCCAGCCTGAGTTTGGAAGCCGGTCAAGCCTTGCACCGATATTTACACTTGATGCGTTTTTTTGTGATGCCATAATTTTTTCCATTCCCTTTCCTACTTGAATTTTTATCCGTTTTTATTTTTCATTTCATGAAGTATTACGTCTGAGAGCCTCCTGCTTTTTAGCTATGATTCAAGCTCTCATCCATAGAACCACTTGAGCAAAGTTTTATCTTGGACTGCCGGAGAAATAAGCTTTCTATATAATTTAGGAGAAAACAGTGGGAAAAATTTTATTTATTATATCGTCCACTTATAACTCCGACAGATTCCATTCTTTTATTTTCCTAAAAGCTCTGTTCTTACTTCATCTTCCATAATTGCCCATGCTTTTTTAATATCTGGGTCTTTATTCCACAGAGCCGGTGGTCCTAGTACAACCACATCCGCACCTGCCTCGTATAAAGGTGCGTACACACCTGCATTCATGGAACCATCCGCCTCAATTAAGAAGTCAAGTCCCATCTCTTCTCTCCACTGCACTAAAGTGCGAATCTTATCATACATCTGTGTAATTACCTTCTGTCCTGCGTATCCAGCATCTACAATCATAATCGTCACTTTGGATAATAACGGAAGATAATAGCGAATCGCCTCCAAAGGCGCCGCTGGGTTCATCGCAATTCCAGCCTTGCAGCCGAGAGAAATAATTTTATTCAATGTCACAAAGGCATCGCTCTCAATACAGTCTGTATGAGGAGTAATATACTCTGCGCCAGCCTCTGCACATGCCTCAATATAATCTTGTGGATGTTTTATCATCAAATGTGCGTCCATCGGTGTTTTTACAACAGGCTTTAACGTCTTCATAAAATCTGGTCCAACGCCAAATGTCTTTACATAATTGCCGTCCTTAATATCGATATGAAGAAAATCCGCATGTTCATCGATAAAACGCACCTGCTCTTCAAATTTGAATAAATCACAACATCCCATGGAGGGAGCCAATAATAATTTTTTATCCATTTCCATTCTCCGCTTTTTCTATAACACTCTATCTTGCAAAATATATTTAGTCCTCAAAATCATAATGGAAGATAACTTTAATCGCTTCCTTAGAAGCCATAGCGTCAAATCCTTTTTCGTACTCGGAGAGACCTAATCGATGTGTAATCAATGGCTGAACCTTAATCTGTCCAGATTCCAAAAGACGAATTGCATGTCTCCATGATGTATCATCATAAGCCATATGTCCGATAATGCTCTTATTCCATGATGTAATATCATTAATAGAAAACTCTAATGGCTTAAATCCCATACCTACACGTACAATCTCTGCATTTGGTCTTGTCATCTCGATTGCCTGTTTTAAGGCAATATTAGCACCAGAGCACTCGATAACTAATCCCAAATTATCTCTTCCACAGATTTCTGTACAACGTTTCACAACATCTTCTCTAGAACCATTTACAACATGTGTTGCTCCTACCTCTAATGCGACTGGGAAACGAGTTGCCACATCCTCGTCAAGACCTACCATGACGATATTCACTGCTCCCATGATTCTTGCAATCTGTACGGAGAATAGACCAAGTGGACCAGTACCAAATACGACAACATCTTGTCCAGGAAGTAGATGAGCCTGCTGTGCAACTGCTTTGTATGCATTACAGATTGGGTCAAGCACTGCGGCCTCCTCGTATTTTACATTTTCTGGAATTTCCCAGATTGCATGTTTGTGGATTCTTAGGATTTCTCCTGGAACTTTACAATATTTTGAAAAGCCACCGCCCCAAGTATTATTATCAAGTCCAAGGTTGACTTTATTCTCGCAGCAGAGGAAGTCTCCCTTCTCACATGCTGGACAAACACCGCAGACATGCGCACTATTATCTGAGACAACTCTCTGTCCAACTTTCCAATCTGTTACTTTCTCTCCTACCTCAACAATCTCACCAGCGAACTCATGTCCACGGATGGAGTTAAATTCATCAGAGCCATTATCTACTCTCCAGTGTTTCATATCTGCTCCACAGATAGCTGCTGCTTTGATTTCAAGAATAATATCTTCTGGTCCACAGGTTGGAACTGGAACATCTCTCATTGTATAACCGCCAAATTCTTTACCATATCTTACTATTGCCTTCATAAAATCCTCCTTAATTTTTCTTCTATGCTCTGCCTTTTCTTGGGGCATACTGCATGGATTGGGATGAGAAATAGCTTGCTGTTTTTGCTTTGCTTTTCTATCATATTTCTTTGAATAAATATTTTGTCTTGACATATTTCCTGGCCAGGAAGATGTTTCCTTTGATGTATTTACATTCTAGCGCTTTTCTGTGTTTTTGTCAATTAAAATCTTTGTTTTAAAGTTTTTTCGGCGTATTTCACAAGTTTTTTCTTTGGTTTCGGCTTATTTAGCTTTGATTCAAAGATTTTTTTGTGTATTTTTCCTAATACAATTTGATTTTAGGGTGAAATAAGGAGGGGGATTTGTGGTTTTGGGGAAAGAAATTTTTTGTTTCAAAGATTTTGAAAAAAAAGGAAGAAGGAAAGAATTTTTTTGAGGATGGTTTGGAGGAAATATTTAAGAGAAAGGATGAAATGAAAAGAGAACAAAAGGGAAGAATGAAAAAGGGGGATGGGAAAGAGACGTCAAGAGAGAAAGGTAGGAAATGAAAAAGAGACGTCGAGAGAGCAAGGAGATATCTGCTCCGTAAACACGTTCGTTCCCACGATTTTTCGACATACGCTGATTTTTGCCGCCTCCCGCAAACTCGCGCCTTCGGCACTCAAACAGTGCTCCAGCGGCAAAGCTAAGTATATCGAAAAATCGCTCCACTCTCTATCGTTTTCGGAGCAGATATCTCCTTGCTCTCTCGACTGTGTACTGGCGAAACATAAGTTTATAGTCATAATCTTTTATATATATCTCCACGATTGCCAGCATCTATGATATAGATAATTAATTCTCCATTATTAATAGTATATATAATCCTATATTCTCCAACTCTGAGTCGAAGTAAATCATTATATCCCTTCAATTTCTTTATGTCTTCACCGTTGGGTAATTGCTCTATTGCCCTTACCACTCTTTTTCGTTCATTTACTGGGAGCTTGTCAATAAACTTTTTAGCTTTTTTCTTGATTATGATTTTGTACATCAATCAAGCCCCCATTCTTTCAAGCAGTCCTCAAGTGGTATGTTAATATCTTTTTCAGGGTCTGGATCATTAAGATAATTTTGTACCATTCTTTCGCAAAAGATATCGTCTGCTTCTTCATCTGCTGTGATGCCCTGCACATAAGCTAGAATATAACCCATCTTATAATCTGGAACACTGTCTAGTAGCTGTACAATCTTTTCTTTATTACTCATTCTTAACAACCTCTCTTTCTACATCTATTTCACTTACTTCCAATTCTCCATCAGAAACTCCACCATCTCCGACGCTTTTGGCGGACATCCCTGCAAGGATTTCTGACAATTAACAGTACAACGTCCAACTCCAATCTCTCCACTCTTGCCCTGATATCCCTGTCCAATACAGACTTTTGGCAATCCTCTATGCAATTTTCCAGCATCATTTAATCGGTCAAGTGCATAGATAAGAGAACCATAACAGGCGCTGCAAGAATCCTTCGGTGCGGTATATTTGGCAAGTTGTTCCACGCGACGGGTCATTTTAAACTTCCCTGCCCCTTCTTGTGCTCCATTTAAGTAGATAAGATTGGCATCCGAAGTATCGGCACTTCCAACTCCAAGTTTCTCTGCCATACGAATATAAGGCACATCATCCACCTCATATCCCATACAATCACAGACATAGGCGTCACAGAGCACTGGGTCTTTGAATCCTAAAACCCTGTTCATAATAACTGGATTGCCGCCCTCCTCGAAATCCAAATCACCGCAGATATTATCTACGAGAATAAAATCATTTCTGGCAATTGTATTTAGATGAGCGATTGGCTTATGAAGTCCCAATGTGTGAAAACGCCTCTTCTCACTGTTTGGGATAACACCTTTATTATTTTTTAGGGCGCATGTAATCGTGGTCTGACAATGTCCCTTTAGCACAGGCATATTTATCATATAATCTACGGACATCGGTTGATTACAGACTCTGATTTTCATTCCCTTTGCGTCATATTCTTTGGAGCCGTCTTTTTGTAAATCAATAAATTCTACCTTATATTTCGCACAGATTTTATCATACCCTGCTGCCTTATAAGCATAGCTTGTGCGGTCTCCGACCCAGGAGCCCTCCATAATAGAAATATTTTTAAAACCATTTTCCTGCAAATACTCAATAACGCCTGCTAAAAGCTCACTATGTGTCGTGGCTCCATTGGACGGTGCGGAGGCTGTCACTAAATTAGGTTTTAATGCTATTTTCTTTTTCTTATCACCGATGTCGTCGGCAATATTGGCAGACTCTAAAATTTTCTTTGCCATATTTTTATAATCCGTTCCGTGAATAATTAATATATCCTTTTGATTCATCATGATTTCCTCCTTTTCCTGACACTCCAACGACTAAAGCACGTTAGGCTCTTGCATAACTTATAAACTATTTATGGCTACATTCTTTTCCCGTATCACTCAATCCATCCAAAATGTCTAAGCGCATAGACAATACCGTCATCCGCCGAGTTTTTTGTGACGAAGCTTGCCCTCTCCTTGAGTTGTGGGACAGCATTTCCCATCGCGATGCGCTCCCACTCTGGCAAAAACATCGTGATATCGTTCATACCATCTCCAAACACAACGATATCTTCATCAGGAATATGATAAATTTCTTGAATTTTTCTAATCCCAATCGACTTATCAGTCGGCTCAACAAAGATAAATGCGTCCTCATATCTCACCCACGGAAGAATATTCAATGCCGGAATATCCTTTTCTATTCCTGGGTCGCAGGCGACAAACATTTTTAAGACTTGAGGAACCTTCTCGATATCTAAATCTTCCACAAGAGTCGACCTCTGATAAAAATTATCCGCACGGTCAATAAATGCCTGAGATTTTGTCAATCTTATTGGTTTATCTTCTATCATAGTTCCCCACGGAATTCCTCTCTCATCGCATTGCTTAGCGAGTTGAATACATAAATTTTTGTCAAGAGGCTCTATTCCTCCTACTAATTTTCCATCTAATACGATTCCATTTCCGCCATCACTGACCATATTTTCAAAACCCAAATCCATCCTCTGTGGCTCAGCAAGACAATGGGACCTCCCCGTCGCAATCGCGCAAAAATGTCCCTTTTCTCTTAATTCCTGCAATGCTTTTTTGGTACTTTCTGGAATATCCCTCGCTCCTGACACTGGAACTAGGGTTCCATCTATATCAAAGAAAAAATACTTTTTTCTCGTTTTCATCTTAAAAATCCCCTTTCTCTTTCGATACCAAAAAAATAGCACGAATTTTTACATTTGTAAAGTCTTTCCTCGGGATTGATAATATAACCTGTTTGATAACGTAAAATTTTTGTAAGTAAAAAAACAGAAAAATCACTTTTTCCTAACCATCTATTGCCATAATTCCCTACTACTTGTTGTCAATCCATGAAACCCTGCTTCTCTAATCATCTCTATCATTTCAGTTGTATTAATAAAGCCCCCTGCAATATAAATACAATCTTTCACCTTTTGAAATTCCTTCAGATACTGTACTGCATAGTAGCTTGGACGCAGTTCAATAATATCATCTTTTGATTCCGTTAAACTTTTTAACATCTGATCCACACCAAGAGAATCTACTAATGCAATACGGCGTATTGTTTTCATCCCTTCTCGCCTAGCCATAGCAAGCTTAGGACCACTTGAACCCATAACACAATCTACACTATACATCGTTTTTAATAAATGAAAAGATACTTTATCTGCTCCTAATCCTCCAACAATCTCATGATTTACAATCACTTTTTTTCCTGCTTTATGACATCTATCACAGATATCTTTAAGGTTTCCAATATGAATATTACTTAATAATATCCACTCTTCATTTTTCTTTAATGCCTGTTCTAAATATCGAATACTACGAACAGATGGAATTATATGAAGCTTCTCATTCTTCATGAATAATATGCCCCCTTTACTTTAATATAAGTAATTATGCTTCGTTACCTTACACCCAAGATTATAGAAAATATTTTGTCTCTATAAAACATACTACCATATAGAAAACTAGATTTCAAATCCAGTCCTCTATATGGTAGTAAGAAAAATATTATACATATAATATGTACTATATCTTAATAACTAATTTAAATTTTCATTCTTTAGAATATTATTGCTTATGTTTTAAAGCTTAACTATTTACAGCCAAGGGAAGTTTACGTAAAATAATGCTGCACAAACCGCCCCACAAACTGGAGCTATAATTGGATTCCATGCATATTCCCAATGAGAATCTGGACCAACATGGAATATTTGATGAACAATACGAGGACAGAAATCACGGACAGGGTTCATGGCTGTACCAGTAAGTCCATTTGTACTACAAATCATTCCTGCGATTACGGAATAAACAATAATATAAGATACATCAGAGTTTAATCCAGGGATGTTTCCCATTCCCATTAATGCAAGTACAAGAATAAATGTTTCAACAAACTCACTTAAAAAATTGTGAAGTTTACTCTCAATGGAAGGTGAAGTACAAAAACAACCAAGCTTAGCAGCAGCATCTTCTGTAATTTCAAACTGTTTCTGGAACATCAAATATACTAACATTGCTCCAAGAAGAGCACCAACTATCTGACCAACTAAATAACTCGGAAAATTAGACCAATCACCAGATTTCATACTCATAGCAATTGTTACTGCTGGATTAAAATGCGCTCCAGAAGTACTACCAAAAATAAAAGCTGGAATCATTACCGCAAATCCCCATGCAAGAGCCACCACTCCAGAATTTCCTTTTCCACCTGAGCCCTCCAGACTAATATTGGCTACCGCACCATTTCCAAGAAATACTAAAATTGCTGTTCCAAACAATTCAGCTAATAATATTGAAAGATTCATAATATAATTCTCCTCTCTTCAATTTATATATTACAAAATAATATCTATTATTTCATATTTCTGATATTAATCATTTTTCCACCTGTAAGATAACTCTTAAGGTCGTCATAACCTATCTCAACAGATGTTCGCATAGTATCACAAGATGTTCCAGCAAGATGAGAAGTTAAAGTAATATTATCAAGAGTAAGATATGGATGATCTTCTGGAAGTGGTTCTACATCATATACATCAATTGCAGCACCGCCAATTGTCTTATTCTTAAGAGCTTCAACCAAAGCATCTGTCTCTACAAGACCTGACCTCGCAGTATTAATAAAGTAAGCTGTCTCTTTCATCTTATCGAATCTCTCTTTTGTCATGAATTTTTCTGTCATATCAGAGAGACGAAGGTGCATGGATACAAAGTCAGAACGTTCAAGAAGTTCATCTAAGGATACTACCTTGACACCTTCTGCCTCAAGTTTTTCTGCAGGAGTAAATGGATCATAAACAATTACTTCACTTTCAAATCCACTTAACCTCTTAGCAACACGACTTCCAATATATCCATAACCAATTAAACCTACTGTACAATTACGCATGTTATGGATATACTCCTGATTTGTATACTTTTTACACCATTTTCCTTCAAAAATCATTTTATGGCTTCTTGCAATATTTTTATTTTCTGCAACCATCATACCAACTGTAAAATCAGCAACTGCATCGGCACTTCTCCAAGGTGCATTGATAAGAGGAATACCTTTTTCGGTAAGATAAGATACATCTGCATTTTCAAAACCACCTCGAAGAACTGCTGCAACTTTAAGGTTTTTACACTTATCAATGACATGTTTGTTAATAGAAGCAACATGAACAACGATAATATCTTTATCCTCACAAGCATCTAAAAGATTCTGACAATCAGGAGCCGCATCAATGCCATTCTGTTCAATGAGAAGCATGCGATCTGTGATTGGTCCCATAGCATACATGTCCGTATCTTCAACAAGGGTAACCTCTGCTCCATACTGCTCTAAATCTTTCATCTGTTCCATAAGTTCTTTTGTTATTCCACCATCGTATACACATAAAATTTTAGTTTTACTCATTTTCTTTTCCCACTTTCTTATATTTCATTTATATTGCCTTTTTGATTAAATTACATAATTCAATTTATATTGTCATTTTTATAAAAACTTAAATTTACAATTCATTCCAATATGCTGTCATGATTTCATTGATTCTAGTCCATGTCTTATATTTTTCTTCAAGTACTTTATACGTTGATTCATCAGGCATTACTGGGTCTTTAATTTTTACTGCACAAGCAAATGCATCCTCATAATCTTTATATACACCTGCTCCAATCCCTGCCACAATAGCTACTCCAAGTGCTCCTGTCTCGTCACAGTCAACACCAGAAATCGGAGTCTGAAGTACATTAGCAAATACCTGATTCCACACAGGACTCTTAGAGGTTCCACCAGTAAAACGAATGGATTTCAAAGGCAAACCAGCTGCTTTCAGGAAATCAATATGATATTTATGGATAAATGCCACTCCTTCTGCCACTGCATAACAAATTTCTGCATAAGATGTATTCTGGTCAATATTAAAAAAGTTCGCCTTTGCATTCACATGAATACTTGGCTGAGCTACAAAGGGACTAAAAATCACCTTACTATCGGCAGGATTAATAGAAGAAATTAATTCATCCAGTACCTGATAAAAAGAAATATTTCTCTCATTAGCAATCAATTTTGCCTGTCCACCAAGAGCTTTCGTAAACCATTCGTAATTTGTTCCACTAGCTCCTGTATAAGAACAATTTAAATATTCACCTTTATAAATATAAGGCATATTGGAAGATGCATTCGGAATAATCTTATCTGAATGTGTCTCATTGATACACCAACTTCCTGCAATTCCTGTATAAACCCCCTCGCCTGTTGCACCAGAGCCAACTAAACATGCAAGAATATCCATCATACCAGCTGCTACAGGAGTTCCCTCCATCAATCCAGTCACACTTGCTGCTACATTTGTAACAGTGCCCACAATGTCTGTAGGCTCATTTGCCAATTTAGGAAGCGCATCATATAGCTCCTCAATTCCATACAATTCCAAAAGTTCTCGTGAGTATTCCATCGTATCCATATCTACCATAAAGGAACCACCAAATACGTTTAAATCTGTAGCAAATACACCCGTCAGTTTGTACATAATATAATCTTTAAACATCAATATACCACCGATTTTGTCATAGGTTTCACGTTCATGTTCTTTGTACCAGCGTAAAATTGGTCCAGGTTCACCTGCAAAAAGTGTTCCCTTTACAATTTCATTAATCCTATCATAAGTTCCTTCCTTCTTATACAAATCAATGATATCATTTGCTCTATAATCCTGAGAGAAACATCCTGGAGCAATAGTCTCTCCACTCTTACCTACGAATACCAAACCATTTCCAAAAGAAGTTACACCAATCCCTTTAATATCTTTCGCTTCAATATTTGCCAAATTAATGGCTTCCTGTATACATGTAGCAATTAAATTCCATAATTCATCTACATCGAACTCCTCAAAGCCTTCTCCTCTTTTCTTAAATTTCGTACTTGGTGTTGCCGCTGTTGATACTACTGTTCCATTTCTATCAAATATAACTACTTTACTTGATGTATTACCTGCATCAATTCCTATTAAATATTGTTTCATAACCTTCCCCCACCTTTATCAAGCTTTTCCTACTGAACCACATAATTCAATTTTTTCTTTTACAACTTCTTTTACAGCCTTCAATGGCTCAATATTTGCTTTACTAGGCCAAATCGCAAGAGTTCCTGAAGTATCAAGTTTATTCTTAAGTTCTGAATAATAAGCACTTAACATTTCCGAATAAATATTCAATTTACAAATTCCTTTTTGAATTGCTTCTTTGATCTGGTCATCTGGTGTACCAGAACCACCATGCATAACCATCGGAACTTTGGAGATTGCATTTAATTTATCAAGGTGATCAAAACGAAGTTGCGGAGTATGTACATATACGCCATGAGAAGTTCCTACTGCCACTGCCAGACAATCCACACCTGTCTCCTCAACAAAGCGCATCAACTCTTCTGGATTAGTAAGATAATCATCTGGATTATCATACTCTTCATCCTTCTTAAGTTCTCCAGATATAATACCATCACCTACATGTCCAAGTTCTGCTTCCACTGTAACACCATGTGCATGGGCATAATCTACCGCCTCTTTACTAAGACGAATATTCTCCTCCAATGAACAAGTAGAAGCATCATACATGACAGAAGTGAAACCAGCATCAATACATCTCTTTAGAAAATCCATATCTGTTGCATGATCCAAATGAAGACATACAGGGACTGAAGCATTCTCAGCCATTTTACGGAGCGCATATGTCCAATAATCAAGCATTCCTTCATTTCCTTGCACAAGATCTGGAGTAAGACCCATTATAATTACCGGAGATTTCTTTTCTTCTGCAGCTTCTATAATGGCGATAGCCATTTCAAGTGTGGATGCATCAAACGCACCTACACAATATTTCTCTTTTCTTGCTTTTTCAAGCATATCTTTTATATTTACTAATGACATTGTATTTTCCTTTCTTTCTCTACATTTATTTGTTGTTCAAATATATTTAAAAATTCCGTTATTTTATGTGCAATAGACTTTTTATTCTTAAACTAACTTCTCCAAAATTTTTACAAAGAGACATTATCTCATCACCATTCCACCACTAGCATCAAATATAATTCCTGTATAAATAATCCTTTATATTTTTTGCTAGCAATTTGGGCGAATTAAGAAATGCATCTGTTGTACCTCCAGCAAGATGAGGGGTTATAGTTACGTTATCCAGTGTTACCAACGGATACTCTTTTCCAGGTGGTTCACTGTCATAAACATCAATGGCAGCACCCTTTATCTCCTTATTTTTAAGAGCTTTATATAAAGCCTGCTCATCAACAAGTCCAGATCTTGCAGTATTGATTAAATAACTTTCTCGACGCATCTTCGATAGTGTATTCGCATTCATAATTCTTTGTGTCTCTTTTGTAAGACGCATATGCAAAGTCACAAACATAGACTCCTTTAACAATTCGTCTAAGGATGTCAACTTAACATATTCCGGTACTTCACTTACATATGGATCATATACCAATATATCCACATCAAAACCATAAAGTCTTTTCGCTACTTTGCGCCCAATGGCTCCAAATCCTATGATTCCTACTGTCTTCCCTTCAAGGTCTGGTACCATATTTGCATTATCATAATCCCTAATCCAATTTCCTTCCTTTAGATTTTTATGAGCTTTTGCTATATTTCGGCACTCTGCAATCAACATACCAACAGTAAAATCTGCAACTGCCGTGGCATTTCTACCACTAGTATTGAAAACTTGAATTCCTTTTGTAGCTGCATATTCCTGATTGATATTTTCTACCCCACCTCTCAAAACTCCTATAACTTTTAAATTATGGCAGTAATCTATAACTGCTTTATTTATTGGACAAAACTGTGTAATAATCATGTCAGCATCTTTCACACTATCCAAAATATATTGAGGTACTTCTACTGACTCACTTCCTTGGGTTTCCACAATTAAGTTAATATGCTGAAGTTCTTCGTAACTATCCAAATTCCATTGAATTGTACGAACCTCATGACCTTCTTTCTCAAGAATATCAAAGCCTTCTTTTATATATTGTTGTGGTATTAATAAATCTCCAATTCCAACAATTACCATATTATGTTTCTCCTCAATTATTATTTCAGTATTCAGCTTTCTTAAAGGTGCACCATCCAAACAAAACTTTAAACTGATTTTTATCAACTTGTAACAAATACAACAAACAACTTATTGACCCCATACTTTCTCCTCAGGGGCTGTAGAGAAAGCCATGATAAAATAAAAAAGCGACTATAATCCAAGATACTCTCTTGAACTATAATCGCATTCAAATCACCATACAATTAACTATTTTGTTGTAATAAGTGCTAATCACTTTGTATGTTCAATATATCATGATATGTGAATTTTGTCAATTATTTTTTTAATAGATAGCATAAAATTTTTACAAGAAAAAACAGAAAAATCACATTGAAACTATTGTAGTAGTTATCCTTATAAAAAAGAATTTTAAAATTTATAAAGTTTTGCCAACACACAGCGAAGAGAGGTAGAAGATATGTCCTCAAAAAACGATAGAGAGTGGAGCGGTTTTTCGATATACTTAGCTTTGTCGCTGGAGCACTGTCTGAGCAGCGT
Source organism: Blautia sp. (assembly GCA_030841965.1). Classification (GTDB taxonomy): domain Bacteria; phylum Bacillota; class Clostridia; order Lachnospirales; family Lachnospiraceae; genus JAUUSJ01. The sequence continues at coordinate 20,807 of JAUUSJ010000035.1, forward strand.
AGCTGCGAGTTTGCGGGAAGCGACAAAAATCAGCGTATGTCGAAAAACCGTGGGAACGAACGTGTTTTTTGAGGCCATATCTTCTACCTCTCTTTGCGTCTGTCTTCGCGTCTGTATTCACGTCTGTCTCCACTCCCCAAATTATCCAAATTTCACACTACCTCTTAATCTTCTTCTCATTTAGAAAGCGCAATAATCCTCTGATTTCTACTCCCTCGAAATTGCAGACTTATATCCTTCTGCTCTTCTATAAACTCACCGTCCACTAACGTATCAATATAAGATAGCATCTCCTTGGTGACATCCGTATAAACCTTTCCGCCCTCTATCAAATCCACATCATAGAGATAACCCGTATAGCACCATATCGTCTTCTCTGGATAAGTCTCCCTCACTTTTTTCAAAAGCTTTACAACCTCCACCTGATTTTCCGGCTCGAACGGTTCTCCTCCGAGCACAGTAAATCCTGCGATATAATCTGGCTTTAATGCCTCTAAAATCTCTCGCTCTGTCTCCTTCGTATAAGGCTTCCCATACTGAAAATCCCATGTCTCCGCATTAAAACAGCCCTTACAGTGATGACGACATCCTGACACAAAAAGGCTTACTCTCACCCCTGGTCCATCGGCAATATCATATTTTTTTATTGTTCCATAATTCATTATTTTCACCAATCCTCTTTCCTTTTATTCTCACTTCTTTCTTAAAATCTGTGAAACCAAAATTTATGCTAGAAAAGTCGGCTGCCATATACAGCCGACTTATATTATCTTCTACAAATGTAGTACTCTATCTTTAATCTCCTGTGTTCTTCCCTGATTCCAAAATTGTGTTCCGATATATCCACAAGTTCTTCTCGCCACAAACATTTTATTCTGGTCTCGATTGCCGCAATTTGGACATTCCCAGATAAGCTTTCCAGACTCCTCTTCCTTAATCAGAATCTCTCCGTCATATCCACATTCCTCGCAGAAATCACTCTTTGTATTAAGCTCCGCATACATAATATTTTCATAGATAAATTTCATAACGGACAAGACAGCTGGGATATTATTTTGCATATTTGGAACCTCGACATAGCTGATTGCTCCGCCTGGAGATAATTTCTGAAAATCAGCCTCGAATTTTAATTTCTCAAATGCATTTATCTCCTCCGTTACATGAACATGATAGCTATTCGTGATATAGTTTTTATCAGTCACTCCCTCGATAATTCCAAAACGTTTTTGTAGGCATTTTGCAAATTTATAGGTCGTGGACTCCATCGGCGTTCCGTATACGGAGTAGCTAATATGCTCCGCCTCCTTCCACTCCTTGCATTTATCATTCAATTTCTGCATAACAGCGAGAGAAAATTCTCTTCCCTCCTCGGTTGTATGAGATTTGCCAAGCATTCTCACGCACATTTCATAGAGTCCCGCATATCCAAGAGAAATGGTCGAATACCCATCGTACAATAATTTATCTATCTTTTCTCCCTTTTTCAATCGAGCGAGTGCACCGTACTGCCAAAGAATCGGTGCGACATCGGAGATTGTGCCGAGCAATCTCTCATGACGACAACGAAGTGCTCTGTGACAAAGCTCCAATCTCTCCTCCAAAATCTCCCAGAACTTATCCATATCTCCGTAGGAGGAACAGGCGACATCGACTAAGTTGATTGTGACAACGCCCTGGTTAAATCGTCCATAAAACTTATGGCTTCCATCTGGATTTCTCTGACTATCCTCCACCGTGAGGAAGGAGCGACATCCCATACAAGGATAGACATCCCCCTGCTTTAATTCCTTCATAATCTTGGCAGAAATATAATCTGGAACCATACGTTTCGCCGTACATTTGGCGGCGAGCTCTGTCAAATACCAGTACTTGGAATCTTCTGTGATATTATCCTCGTCTAATACATAGATAAGCTTTGGAAATGCTGGTGTAATCCAGACGCCTTTTTCATTTTTTACGCCCTGCATTCTCTGCTTTAAAACTTCCTCGATAAGAAGTGCCAAGTCATCTCTCGTCTTTCCCTCTGGAACCTCATCCAGATACATAAATACTGTGACAAATGGCGCCTGTCCGTTACAAGTCATAAGTGTGATAAGCTGGTACTGAATGGTCTGAATTCCACTCTTAATCTCTGAGAGCAATCTCTTTTCCACAATTTTTCCAATAATCTCTTCATCCATGCTCTCTCCACATTCTCTTCTTTCTTCTAGCACCTGGTCACGCAATTTCTTTCTGCTAATATCGACAAATGGTGCTAAATGAGCCAATGTAAAGGATTGTCCTCCGTACTGGTTACTTGCCACCTGCGCCACAATCTGCGTCGTTACATTACATGCCGTGAAGAAACTATGTGGCTTTTCAATCAAAGTATCACTAATGACAGTTCCATTTTGAAGCATATCCTCCAAGTTAATCAAATCGCAGTTATGCTCCTTTTGAGCGAAATAATCGGAGTCATGAAAATGGATAATTCCCGCCTCATGTGCTCTCACGACCTCCTCTGGAAGCAAAATACGCTTGGACAAATCTTTGCTGACCTCTCCCGCCATATAATCACGCTGTGTGGAATTAATGACTGGATTTTTATTGGAGTTTTCCTGCTTTACCTCTTCATTTATATGCTCAATTAAGGCAAGTATTCCATTATCTGTCGTATTGGATTTTCTGGCAATCTCTCTCTTATAGCGATACCGAACGTATTTTTGAGCGACCTCATATCCTCGCATCTGCATAATTCCTGTCTCAACCATATCTTGGATATCTTCCACATTGACTGCGTGAGACATATTTTCAACCTTCTCTGCAATCTCCTCAGCCACAGCGCCAATCTGGTATTCATTCAGCTTATGAATATTGTCAACCTCTCCGTTTGCCTTTCTCACTGCGTTTGTAATCTTTCTAACATCAAAGCTAACTTCCGTTCCATTCCTCTTAATTACTTTATTTTTCACTCTAATCGTTGCTGTCATCTTCTCTCCCACCTCTTCTTCTTTTTTACAGTCATCATAAAATATAAGTTCCTACTCGATTTATTTACAAAACAAAAGCGTTTTTCTGAATAATAACCACTATATCTTGTATGATACCTTCGCCAGTTATTATCTCTCCCGAAAAGTCTCTTGCTGCCAAGCCCTCTGCTTTTCAGGCGAAAACCGCTTATTTCCTATATCTTCGACCATTTTGATATTTGAAAAATTCACAATATCTTGTAAACTTTTGACATATCAAAACTATATATTGTGTTTCGTACATGAACTATATTACCGCAAAAGAGGAGTCTTGGCAAGAGAAAAAACTGCCTAATATCTCACAAAATTCTCTGTGAAATTCTAGGCAGTTTTTAGTCTTGACAAGATATAGTAGTCAAATAATTTTCTTCCCAATAAGAGAAAATCATGCTCTAAACTACTGAAAGAACGCCAGCAACTTAGGAAGAGCAGTGGACAGAGCAGATACTGTCATAATTAGAACAAAAATATAGCTGATAGTCATACATATCCTCAAAGCTGTTGGACTTTTGTATCCTTCATTGACATCCTTTCTCCACAGTAAAAGCAAAATGAAAAATCCTCCGACTGGTGTCGCGATAGAGGTGGCAATATTGGCCATGAGGATTAATTCTGTCGGAGAGCCATTATAGCTATAGCATATAATCATCGAAAATATAAGACAAATCAAACACCCAATCCGCACAAACTTTGTCTCCAATCCGACATCCTTATTAAACCCAGCACCGAGAAGAACCATTCCCCTTTGTGTATTTGCCAAGAGAGAGGAAAAGCCAGCTCCTACTAATGCCAACCCCATAATATATCTTGCTGCATTTCCCATGATAGGAACGAGCATTTCCGCAAGCTGAGCGGGTGTACTAATACTTAATCCCTGAGGATGTAGAACAATGGCTCCCACTAATATAATTGCCCCAGAAATCAAGACGACACTAATAACATGGACAAGGGCATCTGTAAACATAACTCCATTGAATAAATCTTCTTTTTTCCATTTTTTCTCTTTTCCCAGATAAGTAGCATAGATACCGGCCGTAATAGCTGCATTCGTGGAGATGAAAGCTAAAGCCGTCGCAAGACTTCCCTCTGGCAGGCGAAAACCAATTAGACCTTTTCCTAACTGTACAGGGTCAGGACCACCGACACCTATAAGGGTAATATAAAAAGAGAGAATCATAAGAAGAATACAGAGTGTGATGATTTTCTCCACTTTAGAATATACATTTTTGGCGAAATAGCAGTATAAAACAATTACAATCATAATCGCAGAGCCAATCTTCCAGTTAATTCCAAATATCAAATTCATTCCCGCTCCTGTTCCCGATATATTTCCCATCGTAAAAAACAGACAAGATAAGAATATGGCTACACCCACAACTCCCGATGCTACAGGTCCATAATATTTGCGAATTGCGTGTAGACTAGGAAGACCTGTTATGATTGCGAGGCGGTTTGTCGTCATCATAAAGGTAATTCCCATGAAAATAATTGGAATAATCAACCAGATTAAATCGTATCCAAAATTTGCTCCAAGCATCGCTGAGGTTGTGACAGCTCCAGGACCGATTACAATACCAGTAGCGATAAGCCCGGGACCAATTCTTTTTGCCAGTTCCTTTATCGGAAGACGTTTAATATCAGAACCAAAAACTGCGTTTTCTTTATTTTCGTTGCTCATTATAACCCTCCTTGAAAAAAAGAGAGAGGTCTAAATTTAGCGCCTCTCTCAAAGCAATAAAAATAAGTAACAAAATCTAAGTTTTATTTTATTTGAACTGACTCATATCCACTTCTGGAAGCTGACTTCTCTTAAGTCCAAGAGCTACCCAGTCCTTCTCCTCCTGATTTAATGGGAGAACAGGTTTTCTCATCTTAGCATTGGAGAAAATTCCTCTCTGATATAATGCCTCTTTTAGACGAGCATGTGCCTCACCAGAAGGCTGTCCACCGCCATAGATTGCCTGAGAAATATGATAAATACGGTCGGACCAATCTTGGGCTTCTTTTAATGTATGTTTATCTGGGTTTGCAAATACTTCACGTGCAGGGCAGATAATCTCAGGAACACATCCTGCGAAACCGATTAAAGCACCGTCCATTCCTGGGAACCAGCTTACGCAGAGTGTCTCGTCATGACAAGTAATAAGAGAGATATCTGGGCATTCCTCGCGAAGGAGTCTTACATCATGTTCATAGATGGAAGTAACACGTGTACCCATCTTAATGCATTTTACATGGTCGATTTCTTTGCACATTTTAATTAATGTCTCAACAGGATAGAAAGCCTTGCTTGTCGCTGGATATAAATGGATGATAATATCGATATCTGCACCTTCTGCGACATCTTTTACATACTCGAAAGGAGCGTCTGGATTCATACCGAATCTCAACCACATATGAGGAGGCATCAATAAAATACCATCTGCGCCAGCTTCCTTTGCCTCAGCTGCCATCTCGATAGATTCCTGTGTATTCTCACAATTAACACCAGAAATGATAGTCATAACATCTCCACATTCCTCCGCACAGATTTCCACAACACGTTTTCTCTCTGCTCTTGTCAAGCCTGTGATTTCTCCTGTATGTCCATTACATACAAGACCGTCCATTCCTTTTCCGTAGAAGCTCTTAATCCAGCGAAGATATGCACGAAATTCCGCTTCATTGATTGTATAATCATCATTTAAAGGTACAGAAACTGCAGGGAAGATTGTTTTAAAATTTTTAACTTTAGCCATAATATAATTCTCCTTTATCTTTTTTCATTTTGTAACTATTCAGAGTCAAGCGTTTTTTCAAAAACTGTATGTTAAATATTGGTATTCATAAATACAGTTTTGAAAAAGCATTTGGCGAGAAGCCCACAGCGAGAAAATCCAAAGGATTTTTGAGCTTGACTCTGAATAGTTACTTCATTTTATAGTTCTTTTTATCATTCATTTCTATAAACATTTACACTGCCTAAGTTTCTTTTTTTGTACCGCGCGCTTACAATTTTGAAGTTTATCAGCAATCGTTTGTTTATCGTGATTTAGTTATATCATGAATAAATCTCCTCGTCAATGGATTTGCCCTTGTCTGCAATATCTTGCATATACCCTGCAAAGATTTGCATATTTCTGGATTTTCACTAAAAAATCATATATTTATTGTGCATTTTGTATAATAAAATTTCAGAGTATTCTTTTTTTATTCTGCTTGTAATTTTGCGTGTAACTAGCTATAATAAACTTATATTTATGATAATATTATAGTTTTCATGCAAACGTTTGCATATAAAGGAGGAAAAATGGCAACATTAAAAGACGTGGCACGGTTGGCATGTGTCGATGTAAGTACAGTTTCACGTGCATTAAATAATACATCTTATGTACATCCAGATACAAAGGAACGAATTTATGCAGCTGCAAAAGAATTAGGATATCATCCCAATGTTATGGCAAGAGCACTTAGACAGGGAAAAAAGCATACAATCGGTGTTGTCATCCCAAGACTTCATCTCGCTATCTTCTCCGAGATACTTCAAGGGATTGAAGAAAAAGCTCGTCAATTGGGGTACGCCACGATAATCTGCGTCACAGAGGATAATCCCAAAGTAGAGAAGGAATGTCTGAATCGACTGAGGAATGGATTTATTGACGGTATTATTATTGCCGCCACAGGGAGGAACGGGCGATTAATCCGCGATATCAAGGCAAGTGGCATTGCTGTTCTTCAATTGGTGAGACGACAGGAGCGAAATATTAGCAGTATTGTCGCAGACTACGAGGCATGTGCTTATGATGCAGTTCATTTTCTCTACGAGAAGGGCTGCAGAGAAATGGGACTGATTGCGGGTTCCCAGCATTTGGCACCGTACAAAAAAAGGCAGGAAGGGTATCAAAAAGCGATAAAGAAATTAGGGCTACAAGAAAATCTAAGTGAATGTACAACGTATCCTGTAAATAGCTTTGAGTATGGATATGAATGCACCAATCAGCTCCTAGATGATAATTATGAGCTGGACTCTATTATCGCTTGTGTCGATATTCAAGGACTAGGGGCAATTCGAGCATTAAAAGAGAGAGAAATTCTTCCTGGGGAAATTAAAATTATTAGTTTGACTGGACATTCTGTGGGAGGTATGCTTCAAACTTCGATGACTTCGATGGAAATGCCGGCTCACGAAATGGGGGTTAAGTCAGCTGAAATGATAATTGAAGAAATAAATGCTCCTTCTGGGGAGAAACCCAGTCCTAAGCATTTGACTTTTTCTACGATGCTTGTTGAGAGAGAGACTACTTAAGTGGAAATTACGTAAAATTTTTGTAAGTAAAAAAGCGAAAAATTCACATGGAAACTGTATAATAGTTGTTCTTATAAAAAAATTTTATGATGTCGGGGTCAAAAACCCTCTTGCAAGCAAGCTTGCATCGGATTTCCGACCTTTCGACCCTGATATCATTTTACATTGTTTTGCCAATACACAGCGAAGAGAGTCCGTAGATATATCCTCCAAAAACGATAGAGAGTGGAACGGTTTTTCGATATACTTAGCTTTGCCGCTGGAGCACTGTCTGAGCAGCGTAGCTGCGAGTTTGCGGGAAGCGGCATATATCAGCGTATGTCGAAAAACCGTGGGAACGAACGTGTTTTTGGAGGATATATCTACGGACTCTCTTTGCGTCTGTCCCCATTACACCAACTAACCAAGATTTTACCTTATCTTAATCTCGGCGTCTATTTTTAAATCTTTTCCATCACTACACAATACCCTCAATATATCTCTCCAACATCTCCAAATTCCTAGGCACAGGTAGACTCTCGTCCAAAATCTTCTTCCTACAGAGACTAAAAAAAAGCTGCATAACCGCTGGCTGCTCTAAGTTTGTCTCCTTTAATGCCTCCATATTCTCGAAGACCGACACTGCATCCCCCTCAAGCAAAACCTTGCCGTCTTTAAAGAGAAAGACATCATCCGCCCAGCTTAGTGCATAATTGACATCATGTGTCGCCATCATCACGGTAATTCCGTCTTCTGTCAGTTGGTCGACGATTCGATTTACCATCGTCGTATGTTTTGGGTCGAGTGCGGCTGCTGGCTCATCTAAAATAATAATATCTGGATGCATCACTAAAATATCTGCAATCGATACCTGTTTTTTTTGCCCGCCACTTAAAGCGTGGGTTGGTTTATGGCGAAATGGTGTAATCTCCAAATAGTCGATTACTTTTTCCACCTCTTTTTTCGCCTCATCCTCTGGAACACCGAGATTTAGGATTCCAAAAGAGATTTCTTGATATACACTGGCAGAAAAGAGCTGATTATCTGGGTCTTGAAAGATAATTCCGACCTTTCCACGAAGTTTTAAAAGCCCCTTTCTCGAGTAATCCACTGGCTCTCCGTTAAAATATAGACTTCCCTTTGTCGGCTTATGAATCCCATTACAGCATAAGAAAAAAGTGGATTTTCCAGAGCCATTCGCTCCCATAAAGGCAATCTTTCTCCCTCTTCGTATTTTAAGCGAAAGTCCATCGAGAGAGTATGTTTTCTCCCCGTCATAGGAAAAATATAAGTCTTTCGCCTCCAAAATAATATCATCTTGTTTTATATTTTCACTCAAAGCAAATACCCTCCTATCGTGATTGCAAATAATAGTACTTCAAATAAAATTATGAATATTATATTTTTTCTCTTTGGCGGAAAATCTTCGCTTAAAACATGGATATATCCATCATAACATCTCGACTCCATCGCATCGTAAAGCGAGTTTGACTTTTTCATCGCCCGAATAAACAATATAGAGATTAATTTTCCAAAAGACTGATATGATGTTTTTAAGTCCTTGTTCCCAAGCCTTGCATCCTGTGAGATAGAAATCGCCGACGAGATATCGAGAAGTACAAAAATAAATCGATATATTAAAAGCATTAACTCAATAATCAAAGCTGGACAATGTAAATTCTTCAAGACAGTCAAAATATCGGTAATTGGAGTATTTAATGATAAAAAATACAGGCAAGAAACACTGGCAAGTGCCGTCAAAATAAGCTGAAATCCCTGATAAAGTGCCTGCCAGCTGGAAGTAATATACCACTCTCCAATCGATATTGCGAAAGCATTCATCGGAGTTTTGCTAATATTAATTAAAATCGCCAATGTACTTAATAATAAAAATACGAGAGGTACTGTCATAAAATGCATATAACGAGAAAATGGGATTCCACCCTTATACACAGTGAGAATCCCATTTACAATCAATATAAGCACTGCCATTGGAATGGAGCGGCTTGCCACACAAAATAAGAGTGTGAGTACCGCATATGCAAATTTCTCTCCCGCATTTACATATCTTAAATTCGAGTAATAGCATAATTTGTCAATGGCAATCATATATTATTTTCCCTCTTTTCTTAACTCTTCTTGTTTTTTGCGCTCTACAAGACGTCCCATACAAAAAGCGATAATTCCAACGCCGATTCCTGTCTGAACACAAAACAGTAAACTCTCAATCTCGCCTGGAAGCTCTCCACCTAAAATATTCTCAAGAAGAGGCGTATATTTTACCTCATAATCTGGATCCACTTCCTCCACCACGGTACTTCCCGCATCATCAGAGCCGCCAAACTCCGCACCTCTTAGCGCGAAAAGTGGAACGACAATTAATAGTGCAACGATAATTAATAAAATAATAACTGTTTTTTTATCTTTCGACATATCCTACGCCTCCTTCACAAATCCGATTGACTTTAACTCTGGCATTGCAAAAGACTCCAATCCCATTACTATAATGACTGTTAAAATTCCCTCAATAATCGCAAGAGGAAGCTGTGTTGGTGCAAATACAGCCAAAAACTTCACTGCTGAAGCTCCCACTCCTCCTGTCTGAGATGGATGGGCGAGGGCAAGCTGTATACTTGTCACACAGTATGTAAATAAATCACCAATCGCTGCTGCTAAAAATACACTGACCTTGCGATTTAGATTACATTTTTTACAAATCTGATAAATTCCGTAGGAAACAAATGGTCCTGCGATTGCCATGGAAAAGGTATTCGCTCCGAGTGTCGTAAGTCCGCCGTGTGCCAATAAGATTGCCTGAAATAATAATACGATAATTCCAAGCACGCTGACGCAAGTCGGTCCAAATAAAATCGCTCCAAGACCTGTTCCCGTCATATGAGAACAACTTCCTGTCACAGATGGAATCTTCAAAGAAGAAATAACGAATATAAATGCTCCTGACATCGCCAGAAGGATTAATGCTTTTCTATTTTCTCCGAGTGTTCTCTTTATAAACAAAAATCCTGCCACCAAAAATGGAACACAGATAATTCCCCAGCCGATACAGTATCCAACTGGCAGATATCCCTCCATGATATGCATAGCGTTCGCAATTGGGGTTACACAGAGTGCGAGAGCAATTGCCGCTATCGTTGTGATAAGTTTTCTCTCTTTTTTGCTCATAATTTCTTCCTCCTCAAATAAAATAATAGAACGAAAAAAAAGCTACCCGAAGGTAGCCCTTAAATCTTCTCATTCCATACAACTCTCCCACGAATCTTTTCATAAAAAAACTAAATAAGCCTCATCTAGAAAACAATCCATCTCTAGCATCGAATCTAGCTTTTTTACAAAACAAGGCAGTTTACTGACTTCGGATTCCTCCTTCACAGTGGCATCGCCGTGTGAGCCTCTACTCACTTTCCTGTTCGCTCCTCCCGGGAGACCTTGTATCTATGCTTTTTTCATTCTTGTACTATTCTAGCACTAATGAGAAAAAATATCAACATATTTGTTCAAAGAGGGGGGCGTAAATTTTTGTTGTTTGGATAATTGCTGTAGTGGAATCAGGCATGAGGAGGGTCGAGAACAGACGCAAAGAGAATTTATAGATATGTTCTGGAATCAGACGCGAAGAGAGTTCATAGATATGTCCTCCAAAAACACGTTCGTTCCCACGGTTTTTCGACATACGCTGAT